>CAZVDH010000006.1:0-35787 GCA_964625595.1 uncultured Oscillospiraceae bacterium | reverse complement strand
CCAAAGTGCATTTTTCTGTTTGCTGCATAAAGCCGATAACCTAAATTGGAATTTGCCGGCTTCGCCGAATTGACAATTGACAATTGACAGTTGACAATTATTGTGTCCCTACGGGACAATTTAGAAATAATTTCTATTGTTTTTCATCCAAATTCTTTTTATTTTAAATCATCCCGAAGGGATTCCTTAATTGTCAATTGTTCATTGTCAATTGTCAATTAAATTCCAATTTATCCCTTTGCTGCGGAAAGCGGACAGCGTAAATTTGTATTATATAGTATATAAACTGGATATGTACAATTCACAACACTTTCATGAATTTTTTGTGATGCGTGAAAGGGAAAACCGGGCCAAATGTCATAAAAATCAAACGCCCTCCTCCCGGTGAATGGGGGCAAAGGCGTTTGCGTATACAGGAAAATCAGGGCACCCGGCAAAATCTCTTCGCCTCCTTTCCGGACAGATTGGAATTGGCTTTATCAGCCCGATAAGCATATTGAATTTTCAACCCGGATACGGTATGATGAAGAAAAAGCCCGGGGGAACCCGGGCGGAAACGGAGGCTGTATTATGAAACGGATCTTAGACTGCGGCGCGTCGGACTTCGCGGCGGCATCCCCCCGGGACCTGCTCTATGCCATCGGAGCGGCGGAGGGCCGCACCATCGCCTGCGAGACCATCGGCCCCATGATGCCGGTTTTCGGAGACGTGACCAACGCGGAGGTGGCCGCCGCCATGGGGGCGGACATCCTGCTGCTGAATGTGTTTGATGTGAACGATCCTGTTATCAACGCCCTGCCCCAGGTGCCCGCCGGGGAGCGGGTCCGGGAGCTGAAGCATCTGACGGGACGGCCCATCGGCATCAATCTGGAGCCCACCACCCTGAACAGGGAAGACGACAGCCTGTGGGCCATAACAGCCGGGCGGCTGGCGACCCTGGAAAACGGCCGCAAGGCAGCGGAAATGGGCGTTGACATGATCCTGCTCACGGGAAACCCCACCACCGGGGTATCCAACGCGGCCATTGTAGAAACTCTGCGCCTATACCGGCAGGAGCTGGGGGACAGGCTGATCCTGGCCGCCGGGAAAATGCACGCCTCCGGTGTCCTGGGGGAGGCAGGAGAAAACATCGTTACAAAGGCGGATGTGGAGGCCTTTGCCCAGGCCGGGGCGGATATTATCCTGCTCCCCGCCCCCGGCACGGTGCCGGGGATCACCATGGAGTATGTCCGGGGGCTGATCGCCCTGGCCCACGGCCTTGGGTGCCTGACCATGACCGCCATCGGAACCAGCCAGGAGGGGGCGGACCTTGCCACCATCCGCCAGATCGCCCTCATGTGCAAGATGGCCGGGACGGACATCCACCATATCGGCGACTCCGGGGTCAACGGCATGGCCCTGCCGGAGAACATTCAGGCCTATTCCATCGCCGTCCGGGGCGTCCGCCATACCATCCGCCGCATGGCCCGTTCCGTGAACCGCTGAAGCCGTCCTGCCCCTTTTATCCTGCCGGTCACGCGGTGCTGTGGGTAGAAATCAGGCTTTTCTCAGATAGCATCCTCCCCTGTTGGAACTGTCCGAGGTGGAGCCGATTTTCTCCGGATGATAATCTACGATTTTCAGCAGCCGGTCCGGCGCATTCTTCTGAATCCAGACCAGCTCCTGAACATCCGCCTCTGTCAGAAGAAACTTACTCTCTGCCGCAATCGGCTCACAGACTTTGGTAAAATCCGGCTCCCGCCCACAAGCAACCTGGATTACCATTCTCACAAAGTCATAACCGGTGGAGTACCGAACCAGGTCGCTGCCAATGCAGTCGCCGCCCATTCTGCCTCCGATTTCAATGATTCTGATTTGTCCGTTGGAATCAATTTTAATCTCCGAGTGGGATGCTCCGTTACGGATCCCCAGGGAGTTCAATGCGTGGGTCACAACGCCGCGCACCCGGTTAAGTGTATCTTCGTCAACAGGTGCTGGCTCCAGATGCCCTGTTTCAATAAAGCGCGGTGCGCCTGTGGTGTACTTCAGGGTCAGAGCGAGGAAGTGGTGTTCCCCATGAAAAGAGATATACTCCACACTATATTCCTGCCCTTGTGCAAACTCTTCTACCAAGGCTTTCTTCTCAAAGCTTTCGGCCAGTGCCCTGGCTACGGCTGCCGGCAGTCCCTCTGCGGAATCCAGCTTATAGATTCCTCTGCTGCCGCTCCGGTCAGTGGGTTTCACAATGATCGGATAGCTAAGGGGCAGCCTGGAAAGATCCGTTTTCTCATCCACCAGGAAACTTTTGGGACTGGGGTCGCCGTTTTCCTCAAAAGTACGCCGCATCAGATGTTTATTTGTACTTCTGGCAGTGGCTTCCAGGGAGTTCCCGACCAATCCCATGGCGCTGGCCACATAATTTACAGTTATTACCGCCAGATCCGAGGCGATGGTGCAGATTCCACAGATCCCAATCTGCCTGCATTTGTCCAAAATCTGCTCCTTTTCCACAATGCTGATAGGATAGAAAACATCCGCTTCCGATTCTCCCACATCCCCTGCTGCCCAGGCAAATACATGGGTGGTGAAGCCCATTTCCTTTGCCTTCTGGATGAGCGGCAGCTGAAGATAACTGGCTCCAATAATAGCAAGATTCTGATTCATATCGATTCCTTTCCGGAATACCTCCTGGGCGCTCTTTCCATTCAGGGCGGCGGTGTCTGCTTATTTGAGTCCGGCGCCGCCGTCTACTGTAATGTTCATTCCAGTCATATAGTCGGCCCCCGGTCCCAGCAGATAAATTATGGCATCCGCGATGCTGTCCGGGGAAATCAGCCCAAGGCACTGGCTTTGGGTAATTTTTTCATCCAGGTTGTCGCTCTTTTTCCGCAGATCATCCAGCATGGGAGTGTCCGTAACCCCGGGTGAGACGCAGTTGATGCGGATTTTCCGGTTCAGCAATTCCTTAGACATCAGTTTCACTGCTGACAGCATTGCTGCCTTTGAAGAGCCGTACAGCGTCTGCCGGTAGCCCGCGCCATTGGCGGTGATAGACGCCACGGCGACGATCCGGGAATTTTCCCTGGAAGCGGTCTCCTTCTGATACTCCTTGACAAGCTCCAGGAAAGAGAACAGGTTTATGCTGAACGTACGGATCATGTCCTCCGGCGTGGTGTCCTTTACCAAAATCAGCGGGGAAATACCCGCGCTGAAAACCATTCCGTCCAGCATTACCGCTTTCTCCCGCAAGCACGCAAAAATATCGGATATCCGATCCAGCTTCTCTATATCGCAGGGAATCCAGCTATGGCCTTCCCCGGGGAGCTGCTGGCAGGCTGTCTGGAGTTTCATGGGGTTTTTCCCGACAAGAATCACATGGTTGCCTGCTTTGGCCAGCTTTTTTGCTGCCGCGAAGCCAATGCCGGAACCCCCGCCAATGATGAGATATGTTTTCCCGGTCTCACACATTTGCATACTCCTTGCTTTCCGCGTTTTCCAATGCCTCAGACAGAACCACATCACGAATCACATATTGTGGGATATGGTTCATGATCATGCAGGCCCTTCCGATATACTCGCCGATAATTCCCAACAGTACCATCATCACACCGCTGGTCACCAGAACAACAACAATCAGCGAGGTGTATCCCAGCAGGATGTCCGGACGAATGATTTTTTCTATTATCTTGACAAAGGCCAGTAAGAATCCAAGAATGGCAAAAAAGATGCCAAAGAGGGACGCAAGCCTGAGAGGCTTGACGGAATAGGATACGATTCCATTCATCCAAAGCTGTAAAGAGTTTCTGAATCTGTAGCCGCTTTTACCTGCATATCTGGGATGCGCTTCTATTTCCACATAGGACAGTTTCCTGGTCACCGCCACGATCATGCCGCCGATATAGATGTTGGGCGTGGGTGTTTTGAGAATTTCCTCAACAACAAAACGGCGCATAATGCAATAGCTGGAAAAACAGGTATCCTGCGGTTTCCCGATAAAAAAAGTAGCCATCCAGTCATTCACCCGGGAGCCGATGCTCTTGTAGCTTTCCCGTTCTCTGGCGGTGAACTTGCAGCATACATAGTCGTACCCCTCTTCCAGCCGATCCACCAGACGGAACATCTGGCTTGGATCATGCTCCCCGTCATCATCCATTTCCAGAACATAATCTCCCGTGACCAAGGAGTACGCGGCAAGAAGCGCGCAATGCTGTCCAAAATTCCGGGACAGGTTCACGGCGGTAATATTATCGTACTGATGCGCCAGACGTGTCAGTACCTGGAAAGTATTGTCCGGAGATCCGTCATTTACCAGGATCACTTCGTATTCGTATTCCGGCCGGGCCGCAATCGTGTGTTCGATTTCATCAACCACACGTCCTATGGTCTGTTCGGAGCGGTAGCAAGGGATAACAATGGAGATTCGTTTCTGTCCTCTGTTCATAAGCAGCCTCTATTCTATTTCACTTTGGGTGGATATGCCGCCCGTATTTTCAGGAAGAACCTGCGGCAGCCATCTCCGGGGGAATTTTCTCACCGATTTTGAGACCGTAATACAGGTTTGAATAAAAGTACTCCGGGAAGCCGGCGTCCGCCATCGTGCGGGCTGTCCGGTCAATGTCATACGCAGTCCGGAACAGCCGTACTTCGCCGTCGTCAATGATCCCAAAAGCCGCGCGGGGATCATGGTCCCGGGGCTGCCCTACGGAGCCTGGGTTAAAGTAGACACAGTCGCCCTGTCTTTGAATTTTTTGAATATGGGTATGTCCGGAGAGAAACAGTTTGCACCCGGGGAAGCGCTGTAAAAGTGTATCAAAGTCAAAATCAACCACATATTCATCTACAGGATCGTCCCATCCGCCATGTACCGCAAAGAAACGCTCCGTCCGAAGTTCCGGCGCCAGGCCGGCGATCCATTGCAGATTCTCCGGGGTAATCACTTTTTTCTGGTATTCAATACACCGGTTGACCGACTGGGAGCGGCCGCAGGAGGCCAGCCCCAGGAGAAAGGTCTCGTGGTTTCCCTCCAGACACCGTATACCGTTCCTCTGGATCAGATCAATACACGCATTTACCATGGGATAGTACCCAACCACATCTCCCAGGCAAATGATTTCATCACAGCGGAGCTTTTCCAGTTCCCGCATAACCTGCTGCAGAGCGGAATAATTCCCATGAATATCTGAAATGACGCCTGTCTTCATTGCAAAGCAACGACCTCATCAATAAATCTCAGCGCGCGCCCGCCCCGAATATCCGGAGTAATGACGCGGTGATACAGCCAGTATTCCAGAGACATCCAGGCCTCATTATAGCCGAAGGCTGCGCGAATAGAGGTGGAGGATGATATCCGCGGATTAATCTCCAGCAGTAAATATCTTCCTTCGTGTAGACGAAACTGGAAATTGGTTGGCCCCACCGGCTTCAGTGATTGGCACAGCCGATCCACAGCCCGGGTCAGTTCCGGATCTGTGACCACCTCCGCCTTGGCAGTGGCCCCCTCCTGGCTCAACTGGCGGCGCATAGCAATCATTCCGGAAATCTTCCCATCCCCCAGGCCAAAGGCGCCCACGGTATATTCATGCATCGGATCCCCCACCAGCGGCTGCGCCATGAAATTGCTGCCCATTCTTCCGCCGTAGAAATCAAACGCTTCCCGGTCAGATACCCTATGGATGCCTTTCGAGGCGTAGGAAGATCTGGGCTTCAGGAGAAATTCCGTTCCAAACCGCTGTGTCAGCTCCTCATAGCTGCCTGAAAGCACGCTGGGAATTGCCAGATCCTCCATCCCATGGTCCAACAGATAGCAATAAGTCTCCCATTTGTCTTGAGATAAGGCCAGAATTTCCGGGCGGTTGATGACAATTTTTTTCAGATCCTCCCCCATTTCCTCTCGGGTCGCGTTTACCCGATAGAGCTCCTGCTCCGTGCCGAAGAACACCAGATCAATACTGTTTTCCTGAATGACACCCCGCAGGAATGAAATGTACTGCGGATCCACCGCGTAAATCGCCCGGATAAACTTGTCGCAGAAATATTGCCCTACGGCATCCGCGTAAATGTCCATTCCAACAATATGTACAGGAAGTCCGGTTTGGCGCAGGCTCTTGATAACCCCATAGCCGATAATCGCGCCGACACCGGTGACAAGGACATTGATTTTCTTTTCATTCTCTTTCACTGTTTGCTTCCTCTTCGATTCTTGCAATTTCTGCCTCCGGCAGTCTTAGCGCCTGGTTTCGGATGGTTCCGCCGTAGAACGGTTCGGGATAGTTCGTAGATTCTCCGCTGATTTCAACCTCCAGGATACAGCTGCCATCTTCCCGCAGGAAAGCATCCAGCGCATCCCCATTCTGGGCACGGAGGGAATAATACTTCATCCCGTATGCCTTTGCCAGAAGCGCGTAATCCGGAGAAGAGAATCCTTCCACAGAGCCGTAGTGTCTGCCCTGGAGGGCCTTATCCTGGTAGACCCGGATCAGCCCAAGGGAGCGGTTGTTCAGTACGACCACTTTTAGCGGAACTCCATACTGGGCAGCTGTTTGCAGTTCCTGAAGATTCATTTGTATTCCGCCATCCCCGGTAATACTGTATACCGGACAATGGCCTGCAAAGTATGCGCCAATCGCAGCAGGCACGGCAAAGCCCATGGCGCCAAGTCCTCCGGATTGGAGGATCCGCTGCTGCGCCCGGGTATACAGAGAGGCGTTGGCCCATATCTGGTTCTGCCCCACGTCAAGGGCGAACACCGCATTGGGTTCTCCGCGTTTGCCCAGATCCCGCAGCAGCAGATTTGGATTTACCCCATAGGCCGCGTTGTATTCCGCCCAGTCCGGCCTGCGTTCCCGCCAGCCGAAAATGGTATTCAGCCATTTGCCCCCGGAAGCCTCCGGCCCATCCTCAAGCAGCACCTCCAGGAAACGGACAGCATCCATCTGAATCCGTTCAAACCGGTCAGGATATTTTGCCATTTCTGCCGGATCGATGTCCACAACCACCACATGTGCCTGGGGCGCGAAAGCATCCCAGCCGTCCGGTGTCTGCCTGCCGTCAAGCCGGGAGCCCAGCACAAGGACAAAGTCCGCATACAACGCCGCCCAGTTGGCCTGACGGTTTCCATATGCCCCGATGGTGCCGCAGAATACATCGGATTCCATTGGAAGCACATCTCTTCCCAGATAGGATACAGCGCAGGGAATCCGCAAGCGCTCCAATTTGCTTCGCAAAGCGGGGTTTTTTCGGAGCGTTCTGCATCCGCCGCCAAGAAGGATCAGCGGGCGCTTGGCTCTGCGCAGTTCCCGGGCAATCGCCTGAATTCTCTCTGGGGCAACCAGGGGTGATTCCGCAGGCTGCTCCGGCTCCTGAAAACGAAGCAGCGCGTCCGGATCGATCTGGCTTCCCTGAATATTGTGAGGAATGTCCAGCAGTACCGGCCCGGGCCGGCCATGGCGCATATGCCACAGGGCCTCCTCCAGTCTCAGCGCGATTTCCAGGGGATTCCGCAGACTCACCGCGTATTTTGTGATCGGCAACGCCATAGCGCAAATATCCGTCTCCTGGAACCCCATTTGCCGAAGCCCGGTATCTTTCCGGATTTCCTTAACACTGACCTGCCCTGTGATAAACAGGCAGGGAATGGAGTCATAGTAAGCCTGGGCAATGCCTGCCAGCACATTGATAGCACCCGGTCCGCTGCAGGCAGCGCAGACGCCAAATTCTCCGGAGGCCATAGCATATCCGTTTGCTTCAAAGGCAGCCCCCTGTTCATGCCGTGCTTCCACAAACCGGATACCGGCGCTTTCCAGGGCATCTATTGTATGGGAAATAGAGGAGCCCTGATACCCGAAAGCAGTGGTAACTCCCAGCTGCTTCAGCCGCTCGGCGAGATAGACTGCTGTTTTCATAGGCACCTCTCAAACATCAGAATTCTTTTTTATTAACCGCAGTATCTGTGCAAACCGGTTTCGGAAAGTCCAAAGGAATCCCAACACCACTGCCACGCCAATCCCACATCTGGCCAAAAACGGCAGCCCGTAGAGCCGGGTAATTCCCCAGCACAGGATAATTACGCCCCCTGTCAGCAAGAAACTAAAACAGAACTGGAGGGGGTCCTCCCTGTTAAAGCTTCTGCAGAAAAGGTAATGCAGCAGACCGTTTACAAGATAGCTCGCACACAGAACATATGCCGCAGCCCGAAGCCCGTCCTTTTTAACGAAAAATACGCCCAGCGCAAAATATACCGCTACCGCGATTACACTTGTATAAATCGACACTCTGGTCTTTTTTTTGTACATTTCCAGGGATGTGTAGCCAATCGCGATAAAATTTGCCATGGAGCCGCAGAGGATCCAGAAGACCAGACCCGTTGCCTGGGAATACTGCCGTCCCCCCAGGAAGAGCACCAGCTCCGGCGCAAACAGGGTGCCCAAAACCGTAATGACCGACAGGATCGCCAGCAGCGATCTCCAGACGCGGCGTACTTCCACAGCTTCTCCGGAATCCAGTTTCTCAAACATCCAGGGCTTCCAGGCATTATCAATGGCATGGGTAAGAATATCCATGATATACCCGACAGTCATGGCAACCACCACAACCGCGGCAGCCTCCGCACCGATCAGGCTTCTTGTCAGAATGCTGCCGAACTGCAGGAAAACCTGGGATGCCGCCACAGAAAAGATCAGCGGAACAGACTGCTGTACCGCATAGGCCCACCATTTCACATTCGGATGAACACCATACCGAATGAGCTGCCGGATCATAACGGTCAAGCCCACGATTACCATGGGGAGGCTGAATCCCAGGATCCGGAGAACAAGCAGGGTATCCTCCGAGACCCGGGAGCGGAATATCACAATCAGGCCAACGCTGAGAAGTGCTCCGGGCACAGTCCCCATCACCGTCAGGAACACATTTCTTCTGTAGTTCATCGTCTGGCGGTCATACATCTGGACAGTTTGAATTCCATTGTAGGCCAGAGAAAACACTAGCATAACGGCAACCGGAAGCGCGGGGATCCAGCTTCCCAAGGCAAAAGTTATGACCAGCGCGAAAGCTGTAAGCGCAACCATCAAGGTGATTACACTCGACAGATACTGATCCAGCTTCTCCCGGTAGTCCAGCCTCGCCCGGGGAATGCTCTGGTATACGCTGAGGGAAATCACAGGTGCAATCAGATAGCACCAGGACTCAAACACCTTTGCATCCGCAAAAACCCCCGGCGGCAGAAGCCTGGTAAAAATCGGTGTCATCAGGAACGAGCAGCCCCGGGTCAGCATTTCCGCGACAAAGTAAAGCATGCCCGACTTGAACACAAGCCTGTCACGGACAGAATCAGTCGCTCTGTCCATTATATTTTCCCCAGCAGAATTGCCAAACGCCAAGCCAGCTCTACCGGCACAGACTGCTTAAGCCGGTGGGGATAGAAAACCTTCTGCAGCAGATACCGTTTTGAGGTCGTTCCGAAATACTTCAAAAACTTCCTGTCCCGGTCACGCGCTACCTGGTCTGCAAAGGTGTCAGCGTAGGTACACATTCCGTCTTTCAGCGCCGTAAATGTGGATTTGGCGGAAAACAGCTCCTTGAAGCGGAAGATCCACGCGGAAATCACCGTGGATGTGACCGAGGTTTCCGCGATGGATGTGGAATCGCTGTGCCGGCGGAAGTAAGCGCCTACCCGGTCATCCACAATCAGTTCTCCCTGGAATCCGGCGGCAACGGCCTGAACCCAGATGTCGTGGCTGTACATCTTCTCCGCGTTGTTATCAAAAGCCTTTTCTTTCAGCGCACGGTTCATAACCAGAGTAAAGCCCGGCAGCCATCCTCCGTCATACAGGGACAGAGCCTTTCCAACATCCAACCGCTCCATAGGGGTTGGGGTGTGGCCCGTGCGTACAAACGCCAGCGTGTCATTCCGAACCTCATAGGCGCAGGAGTACAGAACCGGGCGGTCCTTTGGCCGGCCGGACAGCAGCTCAACGGCGTTGGCAATCTTGTCCGGAAGCCAATAGTCATCCTGGTCACAGAAAGCATAGTAGTCAGCGTCAGAACTTGCCCGTATGGTATGGAGAAAGTTTGCGATATAGCCAAGATTCCCCAAGTCATCCCGGAGAATATGGATAGGAACGCTCTTGCTTGTCTTCGCGTATTCTTCCAGGATCTGCAAAGTGTGATCCTTGGATCCATCATCCCGGACAAAGATCTCGATATTCCTGTACGTCTGTGCCAGGATGCTGTCCAGCAGCGTGCGCAGGTATTTTTCTCCGTTGTAGGCTGCTAAAATGATATTTACTTTTTCCATACCCATCACATCTCATTGGAATCGACTGTTCCGCTATGGACGCTCTCGATTCTCTTTTTCCTTTTCTTTGTATCGACTACCACCGCTGCGCAATACACAATCATGCACAGCAGCGATATGGCAGCGCAGACATAAAAGATCGGCATTTTGTACTCGATCCGAATCTGATGGGTTCCCTTTGAGACTGCCACACCCATAAATCCAATGTTGGTATGAAGAATGCTCTGCTCAACGCCATCCACATAGATGTGCCAGTTGGTGTTGTAGGGAATGCTCATGGTCATCACCGCATCCGTGTCAGCGGTCAGCACACCGGTAAGACACATTTCAGACCACTGCTCCAAAACCAGGCCGTTCTTTTGGTATTGGGTGGCTGCTATGTCATAGCCCTTTCCCTTCAGCACCTGGTTCAACTCTTCGGGAGTCACTTTTTCCAGCAGGCTGGTATCGAGTTGGGCATCATCCTCAAGAACCAAAAAATACATCATTGCCCATTTTTTCTGATCCGGAGAGAGTGTCTCAAACTCGGAACGCGAAAGAAATTTGGAATTCGCGTAGACCATGGGGACATAATAATCGTTCTTGTAAACGTGCACTTCTCCAAAGGATTTGACCTTGGTGTACCCATAGATCTCCGCGTCGCCGTCTTCAAGAAACATATATTTATAGCCGGTCAGGGTGGAGACAAGTAAATCATTGCTTACACCCACGGAGTATTTCTGACCAATCCCATTTGTGAAAGACTCCGGGCTCATTTCACTGAGAAACTGGTATGTGTACGCGTCAATATTATTGTAATAGCTGCTGTCATACACATCAAAATACAGCGGAGAACAAAAGGCTGCCGCGCCTGCACTCGGATGGTTTCCTCCCACACGATACAGGTCCGGATCATTTTCTTTGATATACTGTACCGCCTCATTCATGGAGCCGTAGTATCCAAATGGATCCCCACGCATCATTCTCATGTTTTCGTCCGCTGTTTTCACGCTTCCGCCGATAGTACAGGCGGCACTGATGCTGACTTCCGCGAAAGCGCATAAAACCAAGGCGGCCACCCGTTCTCTGGATGGGGCGGTCCCGTCCGTAAACAACAACAGAAAACTTCCCCAAAACAGAATCATTAGAACCGTTCGTACAAGCACCACAGGCTGAATCGTAATGGAGAAAGCGGGAGCAGCCATGCCGGTAGTCAGCAGCACAGAGATAAGCGCAATCGTGGTCATGAACAGGCATTTTATGTTTACGCCCCTGTCCATACACAACTGCAATCCAAAGCCGGCAATAATTACCATCAGGATCATCACCCACTGAGATGCCAGACGGAAAGATCTTTGTCCGATCTCCTCATTCCGGACGAACATATTCAGCACATCCTGTATGGTAGGGCTGATCAGATAAAGCGCCGCAAGTCCCAGTCCAAGCAGCATCAGCTTTCTGTGCTCTTTTCCCAGAACCAATGCCTGCGGAATCAGGAAAAAGCACAGCATTCCCGCATAGAATATCGGCCGTTCCAGGTAATTCTGCGAACCGGTATACTGGTCAAATATTCCCAGCAAATTCGGCTCCAGGGAGGACAGGATGCCCGATACGATTGTAGAAGGACTTGTCGTGGAAAACAGACTGACCGCCTGAGTATACCCCATGGTATCCTGGAATCTGGCAGTACTGAGAACGGTAGAGCGGAAAGACGCCAGAGAAATGGTGCTCATCAGGATACCGGCGGCAAACAGTCCGCCGCAGATCAGGATAAACGGAGCAAATCCGCGAAAAGAGCCCTTGCTCCAACGGAAGCGGACCGCCGCATAGATCATCAGGAGCAGTCCGTACAAATAGATGTAGTATACGCCCAGAGCGCTCCCCAGCGAAAATGCAGCCAAGGGAATCAGTCTCCAGTCCTTATTCCGGAAGTAACGTTCCGCGGCCCAAAGCATCAGCATTGCGATATACGCCTCATCGGCCAGATATACCCAAAATCCCCGCAGAATCAGGATGCCATTCAGGGAGTAAATCAGGGCAACGTACACGGAAGGGACTTTTTTCATGCCCAGCTCCTGGACAAACAGGTAGGCAAACAGGGCGGAAAGCGCGATTTTAATTACATGCAGCCAGGCATAGCACAGGAGCATCCCCCGCTCCCCCAAAAGTACGCCGGACAGTACACACAGTGCGTTGATCGGGTAGGCAAGCACATCGTAGTACTGCGGCAAACCGAAGCCTTGGGAAAAATTCCAAAGGGTCGGCCAGTGATTGCACACAAAATCTCGGACAAACCGCATGTAGTTGGGCAGGTACTGAGAATAGCCGTCCACCACCGCGTACAGAAAGTAAACCTCTCCAATCAGGTATTTTCTGTACAGCACACATGCGGCCAGAAAAGAAAACCAGAACACATTCTCGGTCCATCTGTCTTTTCTGCGCCACAGATTGAAGCACAGTCTTCCCGCGGTCAGCATGACAATCAGCAAATATAAGATCAATGCTTTTGAAATCGGCACACGCAAACCCTCCGAAAGTAGGATACTCCCTCTGACAACCGCTTCCTGACAGGTTGGTCACAAACCCGGCCAAACCGCAAAGCTGAGAATTTTCAAAGGTGCTCATAAGAAGTAATTTTCAGTCTGAACGGCAGGGAACTGCAATTTGAAATCCCCTGCCATTTTTATTTTTGATTTGGCTCAGCGCTGTGCTGGTTGATTTTTCCTAAAAAAGCTTTTAACCGCCTCAATTACCCGCTCTTGGTCCTCCGGCAAGAGGTTATAATACATTGGCAACCGTACCAGCCGGTCAGCCTCCACCGATGTAAAGCGATCTTCTCCGGAGAAACGGCCAAATTTCAGGCCGGCCGGAGCGCTGTGCAAAGGAATATAGTGAAACACCGCGCCTATATCATTGTCCTTGAGGAACCGAATCAGCTCTGTTCGTTCCTCCAGATTTTTACATTTCAGATAAAAAATGTGGGCGTTATGTACGCAGCCTTCCGGAACCGTAGGAAGCTCCACCAGGTTCTTCTCTTTCAGCGAGGAAAATGCCGCATAGTACCGGTTCCAGGAAGCCAGCCGATTCTCATTGATCTGGTCGGCAGCCTCCAGCTGTCCCCACAAATAGGCGGCATTCAGCTCACTGGGCAGAAAGCTGTCTCCAATATCCACCCATGTATACTTGTCAACCTGTCCGCGGTAGAATTTTGAACGGTTCGTTCCCTTTTCCCGGATAATCTCCGCCCGCTCATTGTATTTCGGATTATTGATGACCAGTGCGCCGCCTTCTCCCATGGAATAGTTCTTGGTTTCATGGAACGAGTAGCACCCCATATCTCCAATCGTTCCCAGGGCTCTTCCCTTATAAGTACTCATCACTGCCTGTGCGGCGTCCTCCACAACGATCAGGCTGTGGCGTCTGGCAATTTCCATAATGGTGTCCATTTCGCAGGCAACTCCTGCATAATGCATCACCATGATTACCTTTGTTCTGTCAGTGATGGCCTGTTCAATTTTCGTTTCATCAATATTCATTGTGTCCGGCCGAATATCCACAAACACCAGCCTGGCTCCCCGCAGAGCAGCGGATGTAGCGCTGCTGGAAAAAGTAAAGCTGGGCAAAATGACTTCATCGCCGGGCTGAAGATCACAAAGAATCATTGCCATGTCCAGCGCGGATGTTCCGCTGGTCGTGAGCAGCGCCTTTTGCGCGCCGAAGCGGTTCTCCATCCAGGCGTGGCATTTCTTCGTGAACTGTCCGTCTCCGCAAATCTTCCGGTGGCGGATCGCCTCTTCCATATAGCCGGTTTCCGTCCCGATGAAAGGAGGAACATTGAACTGAATCATGACTCTTGCATTCCGCTTCCTTTTCTGTATATTTCTTCTGCTGTTTGCAGCTGCTTCCTCCGAAAGGTATGTGGAAAAACCCCACTCCCCGCTTCCACCGGCCTCCCGGCTTCGGGAGACCGGCGGATTTTCGTTTACTGCGTATAGAGCTCGGCGCCGACAATCTGCGCAGATTCTCCATTCATCTGTGCGTATACATGCACATAGATCGGTCCTTCGCCGGGGTGATTGTTCAGATCTATGACTGCAACCAGACTTCCATCGAAGCGAACCTGGGGAGTATAGTCTTTCACATCATCCTGCTGATTCTCTTGGGTCCAGACATAGACTTCAAGGCCGGAGTATTCATCCATTCCGGACAGAACCACTTTCATCATACTGCTTCCCGGAACCAGCATAATGTTGATTGCCGGTACAGAGATGGTCTTTACCCATACGGTGTTCTGATAGATATTGGCCCGCTCGCCATTCTTCGTTCCATAGGTGTGGATGAAGTAGTTGCCCAATTCGCCGTGGGCGCCCAAGTCTACGGAGTAAGTCCAGCTTCCATCATTCTGCCTGTTCGCGGCATACCACCGAATGTCATCCTGATCATCTTCCTCGCCCCAAACCGCAAACTGAACATCCGTGTAATCACCAGCGCCTTTCAGAACGATCTCGATGGTGCTGAAATCCTCGGACACAACCGCTTTTGCAACCGGAGCGTTGATCGAATCTACCACTACGGAAGCGCTTGTAATATCCGTCTCCCAACTGCTGATCCTGCCCTTTGCCAGAATAGTGTAGTCCCCAAGATCGCCATGATCCGCCAGATTGACGGAACTTTCCCATACGCCATTTCCCGCTGCCTGCGCTTCATACCATCGCAGATCATCCTGACCATTCGCCTCACCCCAGACCGCAAAGGTTACACCCGAGTAGGCTCCACCATCCGATAAGATGATTCCCAGGGTGCGCTTGTCTGAAGAGACGGCTGCCTGCAGCATCGGATCATAAATCTGCTGAACATTGACGGAGGTCTGGGCAATGGACTCCGGGGATTCCACACCATCCTGGACAACATAAGTATGAATGTAATAGGTTCCCAGATCCCCGTGATCCTTCAGCCGGACAGCGGATGTCCAGGTGCCGCTGGAATTTCTCTCAGCCTCGTACCAGAGCACATCGTCCTGACCATTTATTTCACTCCATACCGGAAATGATACGCTGGAATACTCTTCAACAGCGGCAAGACTGATCTCCAGGAACCGGTTGTCCGGAGAAATATTCACCGTCAGCTTTGCGGGAATATCCTGCTGAACATCCTGCTGGCTGCCCTGGGACTGCCGGGATTCCGTGGTCGGCGGAGTATACTGAATTACTTCGCCCGGACCGCTTAATGTTTTCCTGCGGGATGAAGCATTTACTGCCCATATCACTGCACCGACCAGAAGCGATACGGCCAATACCGCCACGGCACCCATAAGGATGAGGATCCTCAGCTTTTTCCTGCGTGCCTCATCCTCCAGTTTCCGGATCTCCGCCTCGCACGCCTGTATCAATTCCTGGGCGGCAGCCCTGTTCTCCACCTGCCCCAGAATGGAGATTGCTTCCTCATAGGCAGCTGTCTTTGTCGCTGCGTCCCAGGCGGGATCCACCTGCATCTTCTTTCCGGCTTCTTGCAGCAGGGGACCATCCTTGTCGACGATAGTATGTTTCAGCGCTTCCGCAAATTCCTTGGCACTCTGATACCGATTCTCGGGCTGGACCGCCAGCGCTTTCAGAAGAATATTCTCCTGCTCCACGCTGATATCCACCCCCACAGTTCTGGGGAGCACCAGCTCGTCCCGCTCCATCCGGTCGATTGCGTCCGGCGGTTTATGCCCGGTGAGGGCGTAATACATGGAGGCGGCGACGCAGTAGATGTCGGTATAGGGTCCCTGCTTTCCCCAGCGGCTGTATTGCTCTTTGGGGGCGAAACCATGTTTCAGCACAACATCCAGGCTGCGGCTCACATCGCCCAGGCTGTAACGGGCAGCGCCGAAATCCAGAAGCTTGACGGCGCCGTCTTCGGTGATGTAGATATTGTCAGGCGTGACGTCCCGGTGGATAATGCCTTTACTGTGAACGGCGGCAAGGGCATTCAGCACCGGGGCAATTACGTTGACGGCTTCCTCCCAGCTGATCTTTCCGCCCTTTTCGGCGATCACCTGCTGGAAGCTCTTGCCCACAATATATTCCATGACAAAATACGCGGTGCCGTTTTCCTCGAAATAGCTGTGCACTCTTACAATATTGGGGTTTCCGATGAATTCCGCCATGGTTTTTGCTTCCTGAAGGAACGTTTCCTTACCATAGGCAAAATTCTCTCCCCGCTCTCCGGAATACGGCGACACGGAAATCGCGGAGCTTCGGACCGCCATGGCATCGGGGAAGAACTCCTTAATCGCGACCAGCGACTTGGTCTTGTGGTCCGTGGCCACATAGGTAATTCCGAAGCCTCCCTGGCCCAGGACCCGCCCGGTGATGTAGCGGCCGCTGAGGATGGAGCCAAATGGAAGCGCCTGGGGGAATTTCTCCCGGTTTTTTTCCTTGTCAAACCCACAGAAGGGACAGCATTCGCTATCATCCGGTATTTCCTTAAAGCAGTTGTAACATACTACACTCATAGTCCCATCTCTCTTCATAGTATCGGATTGAATCTTTTATGCCGGAGAAATCCGCAGGTATGGTTCTTCCGGTTCCCGCGGATTCTCCGTCTCATACTGCTCTGTCAGTTAAAACAGAAACCGGATGGAAGTATTGCCGACCGTGATCACGTCTCCGCTGCGCAGACGGTTGGGGGAATAGATCCGCATTCCGCCAACCAGCGTTCCCCGTTCGGAATTCAGATCCTCCACATAGACGATGTTGTTGTCCAGGTAAATCCTTGTATTCTTCGGGGAAACGGAGGCACCGGAAATGACAATATCACAGCCTCTCCCGCTTCCGATGGTCAAAGACTTCTCCAGATAATACCGCTCCCGCAGATTGTGGACGGCACCGAATTCCACCACCGCGCGCATAACGACGGCGGCGGACTTTCTGTGCTTCATGGAAAGAACAATGGCGATGACGATGCCGAGAATGATCACGGCGCCCAGGGCAATGCCGATCCACAAATACAGGTTTCCTTTTTCTTTCCTGCCAGGCTCACCCGCGTTCGGGTCGTCCTCGCCGGTGTTCTCTCCGTCAGGAGTCTCCTCGGAGGGATCGCTCTCAGGATTTTCCCCCTCCGAGCCTTCCGGAACGGTTGTCCCCTCCGGTTCGGTCGTCTCCCCGGCAGGATCAGCGCCCTCCGATTCCGCCGGCACCTCCTCTGCGGGGGTGGTGCTCTCCCCGGCAGGTGCCGTGGTCTCCTCCGCGGCGGTGTCGGGCTGTTCGGCAGGGATCTGCGCGGCAGGCTTCAGATCCGCGACCACGCCTACCGGCAGGTTGTGCATCATAAAATCTCCGTTTTCTACCGTCTGGTAGCGAATGGACAGATTGTCCAGGGGAAGCTGCTCAACATCGTATCCGGCAAACTTTGCCGTCCAGGTATCGTTGATATAATTCACGATCTCCATGGCGGCGTTCGCGGCAGAAACACTGTCGGTCGCTTTCGTCTGGCAGCCCTTACCCTTTTCCAGAGCCTGCAGCTCCATGGTATTCAGTTTGTCCACACACACGGAATGCACAATGGTCTCCGGATGATTTTGAATGGCTTTGGATGCCGCATCCGCCGCCGAGCTCCGTTTTCCCAGGTTTTTCGTCTCGTCGCTGGTGTAGTAGCTGCCCTCGCTTCCGGAGAACACCACCAGATTGAGCATTGCGCCATTCTCGTGATTTTCCTGTCCGATGCGGTCCAGTACCTTTACCACGCTTCCGCACAGGTCGGAAGTCCAGCCCTCATAGGCAAGCGCATTCAGAACGCTCTCCAGCGACTCCCAATCCCGGAGGCCGGAGGCAACCTCTTTCGCGTCCTTTACAGTGACCACGGATACAGTCAGATCCTTGGGTCCCTTGCTCATCAGGTTCTTGGCAAACAGCAGCAGGTTATCCTTGTGCCGTTCCATTGGAACAGACGCATCCACCAGGAGCGCGATCTCCGCCGGGCTTTGCGTCCAGACGGACCGGAGAGACTCCCCGGTCTGCCGCTTGTCCTCACTCACGCTCAGCGTCAGCTTGCTTCCATCCGGAACCTGTCCATCAAAATGAATAAACGAGAAGATTTTGTTGCCGGTACGGTAGGAGGTGAGCACCTCCGACTTCTCATTCTCGACCACCTGCACACTCAGCTCATTCGCGAATACAACCGCGGGAAGCTGGATCAGCAGAAACAGCGCAAGCAGCGCCGCAATCAACTTATGTTTCATGTCGTATTCCCACCCCTCATTCTCCCACCATGACGGTGATCAAAGAAAGATTGTCGTTGCCCGGGCGGAACCTGTCCATTGCCCGCAGCAGCAGAAGCTCCGCCCAGGTCCGGGCGCAGTCCGCTTTCAGGAAATCGACCAGGATTTCCTCATCCAGAAGATATTCCCACATTCCGTCGGAGCAAAGCAGGAACCCGTCGCCGGCCTGCAGGGGCCCCTCCAGGGTATACCCGTCGGGGAGAAAATGATCCGGACTTCCCAAACAGCGCAGGAGGCAGGACTGATCCTCGTCGGACCCGATCTGGTCCCGGGTGATCTGGCCGGATTTGAATTTCCTGTAGGCAACCGAATGGTCTTCCGTGACGCCGCTGATTTTGCCGTCCTGGAGGCAGTACAGTCTGGAGTCCCCCACATTGGCGAACACAGCCTGCTCCCCTTCAATATACAGCGCAACCACCGTGCTCTTCATCTTCTGGTTGGATGCCTGCTGAAGCTTCAGCAGGTGGTCATTGCTCGCGGTGATCACCGTTTCCAGCCAGGCCTGACGGTCCTCGTCCTCCTTGGGAAGCCCACTGCCCAGGATGAAATCCACGATACCCTTTGAAGCCTGCTCTCCATGCAGATGGCCGCCAAGGCCATCCGCAAGGAGATAAAGGGCTCCTTTTTCTGTCCGCTTCACACCAACATAGTCTTCGTTATAGCTTCTGCCGCCCTGGTTGGTAAATGTGTAGCTGTCCAGTGTCATAGGGTCACACCAGCTCAACAATTACCACGTTGCTGCTGTCACCCAGCGTAAACCGGTCGCCGGGGCGAATCCGGACAGGGACATTGGGGGTAAGCTTCTGACCGTTGAAGAAAGTGCCGAAGCTGGAGCCCATGTCCATCAGGATAAAGTCGTTTGTATTGCTGTCAAAACGGACGGAGCAGTGGTTAGCGCTGACACCGGCGGTGTTTGCCGGGAACTGGAGGTTGCAGGCGCCGCTCCGGCCCAGCAGAATCTGTCCGTTCACCACCGCGGTGGCGCCGGCGTTGCAGTTTGCCAGGGAGCGGACCACGGGCCTTTTCACAGGAGTGGGAGGGGGAGGCAAGGGTTTCTTCCTCTTGACGATCAGAAGCACGACCACAACGATTACGGCCAGGGCAGCCACTGCCGCGAGGGCAATGATCAGAATCGTCATATCGAAAGAGCTTGCCTCCGTAAAGGGAACGTTGTTCTGCATCAGAATGGGAACAGCCTCCTTAATGTTGATGGCGTAATTCACGGACAGAACGCCCCAGGTGGCGATACCGATGACATTGCTCTTGTCGTCCACAACGGGGCCGCCGGAGTTGCCCGCGGTGACGACGCAGTCAATCTGAATATCCTCACGTCCCGTTCCGGAGGTTGTCACAAACCGGCTCAAGGTGCCGGAGGTTACCGTCGCGTCGTTCTTTCCCAAAGAGGTTATGGAGTCGGCATAGATATTATCGGCGTTGCTGGGGTATCCGACAGCCTTGATCTGGGAACCGACCATGCTCTCGTTCGGAATACGGATGGAAAGGGGAGTCCGCTTGGTGGTTTCACTGGCAAGCTTCAGGATGGCAATGTCCTTGGACTCGTCACCAGCAACCAGGAAAGCGTCCTCATAGTCGCTGGAGTCGAAGTAGATGCGGATCTTGCTCCGGCCGGTCAGAGTAACGGTGTTTCCGTCATCATTGACGAAGGAATAGGTTCCCAGTTCGCCGGAACCAAGGGCCACAAACTCAGAAATCACGTGGTAGTTGGTAATCATGTAGCGGGGATTCTTCCCTTCCTCGCCGACAAAGAAGCAGGTGCCTCTTGCCCAGCCGATCAGGCCGTAGTCCACTTCATCAAACCAGCTGGTAACCACGGCAATGCTGTCCCGGGGATCCGTCTTCTTTGTGGAGCATCCCGCCATGCACAGGGAGCAAAGAACTACTATCACTAGGAGCACAGACAATACTTTTTTCTTCATAACCGGTACCTCTTTTCTTTTTTCATTTGTCGCATCGGATAACCAATGCGGTATAATTATCCTGATACTTTTTATTGGCCCGCCGGACTGCCTGATCCAGCGCGGCGCAGACGGCAGGCGCGTGGGGAATGCTCAAACAATCCGTAATCGTTTTCTCATCCATCACGCCGCCCACACCATCGGAGCAGAGCAGAAGCACATCGCCTTTTTTCAGAAGCAGCGGCCTCCGGAAAAAATCGATGTCATCCAGGGACGGCATTCCGAGGAACTGGGTCAGCGCCGCGTTTTCCTTATTCCCGTCGGCGACGGAAGGATCCACACAGCCGGACCGGATTGCCTCCATAAACAGTTTGTGCTTCACATTGTGTTCCCGGTTCAGGCGAACCAGACGGCCTTTGCGCAGGAGGAACAGATAGCTGTCTCCCACGCTGGCAAAGTACAGCCTCTGGTGGTACAGAAGACAGGCAATCAGCGTACTTCCGCCGCCTCCGCCCAGCCGCTCGTGCACCAGGGTGCAGGCGCGGCTGACGCTGTCCGTCAGCTGCAGGGCAAGATCATCCTCGTGGTTCATCCGCAGGAAATCCTCGCACAGCATGTTGACAGCCAGATTGCTGGCCTCCTGCCCGCCGTTCATTCCGCCCATCCCGTCGGCCACAACGGCCAGCAGACCGTTTTTCTTGATCTCCGTTACATCCGACTCGTTGACAAAAGAAAACGCGTCCTCCTGCCGTTCCCTATTGCCAAGGCATTGTAAGTAAGCGGTTTCATAGCTTAGCAGCCTTCGAACCGGGTTTTTTTCCGGCCTCGGAGCCGTATCCTCCGCCGCGGGGCGTTGGGAACGGAGCCTGGATAGAAAACCCATACTCGCCCTCCCGAATTATTCCTGCTCCCAGGTGAATTTTTCGGAGCACAGGGGGACAAATACCAGCTTTATTCCACCCATCTTGATCACATCGTAGGCTGCCAGGGCTCTGGACTCATAAAGCGGAGACCCATTCACGCGGACAATGTTGCTGCTCTCTCCGGGAATCAGGTGGAAATTGTTGTTCTCCGCGTCGTAGGCCAGACGGACGTGATTCCTTTTGGAAATCGAATCCTCATTGGGGAAGCTGATGTCATTGGACGAATCCCGGCCGATCGTGTTGATTCTGCTGCGGAGCTCGTAACCCTTACCTTTTCGGGGGCCTTCCGTACAGACCAGCCACCCGACGACAGGGTCAAACTTGTTTTTCTTCTGGAACTCGCCTATAGTTTTGCCCAGTCCCTCCTCCGGCTGATTCTGTTTCAGGTAGTCCTGGCCCGGAACGGTCTTTCCAACCCCGTCGGCGTCCGCTGCGGCGGACGCCGCCTGATTCCGGAACATTTCGGGAGCAACCGTTCTGTTCTCTTTCTCATTTCCAAAGACATATTCCGACGACTTGTTGTTGCAGTATGGACAGGAGCCATACTGGTCCGCGTCATAAAGATGACCGAACGCACATTCCCTTTGTTGCATAATATACCTCCATCTTTTTATCTAAATCCCGTTTCAGGATTTATTGAAATATTCGCAGCGCTCTTACCGGAAAGCTCCGGTTCGTCACGAACCGGCGTTTTCTTCCGGAGCCTCCCGGCTATCCCGCAGCGCCTTTACCGCCGCGGCAAGCTTTTCCCGGTGCCGTATTCCGGCAAGGAGCAGGCCCACCGCCGCCGCACCCGCAAAACTCCACCGAATCCACCAGTAATCCAGGGTCAGACTGCTGATGAGAAAGACCAGCGCCGCCAGCTCCACAAGTCTTCTTACGGCCCGCATGGAAAGCAGCCGGATGTTTTCCAGCCGCCCCGCCGTGAAGATGTGCGCAAGGGCGTAAAGGATATAGCATGCCAGCGTGGTATAGGCCGCAGCCTGGTAGCCGAACCTGGGAATAAAGATCAGGTTCAGTACCACATTCCCCAGGGCTGCCCCGAAAGTGCAGCCGGAGATCCAGGCGGTTTTTTTATGGTAGAACGCTATGCCCACGGGTATGGACGCAATCGCGAAGAAATACATGGAGAAGAGGATCGGCACAACCACCGTCCTGCTGTCCCAGTAGGCGCTGCCGGACATCAGCATGATGAGTTCCGGGCAGACCAGCAGAAGCAGCACGGTAAACACCGTCATCCCCGCGACATAGACCACGATTTTCTTTTTCAGCGCTTCGTGCTTGCCGCCATGCAGCATCCGGAACATCCAGGGCGTCCACGCGCTCTCTATCGAGCCTGTAATAACCTGGTAGATCACCGCCGCATTGTACGCGAAGCTGTAGATTCCCGCCTGGGCCTCCCCCACCGTCCGCAGGATCATGATCCTGTCAAACTGGGCCAGGATCAGGGAAGACAGGTCGCTGGGGATCAGGGGAATGCCAAATCGGAGTCCATATACACTGTACCGCCCCGTAATCCGGGGGGCGTGCTTCCGCCAGATCCGCCACAACGTAAAGACGGCAATCAGAACCAGGGGCACCGTATTGCCGATGGCTCTGGCCAGCGCGGCGTTTCCCCGAAAGAGCGTCACAATCAGCAGCGTGGACAGCGCGATGCTGGTTACGGAATAGAAGAACGACAGCTTCAGAAAAAGCCGGCTGCGGAAGTCAACCATCAGAATGTTATTGTAGTAGGAGTGCAGCGCCATGCAGGCACTGTCAATCACCACAAAACCCACAAAAGGATATTCAAGGCCCAACCCCCGGGAAAGCCCCCTGGGGAAGGCGGCAGCAGCGGCCAGAAGCAGGGCAAACGCCGCCGCGATCATCGTCACCGAGTTGGCGTGGTAGCGGCCCTCCTCCCCGGGAAAATCAAACCTGGCATTTCTCACGCTGGACGGGAGCCCCAGGCTGACAACCACCGCCAGCATGGACACATACGCGGCAAAGGTATTGTAAATTCCGTATTCCTCCGTGGACATCAGCGCGGAATACAGCGGAATCGTAATAAACGCGATTCCTTTCACCAGGATATTGCCCACCGTATAGCCGATGCCCGCCTTTACGGCTCCGGTATTACCGCTTTCCACCCGCGCTGACCCCGGATCCGGCAAAGCGGAAAGTGTCTTTCAGCCCCAGCCAATGTTCGTCCTTCGGGCTGAGGGTCAGGGGCGTTCCGTCTGTAAGGGAATACCCCTCCGCCTTTGGGCTGTTGCGGTATTCGCCGGTAAGCTCCGGCCAACGGATGGCAATCTCCGGGTCGTTCCAGGCAAGGCCGCCCTCATCCCCCGGATGGTAAAAGTCCGTACACTTGTAGCTGAATACGGCTTCCTCACTGAGCACCAGGAAACCATGGGCAAAGCCCTCGGAAATATACATCTGCTTTTTGTTCTCCCCGGACAGCACATCGCCATACCACTTGCCGAAAGTTTCACTTCCGGCCCGGAGGTCAACAGCGACATCAAATACGCTGCCACTGATTACGCGGACCAGCTTCCCCTGAGGATGCTGCTTCTGGAAATGGAGGCCCCTAAGAACGCCCTTGGTACTCATGGACTGGTTGTCCTGGACAAATACCATGTCAAGGCCGGCCTCGTGCATGTCTTTCTGATTGTAGGTTTCCAGAAAATACCCCCGGCTGTCGCCGTGTGCGGTGGGTTCAATGACATAAATTCCGTCAATGGGAGTTTTGTTGACTTTGATCTGACCCATTAAAGGTTTGCCTCCTTCAAATATCGGCCGACGGCATCCTGCCAGGGAGGCAGAGGCTTGAATCCGGCTGCAGTCAGCTTGCTTTTATCCAACCGGCTGTTAAATGGCCTGGCAGCCTTGTTCAGGCCATACTCCCGGGTGGTAACGGGAATCACTCTGGTATTCAGGCCGTACTGCCGGTAGATTTCACAGCAGAAATCGTACCAGCTGATATAGCCGCCCTCATTGGTAGCGTGATAATAGCCGTACTTTTCCGTTTCGCACATGTCAACCAGCAGCCTCGCCAGATCCAGGGTGTAGGTGGGGGTGCCGATCTGGTCATTGACCACACGGACGGTGTCGTGGGTCTTGCCAACATTTATCATGGTTTTGACAAAATTTTTTCCGTTCAGGCCGAAGACCCAGGCGATCCGCACGATAAAATACTTGCTCAGGGTATTTGCCACCGCCAGCTCCCCCTCCAGCTTAGTCTGACCATAGACATTCAGGGGCTTATAGTCCCTGCAGTCCGGCTGCCAGGGTGTCGTTCCCTGACCGTCGAACACATAGTCGGTGGAAAGGTACAGCATTTTGCAGTCCAGCTTTTTGCACACATCGGCAATATTCTGGGTGCCCCCGGCGTTGACCCTGCGGACCAGGGCCACCTTGTCGTCGTCCTCCGCCATATCCACCGCCGTCCAGGCGGCGCAGTGGATCACGGCATCGGGCTTTTCCTGGGTGAGCACCCTTTCCACCGCATCCGCGTCCGTTATATCCAGGGATACATAGGGCATACCCGTCACCGCGCTGCCGTCGGCAATGCCGGAATAAGCCAACGCCACATCGGAGCCGACCCCTTCATAGCCGCGTTTTGCCAGCTCATTCATGACATCGTGTCCCAGCTGACCGCCAACGCCGGTTACAAAGAATTTCATTGGTTATGCCTCCCCACGGTTGCCGTACATTTTCTCGTAGTAATTCTGGTATTCGCCGGAGATGATGGTCTGCCACCACTCCCTGTTGTCCAAGTACCACTGGATGGTCTTCTGAATGCCGTCGGCGAATCTGGTCTCCGGGAGCCACCCCAGCTCATTGTGGATTTTGGTGGGGTCGATGGCGTAGCGCATGTCGTGGCCTTTCCGGTCCGCGACAAAGGTGATAAGGCTCTCGGGCTTGCCCAGGGCCTTGCAGATGATTCTCACAATGTCGATGTTCTTCATCTCATTGTGGCCGCCCACGTTGTAAACCTGACCCACCCGGCCCTTGTGAATAATCAGGTCAATGGCCTTGCAGTGATCTTCTACATACAGCCAGTCCCGGACGTTTTCCCCGGTACCGTAGACCGGCAGGGGCTTGTCCGCCAGGGCGTTGGCGATCATCAAAGGAATCAGCTTCTCCGGGAAGTGGTAGGGGCCGTAGTTGTTGGAGCACCGGGAGATGGTCACCGGCAGGCCGTAGGTCCGGTGGTAGGCCATCACCAGCAGGTCCGCCGCCGCCTTGGAGGACGAGTAAGGAGAACTGGTGTGGATGGGGGTCTCCTCGGTGAAAAACAGGTCGGGCCGGTCCAGGGGGAGGTCTCCGTAGACCTCGTCGGTGGAAACCTGGTGATAGCGGGTAATGCCGTATTTCCGGCAGGCGTCCATCAGGGTCGCCGTACCCATGATGTTGGTTTGCAGGAAAACGCCCGGGTCTTCGATGGAGCGGTCCACATGGCTCTCCGCCGCGAAATTGACCACAATGTCGGGGCGCTCTTCTGCAAACAGGTTGTAAACGGCTTCCCGGTCGCAGATGTCCGCTTTCACAAAGCGGAAGCGGGGATTGTCCATTACAGGGGCCAGGGTGGAGAGGTTTCCCGCGTAGGTCAGCTTGTCCAGGCAGACGATGCGGTAATCGGGGTACTTATCCAGCATGTGGAAGATAAAGTTGGAGCCAATGAATCCGGCGCCGCCGGTAACGATAACAGTCATAATGATTCTCCTTTATCCTCTGACCTTTCCTGTGGCGACCGCTCTCAGATGGGTGCCGTAGGGGGATTTTCCGTAACGCTCGGCGGACTCCAAAAGCTTCTCCCGGTCGATCCAACCGTTGCGGAAAGCGATTTCCTCCGGGGCGGAGATCTTGATGCCCTGGCGCTTTTCCACCATCTGCACAAAATCCGCAGCCTCCACCAGACTGTCCATGGTGCCGGTGTCCAGCCAGGCAAAGCCCCGGCCGAGAAGCTGGACATCTAAGAGGTCTTTCTTTAAGTACATTTCATTCAGGGTCGTGATTTCCAGCTCTCCCCGGGCGGAGGGCTTTACCGCTTTTGCCATTTCGGAAACCCCGGCGGGGTAGAAATACAGGCCCGTGACCGCGTAGTTGCTCTTGGGCTCTCTGGGCTTTTCCTCGATGGAGGTCACTTTTCCATTGTCATCAAAGGCAACAACACCGAAACGCTCCGGATCGGTGACATAGTAGCCGAAGACAGTGGCCCGGGCGTTTTCTTCCGCGTTGACAACCGCCGCCCGCAGGATTTTGCCGAAGCCGTTGCCGTAGAAAATGTTGTCGCCCAGCACCATGGCCCCGGCTTCACCCGCGAGAAATTCTTCCCCCAGAATGAACGCCTGGGCAAGGCCGTCGGGAGAGGGCTGAACCTTGTAGCTCAGGTGGATACCAAACTGGCTTCCGTCCCCAAGCAGTGCTTCAAAACGGGGGGTATCGGTGGGGGTGGAGATGATCAGAATGTCCCGGATTCCCGCCATCATCAGCGTGGAAAGGGGATAGTAAATCATGGGTTTGTCATAAATGGGAAGCATCTGCTTGGACGCAACCAGTGTAAGCGGATACAGTCTCGTACCGGAGCCGCCGGCAAGAATAATTCCCTTCAACGGATAACACCTCTGATTCTTTATAAAGCATTCCGGAGTTCGCCTGGTCCTTCAGGAAAGGGACGCATGGAAAAAACAGCCACCAGCATCAGCATGGTGATTCCTGCCGGATTTGATAAGTAGGGATTGGTATAACTGGCTGCAGCGATTCCCAAATACCCGGCGGTGAGTGCGCTGGCCCGCCATCTTTTTCTGACAGCTGTTTCCGAAAGCGCTCTCTTCTTACTGGCGGGGTATGCACGGAACAGGTAATCCGCGGGAGGGAGAAAAAAGGCCGCAAGGAATGCCGCGAAGCCCAAAATCCCCATTTTCATGAGAATGTCCTGATACATGTACTCGCATTTTCCGTCGTTTCGGATTCCGTCCAGATTCTTTCCAAGCCCGCTTCCAAGGAACGGATGCTGGGCGATCAGGGTGTTGAGACCTTGCAGGGAAAGGCTCCGGATCTCCACCGCATTGCGGTTGGCATCCTCCGCGCTCATCTTCCTCTCAGGATCAAAGGTCATATCGAAGCCGGCTTCCGGCTGCGGATCTTCCGAAAGCGTACCGGAAATTTCCTGGGGCTGTATTGTTTCTTCCGCCGGCGCCGCAACATCCGATGTGACCACCAGCAGGGATATATCAAACCGGTTGAGCACCTCTGCCGCGATGGCGTTTGACCCCAGGAGCAAGCTGGAGCCCATCAGAAGCAGGCACATGACCGCCAGGCAGATGCCGCCTGCAGCCAGAAATTTCTTCCAGCAGCCAGGCTCCAGAATCAGATAGACAACGGCCCCCACTGCCAAAGCCAGCCAAAGTCCTCTGGTAAAGGAGAGCAGCAGCGCCGCGCCCATAAGGCCGTTCAGAAAGTACAGCAGCCGCTTCTTCCACCCGAATGCATCCCTGATTTTGCAGATACCTATAATAATCCCTGCATGTAGAAACATCTCAGATTTCAGATATACCCGCTGCAGCCCCGTCTCCAGGGTGGCAAATCCGCCTAAACTTCGCGCATTGATCCAAATGTTAATAGCGTCTCTGGTTGTATCAGGGACGAGAACTGTCAGAATATGCAGAACAAACGCCACTGCGCCCGTGAATGCGGCAGAATAAAACAGAATATCCACAGTCCTGCTCCGCTGGGGTTCTTCCCCCACCGTCACAAGAAAGCCGGGAAAAAGCGCGAGGGTAAGGAAAGAGGTTATATCCGCCCAGAGGAAAGCACGGGAACTTTCGTTCCGCATGCCCACCGCCGCGCTTACAATCAGCATCGCTCCGAAGATTCCCGCGGCAATCAGGTATTGATTCCGAAGCAGTTCCTTTCTGTGAATCACCACCAGCGGGAAAGACAGAACGAACGTGGCAGTGAACAGAAGCATCCGGATACTCACCGGCCCGAAGCTGACCCACCGTCCGCTTCCGCCGAATACGGCTTCCGCTACGAACAGAGCCATGGCCGTCCTTGACATCCGCATGAATACTTCTTCATGCTTTCCCATGGGTTTCTCCTTCCAATTTCTTCACTTGCATCCATATTTTAAAAAACCGCAACGAGCGGTATGATGCCGTCAGGGACAACATACGTTTTCCGACCAGATAAAGATAATTCTTCCGATTGTCCCGGAAGATATACCGATAATCCCTGGCGTATATCCCGAAGCGTACCGCCGCGGATTCCAATGCAGGCTTTTCATCCCCCGAAAAGCTATGCTCACACCGGCAGGGAATTACCCGGGGATAGAGCCCTCTCCTGCGCATATCCAGCAGGAAGCTGTGATCCACCCCATCCAGAAAGATCTTCTCGTCATACCGGTACTCCCGGAACAGCTCCAGGCTCACCGCCATACAGGAGTTCACCGCTCCGAGCCTGCTCCTTTCCGCCGAAAGAACCGCGGACTCATCTTTCAGCAGCTCTGTCCGGTGATTCTCAGACAGCAGGCACGGGGACATAAGCCGGTTCGCGGAATATAGAAACGGAGCGTAAATTCCCTGACCGAAAGCGGAAATCTCCCGATCCAGCGCCAGAAAGTATGCTTTATCCGGAGACGAATCCTGGTCAAAGAAACACACATGTCCCCGGGCGCCCTCTTTCAAAAGATACTCCACACACCGGTTATATGCTTTGGAAATACCGTCATTTCCGGCCCCGCCCAGATAGGTCCATCCCATCTTCCGGCAGTAATCCCGGTTTCCGTAGTCTTTTAAGGAGTTGTCATAAATGATAATGTGCAGGTTTTCAGATTCCAGGCCGGACAGTGCCTGACACGTCTTGCTGTCCGGGCAGGACATGTTGTATATCACAACCAGCGCATACAGGGAATGCGCGGTTTCCATATATGCATTCCTCCCATACTTCCTGTGACATAACTATGCTTATGTGCACGGATGTCATTTGGCGCAGCTGCCGGATCGGAGAATTGTCCGTTCCCGAACCGGGACAGGGGAGGCCAGAACGGGGTTTATATAAACAGGGTAAAACCGATCTGGCTCACGGGGTCATCCTTGACATAGTCTCCCCGGTTCAGCGCGTACATTCTGCGAAGCTTCCCGCGATATTCCGGAATCCGCAGGAAGCCGTCCAGTATGGCCTCTGCCTCCGGGCCCAGTCTGTCCGCGAACCGCTCCCGCAGCAGGGCGGCCTGTCGGAAATACAGATTTTTCTTGTTTCTGGTTTCCTTGTCCGTCAGCTTACGCAGGCGGTAGCGGAAGCTCCCGGTATCCACGGCTCCCACGGAATTTCCCCCATGCTGCCGGTAAAGCATGACCTCCCGGGGGACATATACGATCTGCCCCATGGCAGCCGCGATCAGCGCCGCCCACCAGTCATGCATCAGGATCGCCTCGTCGTACTCCCCCAGCAGGCGGTACAGCGCCCGGTTGCACATCATCACGCAACCGGAAACACAGTTTTCCACCAGAAGCCGGCTGAATACCGGATTGCGCCGGAGGATGGTATCGCCGGTTTTTTTCAGTTCCCGAAGTTCCGTGTCCACCGGCCTGCAGGCCGCGAAAACCAGCACAGGGCAGTCCGTTCCCCACCGCGCTTCCGCCTCTTTCATACTGTTCAGGGATATTTCAACCTTTTCGGGAAGCCAAACGTCATCCTGGTCACAGTACATAACGTACTGCGCGGAAGCGTATTTTGTCAGATGCAGAAAGTTCTTCACCGCGCTGCCGCAGCGTACGCCGTCCCCAATCCGGCGGATCTGCTGTGGGAACCGGGTTTCATAGGTCCGGATAATCTCCGGGGTATTGTCCGAAGAACCGTCATCGTGGATCAGCACCCGGAAAGCTTTCTCTGTCTGACGCAGCAGGGAGTCCAGCTGCTCCGGGAGAAACCGGCCTCCGTTGCAGGTGGCCATCAAAATATCAATCATTGCAGTTCTTTCTCGCTTTCACGGATCTCTTCCAGGATTTGCCGGTTCATTCGAGTCCTCTCCCCGTCAAAAATCCAGCCGTACTTATTGAAATAGCGGAAAGCGGAGCAGATATGCATCCACAGCAGCCGTTTGCTCTTATAGGACCCCCGGGCGTGATCATGCACAATGGTCACCTCCGGGTAAAACAGGGTCTTCCCGTACCGGTGGAGCCTGCGGATCAGGTCGAAGTCCTCACAGTACAGGAAAAACCGGTCGTCAAAGGCCAGTGCTTCCTCCCGCAGCGTTTCCGTCCGCAGGAACATAAAGCATCCGGACAGGCAGGGCGGATTGATAATCCTGTCATAGCCGAAGCTTTTCAGGGTGTAGCGGTCATTGAACGATTTCACCAGGGGACTGTCCCCCAGGAAACGGCGGAAAAACAGATCGAACGGGGTGGGAAGCAGCTTGCACAGGAACTGCGTCTCCCCATTGGGGTAGGTTACCTTTGGCATCATGTACACAGTATCCGGATGGGCGTCCGCATAGGCCGCAAGCTTATCCGGCACATCCGGTGAAAAACAGACATCCGGATTGAGCACCAGATGATAGCGGCTGTTTTCCGCAAACGCCTTTTGAAATCCCACATTATGGGCTTTGCCGTATCCCAGGTTCTCCCCCATAAACAGGTATTCCACGCCCTCCGTCAGGCATGTCCGAAAGGATTCGCTCCGCTCCTCCGGAGAGTTGTCGATGAGATACAAATGCCGCTCCCCGGAGGGGGCGTAGCTTTCGATCACTTTTTGGATGCGGTCAACCGGTGTATTGTACAGCACAACCGCTGCTGAAATCATCTTTTTCACCCACTATCGGAAGTATGGATCCTTTCTGACTACTTCCGCCGTTTCGGAATGTGTTTCCCCAGTGATCCGGCCTCCAGCCAGAGGGAAGCCGCACTCATACGGGTGGTTCCCCGGTTGGATCATTGGGAAAGGTTTCCCCTCGGTCTTTTTTCCCGAAATCCTTTTGCTTCAGGATATAGGAAAAAGACTTTACAAAAATCAGAAGATCCTGCTTAAAAGAAAGGTTCCGAACATATTCCAGATCATATTCCGCTTTCTCGTAATCGTTTAATCTGTCTCTTCCGTTAATCTGGGCCAAACCGGTTATCCCCGGCCGGACGCTGTACACACCACTGCGCGCTCTCAGGGTCTGGATCGGCTCTTCCGAGGCGATCAGCGGCCTGGGGCCGATCAGTGCCATATCCCCGGTAAGCACATTAAACAGTTGGGGGAGCTCGTCAATACTTAACCGTCTCAGGAGCTCTCCGAAAGAAGTCGTATATTCCCCAAGATTTTTAAACTGCTTGGTCGCCACTTCCTGGGGAGCATCGGATCGCATTGTGCGGAATTTTATAATTCGAAAAATCTTTCCGTTCAGCCCAACACGATTCTGGAGGAAGAGAACTGATTCTTGTGGGCGCAGGATTTTCTGCACCAGGGCAACCAGTCCCATAGGAGCAGCCAGGAAAGCAAGACCAATTACAGAAAGCACAATATCCATTCCGTGCTTTATTTTCATATACCGCCGCTGGCTGTCAGACAGGCAGACGGGGACAATAAAATCCAGGCACTGTTCCGTCCTGGCGGAGCGATATTCCACGGAAGAAGCATTCGGTTCCTCCGTATCCTCCTCCCCGGTTGCCGCACCGCAACCCTCACGGAGCAGGCAGCCGGAAGAACGGACCTTTTCATTCACCATTTTTTACGCCTCTCTTTATTCCCGCAGGGAATCCTCTTTCATCGATAAGCCTGCAGCGTTGGAGTCTGACTGATGGTCAGGGGCGTGTCAACCCCGGGGGCCGTAGTGAGCCGGTAGGTGATAACCAGCGGCTTATTGTAATACAGCGCGACCTGCACCACATGGCCCAGCTGCAGCCCCTTGTATTCCCGGGGCATAATCTGTACATATTCACTGGCAGAAAAGCTGTCAACGGTGCCCCCCGCGGGAGCGAACAGGTACATCGATCCGAACAGCGCGTTTCTTCCGCCGTCGATATAGTAGCTGGCGGCGGTCTGTTCCTCCGGTGTCATAATGTTTTCCAGCGTGATTTTTATCGGATAGGTTCGGGAGCCGTCCTCGTTGATCTCCGGTTCTCCGATCTCGGTATCCATATTCAGGAACCAGCCCATTTTGCTGGCGACGGTGCAGTTAAAGTAGATCCCCGCGGCGGGCTGGTTGGGGTCGGCGTTCAAGCCTCCGGACCATCCCAGGCGGCGAACGATTTCCTGCTCCGCTTCCTCTTTCATCCAGACCATGATGGTGCGGTCCGCGCAGCCCTCATGGAGAATGTCCAGATAGCGGACGACCTGAGAGGGGCCGATATTGGCGGTAACCAGACGCATGGTTTCCTTTGCGGTCTCGGCAAACAGGGCATCCACAATCTCGTTGGACTCCGTAACTCCGCTTCCCACACTGAAATACTTAAAATACAGGTCCCTCTGGAGGATTCTGGTGGCGTTCTCGCCGGTCAGCAGGGTCCCGTCGGAAAGCTCCAGGTCGCCGACAATAGCCAGAAGCTTCTGAATAATGGCAGGCGTCAGCGAAACAACGCCGTCCAGGGGTTCCTCGTTCTTTCTCTCATAGCCCAGGGTCCAAATCTCAGCGACCCGTTCAAAATCCGGGCAGAAGTCCGCGTCCCGGCTGATATTGAGGGAGTTCAGGAACAGGATATTCTCAATCAGGGACACAGGGGTAATGACATACGCGGCCAGAATGCTGTTCACGCCGGTAAAGGCGCCGATCGTCAGCACGCCGTCCCGGATCCGGATCGTACCCATGGAGCCGGGGAATCCACCGGAGGCGCGGATCTCCGCGGAATTCTGGGCAGCCAGCAGATACAGCCTGTCCTCGCCGTCACCCAGGAAAGCGTCCACGAAGGAAATTACCTCTTCATTCTCATGGTAAAGAACGGTAACATTCCATACCTTTGTAAAATAGGAATCCACCTTTTCGTTTTGGAGAATGTCCAGATCCAAATCACGGATCCGAACAAGCACCTGCTCCAGCTCCGGTACGAAGGTTCTTGCAAAATCCAGGTAGCTCTTCAGCGCAGCCACATTGAAACCGCCATCCGCCGTCAGGCTGTCCAACGGGTAATTCCGCAATTGGGTAATGGCCGGACCGATCAGGGTGTCCGAAGCATCCTCCAATATATCCACAAGCTGTTCCCCAGTATCCAGGAAGCCGGCAATCCGCTCACTGCCCCCCACGGCCTGCAGATCCAGCTGCCGGGCCATGGCAAGAATCTGTCTGACCTGGGGGATCATATCCCGGGCAAAAGCCAGGTAATCGCAAACCAGCTCCAGATCAACGCCCTGCTCTCCCCGCAGATTGTCCAGCGGGCAAGCGTTCAGCTGCGCGATGACAGGCTGCAGAAGCTGATCCGAAACCGCGTCCGCCAGCTCCAGCGCAGCGGCCGCGGTTTCGATTGTGGAAGCAATACTTCCGTCCCGGTCCAGCAGTCCCAGCTCCAGGCTGTTCATCCGGGTCACCAGTTCCCGGGCCTGGGGGATCATATCCCGGGTGAAAGTCAGATAGTCCGCAATCTGTTCGGAATGAATGCCGTCTTCCCCTTTCAGGCTTTCCGGCGGAACGGTCCTTATTTTGTTGATAACGGGCCCAATCAGGTCCTCCGAGGCAGTGTCCAGAATCTCCAGCAGCGACTGCACGGAGTCAAATTCCGACCGGACCAGGGGAACGCGGGAAACGGTTTTCCAAAAAGGGCGGTCCAGCGCTTCCCGGATTCCGTCAGCCTCCCGGTTTACCGCGTCAAGCGCCTCCTCGGCGCCATCCGCGTCCAGGTCCGCAAGGCATGCCGCCACGGACTTGAGCCCGGACTTCATGCGCAAGGCCTGTCCATAGAGATCGGAAACCTGATTTTTCACATAGAAAAGGGCAAAGAGCCCGGTGACAATCACAACCAGAAGAACCAGAACGCCAATGACGGTTCCGGTTTTCCTTTTGCTTTTCTGCGGAGTATTTGCCTCAAAGCGTCCCTTTGGCTGATGGTTTGCCATATTTCCTGTCCTCATTCTTTCAAAAATGCCATATTCCGGTCCGCAGGGTTTCCTGCGGGAGCACATTCTCCGGCCCCATAATCCGCTAAGCCGCGAGATGCCAATTCTCCGCGCCCCGGGAAAAAGCGGTCTGCCGCAGATATTTTTTTACATCCGCGCAACACACGCGCAATAGTAGGGAAATATTTTCCAGGTATTGTTAAGCTTGGAAGTATAACACCTCATACACCGGTGATGCGGTTTCCCGGCGCATCCTCCCGGGAATGGCATGTATATACACTGCCTGAATATACCGTTTCCGGCCCCGTGTCCCGAAGCCTCACGCTGCCGGGTTCATTCGGCTGGCAGGCCAGGGCAATACGCCCCGGCAGGCAGGCATACGCCCCTGCCGATCACCGCACCGCAAAAACTTCGAAAAAACCGCATCTGCGCTCCGCCATGATTCCCACGCTGTTTCTGCATCTTCCCGGTCCACAATCCATATCGCCGCCTTTTTTTCGGAAAGGTGAGGTAAATCCGCACAAAATAATAACATTTCTTCCGCGGCGGGTGGCATGGCAAATAAAGGTATAATTGCTAGCTATACCTAGCAATTATACCTTGTGTTCAATGTAAAATCAAGTCATCCTGCGAAAATTCTGTAGAAATTACGGGGGGATGATATGATGAAAATACGACAGGGAAGAAATGATTACAACCTGGGAAAAAACATCCGGGGGCTTCGCAAGGAAAACGGCATGACACAGGAGGGGGTGGTCGCACAGATGCAATTGTTGGGCGTGGATATTTCCCGGGGGACCTACTCCCAGATCGAATGCGGCATCAGCAATATCAAGGTCGAAGAGCTGCTGGCGCTGAGCAAGATATTTCACTGCGAAATAGGCGCTTTTTTCGATGGAATAGAGCTGATTAACAAAGAAAGTGAAATGGAATAGCTTTTATATGCAGCCAGACGGAGAACCGACACGGCCGGAGCTCCGTTCTTCTTTTGCCCCCGGCTCTGTGCCGGGGGCAAAAACGCGTTCAGACAGCCTAAACAGCAGATAGACAAATTGGAATTTAGGTTATCGGCTTAAAACAGCAAACAGGAAACCTGTGATTTGGCAGTCCAATACCTTCCCCCGAGGGGAAGGTGCCCCGCAGGGGCGGATGAGGATCAGCGACACTTTCTGATATGGGACACCGGTAAATAAGAACATACAGCGCTTCAAGCAGTACCTTTTTTACGAACCGAATACGAAATCGGTTAGTATCGCCGTTCCTCATCAGTCTCGCTACGCTCGACAGCTTCCCCCCGGGGGAAGCGATGGTGCTGCCGCACCAGTACACCAAAGTGCATTTTTCTGTTTGCTGCATAAAGCCGATAGCCTAAATTGGAATTTAACAGGCTGTTAAGGTGCGCAGGCGGATAGACGCCTTGCCCCC
>CAZVDH010000005.1:0-36952 GCA_964625595.1 uncultured Oscillospiraceae bacterium | reverse complement strand
ACCGTTGGTATTTCAGGGCTTTCCCGGTTTGTCGTAATTATACCGTAAGGGCACAGCTTCGCTTCCCTGGCTTTCCACCTGAATATACCGGAGAAAGTCGCTATGCAAATCGGCGGCTGGTCCAACGATCAGACCATGCGAAAAATTTACACACACCTCTCCCAGGCGGATGTCACCAAGCATGCCGAAGCGTTCACATCTTTTTTCAAGGAAAAAACAGAGGACGAAAGCACGGAAGAGGAACCTGCAGAGGGAGCACCTGCACCAGACAATCCGACCTCTACCGCTTGAAATTCCGTTGCCATTCCGTTGCCACTTTTCTGTTTTCGAAGCATCCGAACCGCCCCATATATGTCAAAGCTGTAACAATTTTATCCTCTCCAAAATGGCCATAATGCCGTGGTATTCCAAAACAGCAAAAGAAAACCGGGTAGGAATAACTTCCTACCCGGTTCCCTTATGGCGGAGAAGGAGGGATTTGAACCCTCGATACCCTTTTGGGGTATACACGATTTCCAATCGTGCGCGCTCGGCCAGCTACGCGACTTCTCCATGCGCAGGCTTTCCAGCCGACTTGCATATGATACATCATCCGATTGGATTTGTCAAGTGTATTTTTCCTTTTTCGGGAAAAACATGCTTTTTGTTATTTCCCCTTTTCCCAGCACAGCGTTCTCTGCCGGGTGCTGACGCTGCCGTCCAGGCACCGGGCGGATTCCCGGACTACCCGGAACCCGCAGCTTTCATGCAGGCGCAGGGATGCGGTATTGTCCCTGCTTACATGGGAGTATACCCGCGTCCCATCCGGGCAGCTTTCCTGCACCGCACGGATCAGGCTGGCGGCATAGCCCTTTCGCCGCTGCCCGGGTTTGGTCTCCAACCCCTCCAGAAGCTGACCGTCCAGAAATGGCCACAGCCTCAGCGCGCTGACATAGCTTCCGTTCTCCGTCCAGATAAAGTACCGGGCATCCGGCTTTGAAAAGAAATCCTCCTGTAAATACTGGTAAAACCGTTCCTCCGCCAGGGCCAGCTGCCGCTCCGGAGTCTCCATGGGAAAGAATTCTTCGCCGTTCCACCCATTGGATTCCCGATAGACCTCCATCAGGCTGCCAAAGGAAAGTTCCCGCAGCCTCTTTACAATCAGCAGCATGCTCTCACCCCCTTATACCGCGTACTGGCTGGTATACAATTTATAATAGAAGCCCTGTTTGTTGAGCAGCTCCCGGTGGGTCCCCTGCTCCACGATCCTGCCGTGATCCAGCACCAGGATGGCATCCGCATCCACGATGGTGCTCAGCCGGTGGGCGATAATGAAGCAGGTTCTCCCCTCCATCAGGGTATCCATGGCTTTCTGTATGAGAATTTCCGTGCGGGTGTCCACGTTTGAGGTCGCTTCGTCCAGAATAAGCAGGGGCCGGTCCACCAGCAGTGCCCGAGCTATTGTCAGAAGCTGCCGCTGGCCTCCGGAAAGGTTTACCGTGTCCTCCCCGATAACCGTATCATAGCCCTTGGGCATGGTACGGATGAAGCGGTCGCAACGGGCCTTTCGGCAGACGGCTTCAATCTGCTCCCGTGTGGCGTCCGGCACACCATAGGCAACATTTTCCGCAATGGTTCCACGGAAGAGCCAGGTATCCTGCAGCACCATGCCAAACTGCTCACGCACATTTTGCCGGGAAAGGGCATTCATATCACAGCCATCCAGCAGAACCGCTCCGGAATCCAGATCGTAAAAGCGCATCAGAAGATTGACAATGGTGGTCTTCCCTGCCCCCGTGGGACCCACAATGGCGATTTTCTGGCCGGGCAGAACTTTCAGGTTCAGATCCAGGATCAGCGGTTCCTCCGGCTTGTAGGAAAAGTCCACATGACGGAATTCCACCTCACCCCGTGCTTTACCTGGCAGACTTCCCGCACCGGGGGCTTCCTCCGGAATATCCAGAAGCTGGAATACCCGGGCCGCGCAGGCCTTGATCTGGGAAAGATTTGCCAGGCCGTTGGCGATCTGTTCCAGGGGGGACGCAAACTGCCGGGCATACAGCACGATGGTCACCACCGTGCCCACGCTGAGGCCCCGGCGGACCATCAGCCAGCCGCCCACCAGATTGATGAGAATGTAAGCGGCAGAATTGGAAAAGGCAATAAGCGGCTGAACAATGCCCCCTGTGAAGTTGGACTTAGCCGTGGATTCCCGGAGCTTCCGGTTCAATTCCGTATGGCGCTCCTGGGTGTATTCTTCCAAATTGTAGGCCTTTGTGGTGGGGAAATTGGTAAAGCTTTCCTCCACAAGCTCCGCAAGCTCCCCCTCCTGGGCAAAGCGGGTATCATAGTGTTTGCCGCAGGCGGCAGCCATGCGGGAGGACAGCCACAGGGAAAGGGGCGCCGCAAGGACCACAAAGCAGGCAAGCAGCGGGCTTTCCAGGAACATGGCCGCCGCAATCAGCAAAAGCTGGAAAAAGCCTTTCACCAGCACGTCAAAAATCTGGTGAAGATACCCGCCCATGTTACCCACATCGTCGCCCAGCCGGTTGAGAATATCTCCCACCGGGGTCTGATCCACATATTTCACCGGAAGCCGCTGGAGCTTGTCCGAAATCTTGATCCGCAGATCACAGGTAAAGTGCCGGCTGACAGTGCGGTTCATAAGCTGGGAATTGAGAAAAGAGAACAATCCGTGGGCGGCATAAACCAGCAGCAGCCACATTAGCCCCTCCACCAGCGCCGGACGGATGGAGACGGTACGGTCAGACAATCCGTAATCATAGAGCGCCTGCACGAGCCTGCCCAGCTGCTCCGGCGCGATTACAGCCGCGATAACGGAAAGAATATCCAGCAGCATCCCCAGGCAAAGCCAGGGCGCAATAGGCTTTGTCTCCCGGACGATCCGGCGGACGGTAGCGTCCATCATTTTACGCTTCTTCTGCCCCAAGGGTACCACCTCCTGTCTGAGACGCAAAAATATCCCGATAAACCTGGCAGCGGTCCAGCAGCTCCGCGTGGGTGCCCATATCCGCCAGCTCGCCGCCGTCCATCACCAGCACCCGGTCGCAGTGCATGGCGGAGGTCACCCGCTGGGTGATGATGATCTGGGTCTTCCCTGCCAGACGCCGGTTCAGAGCGGAGCGCAGGGCCTGCTCCGTCAGAAAGTCCAGAGCGGAAAAGCTGTCGTCAAAGATGTAAACCGGGGCTTCCTTCAGAATAGCCCGGGCAATGCTCAGCCGCTGCTTCTGCCCGCCGGACAGGTTCTTTCCCGACTGGCGGATCACATGATCCAGCCCCTCGGGAAAACGCCTCACAAATTCCATGGCCTGGGCCGTATCCAGAGCCTCAAGAATCTGGCTGTCGGTTGCATCCAAGCGGCCCATGCGGATGTTCTCCCGTAAGGTGCCGGAATACACCGCCCCGTTTTGCAGGGCGCAGCTGATATTGTCCCGCAGGTCCCGGCGGCTCAGCTTTTCCGTAGGGATCCCGTCCACGCGAACCGCGCCCCCGGTTGGCATCCGGAAGCCCAGGAGCAGGCTGACCAGGGTGCTTTTTCCCGCGCCGGTTCCGCCGATCACCGCTACGGTTTCCCCGGGTGCAACAGAAAAGCTTATATTCCGCAGAGCAGGCTCCTCGGCACCGGCATACCGGAAGGTCACATTGTCAAAGGTAATCTGACCGGAAAGCTTCTGCCCTGTGGGAGGCTCCGGGTCATCCATTCCACGGCTCTGAAGTACCTGTCTGATCCGGTCCGCCGCCACCCGGACATGGGGAAACATGACAATGGCAAAGGAGCCCATAATGACACTGTTCGCAACCAGGGCGGTATACTGGACAATGGCAAAGATGTCGCCGCCGGTAAGTCCTGACTTCCGTTCCAGCTCCCAGCCGCCCAGGTACACGATGAGCACGGCTGCTGTATTCAGGAGAAACGTCGTAATGGGGACCACCGCGTCCATGGTCACATTGCTTTTCACGATCATGTCAGACATGGTTCCAATAGTATCCGTCATTTTCCGGTGCTCCGCACCCTCGGCGTTGAACGCCCGAATGACCCGGATGCCCCGAATACGCTGCCGGGTCAGCTCATTGACCTTGTCAAAGTATGCATCAGTCTTATCCCACAGGGGACGAATCTTCTTTCCCAGAAGCAGAACCATGGCAAGGATCACCGGAATGAACGCCAGCATGACGGCAGACAACAGCACATCCTTTCGCAGGGCAAGGACCGTCCCGCCCAGAAACATAACGGGAATCGTCACCATAGGGCCGGTCATCTCCGCGGCGATCCAGGACAGAGTATCCACATCGTGAGAGCAGCGGGTAGCGAGAGCCGCCGTACCCAGGGCGCCGAATTCCTCAAAGCTCATGGCGTTGACTTTCCGGAACACGGTGCCCCGCAGGTCCGCGCAGAAGGACGCGACCACATTGCAGGAAAGCCAGGAGCCCAGCAGCACACTGCCCAGTCCCAGCAGCGCAACTACCAGCATAATGACACAGCAGCGAACAATATAGGGATAGTCCCCGCCGTAAACGCCGTTATTCAAAATGTCGCTCATAATGGTTGGCAGCAGCAGGTTGCAGACCGTGGACACAGCCATTGCCAGAGCGGCGGCAAAAAGCCCCTTCCGGTAGGGCTTCAAATAACAAAAAATCTCTTTCATTTTCTTACCTCAATCGAAAAAAGCACAAAAAAACGGCCCAGGCCGAAGCCCGCGCCGCATGAAAACGCCCGGTAAGCCCTACCGCGCAATTCCAAAAGGAGCAAGTCCTCCGCCTGTATTTCTCTTCTTACCCAAAAACAGCATGTGAACTTCCTCCTTTCCAGTAATTTCCTGGCCATCATAGCACCGAAAACCTGGTTTGTCAATGGCGAATGGCAAAAAATCTGTGGAAAACCCAAATGGATATACACCGGTTTATACACAGTTTCCACAAGGTTTTCCACAGATTTATTTGGATTTCCCGGGTTAGCTCCTGGAAATCTCAATATTTCGTTTACATTTCGTAACCACTTTGTAATCAATAGTGTGGTTAAAAATTACAATGCTTCGCCCAGGATGGATTTGGTGGCATAGGCGTTGAGGGTCATATCCGCCGTGTGCCCGGCAAGAAATTCATAATAGGCCTGGGCGCCGATCATGGCCGCATTGTCCCCGCACAGGGAAAGGGGCGGCATGAAGAGCACACCTCCCAGCCTTTCCACCGCCTGGGTCATGTCCCGGCGGATCCGGGAATTGGCGGCAACCCCTCCCGCCACGGCAATTTTTTTAAGCCCTGTCTTTTCCATTGCCATGACCACCCGGGGCACCAGGGTATCGGACACCGCGGCGGAAAAAGATGCGCACAGCCCGGGAACATCCACAGCCTCCCCCACCTGCTCAGCATGGTGAATGAGGTTCAGCGCGGCGGTTTTCAGGCCGGAAAAGCTCATATTGTAGGGATTCTCTCCGGGGCGGCTTCTGGGCAGGGAATACTTTGTATCGTCCCCGGCCTGGGCGGTTTTATCCAAAGCGGCGCCCCCGGGATAGGGCATGTCCAGCACCCGGGCAACCTTGTCAAAGCACTCCCCTGCCGCGTCATCCAGGGTCGTACCCAGGATTTCCATTTGGGTATAGTCTTTCACATGAACGATCATGGTATGGCCGCCGGAAACCACCAGGCACAAAAAGGGCGGCTCCAATTCGGGGTACGCGATATAGTTCGCCGCAATGTGCCCCCGGATATGGTGGACGGGGATCAGGGGCAGACCCGTGGACAGGGCGATGCCCTTGGCAAAGTTCACACCTACCAGCACCGCGCCGATGAGACCGGGAGCGTAGGTCACCGCAATGGCATCCAGGTCCCTCCGTGTCATGTCCGCTTCTTTCAGCGCCTGATCGGCAAGGGCGTAGATGGCCTCCATATGCTTCCGGGAGGCGATTTCCGGCACCACGCCGCCGTAGATCCGGTGCAAAGGAACCTGGGAGGCGATGCAGTCCGTCAGCACCTGGCGTCCGTCCCGGACGATGGCAACGGCGGTTTCATCGCAGGAGGATTCCACAGCCAGAATATTCATACAGACCACTCCTTTCGCAGAATCAGGGCGTCTTCTCTTGGGTTGACATAATATTTCGGCCGGCGGCCCACCTGGGAAAAGCCCAGGCTCTCATAAAGCTTTTGAGCAGGGGTATTGGAGACACGGACCTCCAGCATCAGGCTATGGCTTCCCTTTTCCGTCAGCGCATCCACAAGGGCCAGGACCAGGGCACGGCCCGTCCCCTGCCGCCTTGCCTCCGGAGCCACCGCCAGATTCATCATGTCCGTTTCTCCAAGCACGGTCTGAGAGCCCACATAGCCAATAAGCTGTCCCCCGTTCACGGCAACCAGCCACAGGGAAAGGGGGTTTTCCAGCTCGGAGGCAATGCTCTTTTCGCTCCAGGGATCCGAAAAGCACCGCTTTTCCAGCTGCGCGATTTGGGACACATGGGATGCATTCATGGGTTCAATTATCATTTCGCGTCGTACCAGCTTTTTCCGTATTTTGCTTCCGCGGTCAGGGGAACAGAAAGGGAAGCAACACTTTCCATCTGGCTGCTGACCAGTTCCGCCACCTGGGGGGCAATCTCTTCCGGGCACTCAACAATCAACTCGTCATGAACCTGCAATAAAAGCTTGGCCTCAGGAAAAGACGCGTTCAGCGCTTCCTCCACCCGCACCATGGCAAGCTTGATAAGATCCGCCGCCGTTCCCTGGATGGGGGTATTCAGTGCGATTCGCTCCGCACCCTGGCGGATATTGAAATTCGTGCTCTTGAGCTCCGGAATATAGCGCTTCCGGCCGTAGAGGGTGGTAGTAAAGCCTGACTCCCGGGCATCCGCCACCACTTTTTTCATATACTCCCGAACGCCCCGGTAATTGGCAAGATAATTGTCAATATATTCCCGTGCCTCATACCGGCTGACGCCGATGTCCTCCGCCAGGGAGAATTCGGATATGCCATAGACAATGCCGAAGTTCACCGCCTTGGCATGACGGCGCTGGAGTGGGGTCACCTGATCCGCCGGAACGCCGAAAACCTGGGCGGCGGTAGCGGTATGAATATCCTCCCCGCTGCAGAATGCCCGCTGCATGGCTTCGTCCCCGGCAATATGGGCAAGGACACGCAGCTCGATCTGGCTGTAATCCGCGTCCACCAGGACACAGTTCTCCCTGGGCACAAACATCTTCCGGATCTCCGCCCCCAAATCCGTGCGGACAGGGATATTCTGCAGGTTTGGTTCCGTGGAGGACAGCCGCCCGGTGGCAGTGACCAGATTCTGGAAGGTGGTGTGAATCCGCCCATCCTCCCGAATCTCCCGCACCAGACCGTCGGCGTAGGTGGATTTCAGCTTGGTGAGCATCCGGTAGTCCATAATGGCGGGAATGATGGGGTGCTTATTTTGGAGCTTTTCCAGAACGTCCGCGTTGGTGGAGTAGCCGGTTTTCGTCTTCTTCACCGGGGGCAGACCCAGCTTCTCAAAGAGCAGCTCCCCAAGCTGTTTCGTGGAATTGATATTGAAAGGACCGCCGGAATAGCCGTAAATCAGTGCTTCACAGTTCGCGATCCGTTGGGCCAGCATCTGGCCAAACTGTTCCAACTGCTTTCGGTCAATGGCAATACCCCGCTGCTCCATCCGGAACAGAACATCGCACAGGGGAAGCTCAATATCCCGGTAGAGATCCGTCATCCCCGCTTTTTCCAGCTCTGTTTTCAGCACAGGGGCAAGGAGCCACAGCGCTTCGGCGCAGGCGGCAGCATCCCCGTCCTCCACCGTTGTTCCCAGGAAATTGGTGGCAAGCTTGGAAACCGGGTAGTCCGACTGAGAGGGATTCAGGTCGTAGGCGGCCAGAGCCGTATCAAAAAGGATACTTCCCCAGCTAAGCCCCAGCTCCGCCATACGGTGCATGGATGTCTTGGCATCGTGAAGCACCAGGGCGGCATCCGCCGGGAAAGGCTGTCCCGCCATGGCAAGCTCCATGGGGGTCAGAGCGCACACGCCCTCCTCCCAGGCAATGCCAACGCTTCCATCTGGTGCAAAGTACACGGCATAGGAATCGGCGGTTTCGCAGACACTGTCTTTCTTTGCAAGAGGCTCTGCTTTTGATTTTGCAGGTGCAGCCGCCTCCCGGTCCGCGCCCCGCAGGCCGTATTTGTCGATAAGCCTGACAAACTCCAGCTTCTGAAACAGGGCGTACAACTCCGGGCGGTTATAGTCCTTGCGCAGAGCGTCCTCCGGGGCAAAATCGATGGGCGCTTCGGGAATGATGGTTGCCAGGTCATAGGATAGGTATGCATTGTCCTTTCCCGCTTCCAGCTTTTCCCGGAGCTTGGGCCGGATGGAGGCGTCGGTCAGGTTGGCATAGACCCCATCCAGGCTTCCAAATTTGGTAAGCAATTCCCCGGCAGTCTTTGGCCCCACGCCGGCCACACCGGGAATATTGTCGGAGGAATCTCCCATCAGGGCTTTCAGATCAATAAGCTTTTTCGGTTCAAAGCCGTACTCCCGCTGAAAACGGTCCCGGTCATAGAGGGTCGCTGTCGTCTGCCCGGCCTTGGTGATCACCAGCTTCACATGAACGTTGTCATCAATGAGCTGCAGGCTGTCCCGGTCTCCCGTGACGATGACACACTCCCAGCCGCTGTTGGAGCAGATCTTCCCCACCGTGCCGATCACATCGTCCGCCTCCCAGCCCTGGCAGGCGTAGATCGGGATGTTCATGGCACGGAGCACATCTTTCATCACAGGCATCTGCTGGGCAAGCTCTTCCGGCATACCGTGGCGGGTGGCCTTATATCCGTCAAACTTTTTATGCCGGAAAGTCGGGCCGTGGAGGTCAAAGGACACACACACCGCGTCGGGCTGCTCTTCCTTTTCCATCCGCTCCAGGATGTTCAAAAAACCGTAAATGGCATTGGTATACAGCCCATCCCGGGTTGTCAGTGGCTTTACGCCAAAAAACGCCCGGTTGATGACGCTGTTCCCGTCCAGGATCATCAGCTTCATACTCTTCTCCACTTGGTCCCCTGGGGGGTATCGACGATTTCGATATGCCGGAAGCGCAGCTCGTCACGGATCCTGTCCGCCTCGGCAAAGTTTTTCTCTTTCTTTGCCTTTGTCCGGGCGGCAATCAGGGCTTCGATCTCCGGATCGGATTCCTCCGCTTCCTCTTTCTTCTGCTCCTGCCGGTATTTTTCCGCTGCGGAAAGCAGGTTCAGGGAAAGGACCCTGTCAAAATCCTTCAAAAGAGCTACCTTGGTGGCGTCATTGCACTTGGCTTTCAGGACATCGTACACAGCAGTCACCGCCAGGGAGGTGTTCAGGTCGGCATTCAGGGCAGAGACAAAGCGCTGCTTGAGGCCATTAAAGGTTTCCATGTTCACTTCGCCCTCGGGATTCAGGGAGGCAATCTTTGCAATCAGCTTCTGATACGCCGCAGCGGCATTGTCCAGATTCTCCCAGGAGAATACCAGGTTCCGGCGGTAATGGCTCTGCAGGCAGAAAAGCCGGTAGACCATGGGATCGTAGCCCTTGCTTTCCAGGAGGGACACCGTGAGGAACTCGCCTTTGGATTTGCTCATTTTCCCGGTCTCGGTATTCAAGTGGTGGACATGGAACCAGTAATTGCACCATTTATGCCCAAGATAGCTTTCGGACTGGGCGATTTCGTTGGTGTGGTGGGGGAAAGCATTGTCAATGCCGCCGGCGTGAATGTCCAGATCCTCGCCCAGATGCTTCATAGAGATGCAGGAGCACTCGATATGCCAGCCTGGGTATCCCACGCCCCAGGGAGAATCCCACTTGAGGGCCTGGTCCTCAAACTTGGATTTGGTAAACCACAGAACAAAGTCATTTTTGTTCCGCTTGTTGGGGTCCTCTTCCACCCCCTCCCGGACGCCCACCGCCAGATCCTCCTGGTCGTGGTCATTGAAAACATAGTACTCTTTCAGCGTGGAGGTGTCAAAGTACACGTTGCCCCCGGCAATATAGGCGCAGCCCTTGTCAAGAAGGGTGCTGACCATGTTAATATACTCCGGAATGCAGTTCGTGGCAGGCTCCACCACATCGGGCCGCTTGATATTCAGCTTGTCGCAGTCGGAGAAAAACGCGTCGGTGTAGAACTTGGCAATCTCCATTACCGTCTTGTGCTCCCGGCGGGCGCCCTTGAGCATTTTATCCTCACCGGTATCGGCGTCGGAGGCCAGGTGGCCCACGTCGGTGATATTCATGACGCGCTTTACGTTATATCCCAGATAGCGCAGGGATTTTTCCAGCACATCCTCCATAATATAGGAGCGGAGGTTGCCGATGTGGGCGTAGTGGTATACCGTCGGGCCGCAGGTGTACATTTTCACCTGGTCCGGGTGGTTGGGTACAAACAGCTCTTTTTTGTGGGTCAGAGAATTATACAGATACATAGGGGTCTCCTTTCCGAAACATCCATATTATTTGCAGGTATCTTTGATAAATAAAAAACGCCTCTTATACATTCTGTACAAGAGGCGGTGAATGACCGCGGTTCCACTCTCATTTATCCCTTTGCCTATTCCCCGCTCCCGGGCGCACTTTCCCGCAGATAACAGCCGTCCGGGCTTCCAGCCAGCGACCCGGGCTCTCTGGAGGGTGTCTTCGGTACTCTTCCCATTCATCGCAGATTGTATATATAGTACCATTCTCCCCCGTACCTTGTCAAGTAGCAAACCTGACCCTAAAATTCCGATTTGTACGCTTTGCATAAGGGCAAAATATGGAATGAATGGAAAGAAGTGAATTATTAATAAATTCTTATCCTATTGACAATCCCCCTGGTGAAAGGGTATAATAGCGTAAAGAAAAATAGAAAGGGAGGTAACGATATGAATTACCCCTGCACGAGAAAAAATGCTCTGCGCCGGCTGCTTTCCATGACCGCTGCACTGGTGCTCCTTTCTTCGCTGCTTGCCGGCTGCTTCGGCAAAGGCAAGGACCCCGATCCCACCGATGATACCGGAAATCTTCCCAATCTGGTAGACGATTCCACCACACCGTCTTCCGATTCTTCCTCTGACCCCACCGATCCTGACATTCCGGAGAATACCGCTATCGTAAAGGTGCAGGTCAACGTCCGCTCCTCGCCCAGCAACACCGCCCCTATCATCAGTCAGCTGGATGCCGGCGAGCAATCTGAGGTTCTCATGCTCAAGACGGTTCACGGTATTGAGTGGGCCTATCTGTCCCAGGGCTGGGTTCCCTGCGAATCTCTGGACATGAGCCATGTCACACTGACTTCCGACTCCACCGACACCCCCGCGTCCACCGATCCCACAGCGGACACCCCCACAGAAACCACCAAGGCTACTGAGCCGGACAATTCGGGCAGCCAGACCTCCACCACCGGCAAGTCCTACGGCGTTGTCACCGCCTCTGAGCTGAACATCCGCAGCGAACCCGATTCCGGCAGCAACCGGTTAGGCTCCTATACATACGGCACCCGCCTGACCTTTACGGAGACCAGCAACGGCTGGGGCAAGACCAACAAGGGTTGGGTCAGCCTGAAGTATGTGTACATGGACGGCGACAACGGTTCCAACGGCTGCACCGGTGTTGTAACCGCCAGCAGCGGGCTGAACGTCCGCAGCGGCCCCGGCTCCAACTATGACAAGATCAAGACCCTTGCTAAGGGCGACAAGGTCACCGTCAAGGAGCGGATCAAGATCGACGGCACCTACTGGGGCTATGCCAGCGGCGGCTGGATCTGCATGGACTATGTGGATGTGGACGGCGAGACCAATAATAACACCACCACTACAACAGGCAACGGCACCGTCACCGGCAACGGTCTGTACATCCGCAGCGGCGCCGGTACCGACTATGATACCGTCGGTTCCCTGAAGAAAGGCGACCGGGTCACCATTCAGGAAACCCAGACTGTAGACGGCGTCAAGTGGGGCCGGATCAGCCAGGGCTGGATCTGCCTGACCTATGTAAAGATGGATTGATTTTCCCTGGGGGGCCTCCAAAAGAGGCCCCCATATTTATGCTTCCATCTGCAAAAGAAACCGCTTATGTCCTGTGGAAAAAAGCGGTTTCTTTCTGTGAAGCGCAGGTAAAGGCAGTGAACCTATGCTTTCTTTTGGTTAAATAAAGATAGATCTTCTGCTTTCGGGAACTTCTTTTGATACTGATCAACAAGCGCTTTCTCTTTGCTGACCATAAGCACCCACGAACTGTCGCTTGGAATGATTTCAACCGAAGCCAGCGGATGCTGAGTAGACACAGGATTATGGTAATATCCATTATATTCCTGTGCTGACGGCAGTGGGTATTCCAGTATTTTCTCCAAAGGAATATCTTTGGGGAAGCCGCTAAGTACTGCCCAAATCCATTGAAAATCTTCCTTTTCAATGATGGCTGTTAATGCTTCTCCAGAAAGCCAGCAGTATTCCTGATCGAATTGCTTTTCTATCTCTTTGCTCTTAGGGTAGCACACGCAATCTGTAATCAGCCAATTATACCGGTTCTGCGCGTTGCCGATCCCATCGAACACAGAACGCATATAGGTATAATGCTTGCGGCTTCTTCTGTCAATCAGGCCGTAGGTCATTGTTTTTTCTCCTTTGCAGCTGCGCAGAATGTGATCAAGAGCAAGGAACGGATAACATTATAAAAAGCCTGATTTGTCTTGTACACAAATCAGGCTTTTTACATGGCGGAGTGAGAGGGATTTGAACCCTCGCGCGCTTTTTAGACGCCTACTCCCTTAGCAGGGGAGCCCCTTCGGCCTCTTGGGTATCACTCCGAATCAAAAGCTTATTCACTTGACTGCCTGAGTATTCTAGCACACCCCACCTGTTTTGTCAAGGGAAAAAACCTCTTTGCAGAGGATTCTCACCGGAAAACCCGAAAAAGCACAGCTTCCGCATTATTATCCGGATGCAGAAATGTCTCCGCCCGGTTGGGCGGAGACGATAACTGTTTCTTATCAGTTTTTCAGGCTTTGCAGGGGCGCGGGAATGCGTCCGCCCCGGGAGATAAATTCCTCGCTGGATTCCGTATGCAGGGGCATCACCGGGGCGCTGCCCAGCAGGCCGCCCATTTCCACCCGGTCGCCCACGTTCTTCCCCAGGGCAGGAATGATTCGCACGGCGGTAGTCTTGGAATTGACCATGCCGATAGCGGCTTCATCGGCGATTATGGCGGAGATGGTTGCAGCGGAGGTATCCCCCGGCACCGCAATCATATCCAGGCCTACGGAGCACACGCAGGTCATAGCTTCCAGCTTGGTGATGGTAAGGGTTCCCCGTTCCGCCGCGGCGATCATGCCCTCATCCTCCGATACGGGGATAAAGGCACCGGACAGGCCGCCCACATGGTTGGAAGCCATCACGCCGCCCTTTTTCACCGCGTCGTTCAGCAGGGCCAGAGCGGCAGTGGTGCCATGGGTACCGCAGACCTCCAGGCCCATTTCCTCCAAAATCCGGGCAACGCTGTCCCCCACTGCCGGGGTCGGCGCAAGGCTCAGGTCCACGATGCCAAAAGGTACACCAAGCCGGCGGGATGCCTCCACGCCCACAAGCTGCCCCATCCGGGTAACCCGGAAAGCCGTCTTCTTAATGGTCTCGGCAACCACATCAAAGGGCTGCCCCTTGACGCTTTGCAGTGCGTGGTACACAACACCCGGACCGGAAACGCCTACGTTCAGGACGCACTCCGGCTCTCCCACACCGTGGAACGCACCGGCCATAAAGGGGTTGTCCTCCACCGCGTTGGCAAACACCACCACCTTGGCACAGCCCATGCAGTCATTCTGGGCGGTTGCCTCGGCGGTCTTTTTCAGGATCCTGCCCATTTCCGCCACCGCGTCCATGTTGATGCCTGCCTTGGTGGAGCCTACGTTCACGCTGGCACAGACCCGCTCGGTAGCCGCCATAGCCCCGGGAATGGAACGGATCAGCTTCCAGTCACTTTCCGTGGCGCCCTTCTGCACCAGAGCGGAGAAGCCGCCGATAAAATTCACGCTGCATTCCTTTGCTGCCGCGTCCAGTGTTTTCGCAATGGGAACGTAATCATCCCCCTGGCAGGCAGCCGCAACCAAAGCGATGGGGGTAACGGAGATTCGCTTATTTACAATGGGGATGCCGAATTCCTTTTCAATGGCCTCCCCTACCTTAACGAGGTCTTTGGCCCGCTCCGTGATCTTCCGGTAGATCTTTTCACAGCAGCGGTCCATGTTGGTGTCCGCACAGTCCAGCAGGCTGATGCCCATGGTAATGGTTCGAATATCCAGGTGCTGATTGGCAATCATGTCCTGGGTCTGCATTATATCTTTCGCATTCAGCATGGCTTTTTCCTCAGATCCGGTGCATGGCCTGGAAGATATCCTCCCGCTGAACCTTAATGGACAGGCCCATTTCCTTTCCGGCTTCCTCCATGGCGTCGCACAGCTGCGCCAGAGGAATGGTGCACTGGGACACCTCCACCGCCATCATCATGGTAAAATAGCCCTGCATGACGGTCTGGCTGATGTCCAGCACATTTACCTGATAGGCTGCCAAAGTGGTACAGACCTGGGCGATGATGCCCACCCGGTCTTTCCCGACAACAGTAACAATTGCTTTCATATTCTCTCCTTACAGATCGTAGTCCGCCGCGATGCGGCTTCCCAGAAGGTGGAAAAAATGGGTTTTGGCTTCCTGGTGCAGCGGATTCACCGCATAAGCAGCCAATGCTTCCCGGCTTTCAAACTCGGAATACAGGGCATAGTCCATACCGTTATAGGCCCGGCGGATCTCCATATGCAGAAGGCCGGGGATCTTCCCAACCAGAGGCTCCAGAACCGAAGCGATCAGTTTCACCGCCTCGTCTTTGTCCACACCGTCTTTGAGGGTGTACAGAACAATGTGCTTAACCATGATTGTGTCCTCCTGTTCATCGCGAATTGTCCGATACCGAAAGATACCGGGGCAGTATGCGCTGCCCCGGTATGACTTGTTTACAAAGGATTACTCCTCTTCCTCCAGGAGCGCCCGGATGGACAGGGAGATCCGCTTGTTCTCCGCGTCCACATCGGTGATCTTCACCCGGACTTCCTGACCCTCGGACAGCACATCCTCCGGCTTGCCGATCCGGCGGTCAGCGATCTGGGAGATATGGATCAGGCCGTCAACACCGGGAATGATCTCGGCAAAGGCGCCGAAGGTCATCAGCTTCACAACCTTGGCATCCACCACGTCGCCAACGGCGAACCGGGTCATGAACTGGTTCCAGGGATTCATCTCGGCGGTCTTGTAGCCCAGGGAGATCTTCCGCTTCTCGGGATCGTAGGAGATGACATAGACGTCGATCTCGTCGCCTACCTTCACAACGTCGGCAGGAGTCTTGATCCGGTTCCAGCTCAGCTCGGACACGTGAACCATGCCGTCCACACCGCCGATGTCCACGAAGGCACCGTAGGAGGTGAGGGACTTGACAACGCCATGGTACTTCTTGCCCACTTCGATCTCGCTCCAGATCTTCTCCTGAGCGGCCTTACGGGCCTCAGCGTTCACAGCACGGATGGAACCGATGGCGCGGCGGCGGGCACGGTTGACCTCGGTGATCTTCAGCTTTACGGTTTTGCCCACCATACCGGCCATATCGCCGCCCTTGGCGATGCCGGACTGGGAAGCGGGGATGAACACCCGGACGCCCTTCACATTGGCAACCAGGCCGCCCTTGTTCTCCTCAGTGATGGTGGCTTCGATGGTGGTCTTGTTCTCCACCATGTCGGCCATGTCATCCCAGATCTTCAGGCCGTCCAGCTTCTTCTTGGACAGCTGCACAGTGCCTTCCTGGTCGTTCACACGAACCACAAAGACCTCAACCTGGTCGCCCACTTTCAGGACATCCTCGGGCTTCACAGAAGAATCGGCGCTGACTTCGTCATAAGGGATATAGCCAGCGTGCTTGGTGCCCAGATCGACCTGGACTTCGGTATTGCTGATACCGGTAACGGTTCCGATGACCTTATCTCCTGTATTTAAAGTCTTGATGGACTGCTCCAGAAGTTCCTCGAAGTTTTCTTCCTGTACAGTCTCAGCATTGGTAATTTCGCTCATAGTCTTGTTGACCTCCTTTATAATCCACGCCGGAGTTGACGCACCGGCAGTGATTCCAACATCATTGGCCCCACGGAAAGCCTCAGGGTCCAGCTCCGCCGCGCTGTCCACCTGAACAACGATCCCGCAGTTTTCCCGGCAAATCATGGCCAAGCGGCCAGTGTTGGAGCTTTTGGGGTCTCCGACGACTACCATTGCCTGACATTTCCGACTCAGTTCTTGGGCCTCGTTTTGCCTGCATTCTGTTGCTCTACATATTGTATCAAATATTTTCAAGTTAGTAAACTGTTTTTTTGCAAAATTGCAGCATTTTTTCCACAAATTTTCCGTGGAGGTGGTCTGACTGACCATGCACAGGGGAATATCGGCGGGAATTTTTTCCTCCTGCACCCATTTTTGGAAATCCTCCGGGGTCTCAAATACCTTGTACCTGCCGCACCATCCGGCAATGCCCTCCACCTCCGGGTGGGTGGGTGTGCCGATGATGATATTCAGGCGTCCTTCCGCTTCCGCCTCCCGAACGATTTTATGGATCCGGGCAACAAAGGGACAGGTGGCGTCCACAATGCGGACTCCCTGCTTTTGAAGCCTCTCGTATACCTCCCGGCTGACACCGTGGGAACGGATGACCACCGTCTGGCAGGGCTTAGCCTGCTCCGGCGTATCGATCACCTGAACGCCCATCTGCTCAAAATGGGACACCACATGGCGGTTATGAATAATGGGTCCCAGTGTCACCGTCTTCTCGCCGGCAGAAACGCATGCTTCCACCGTTTCTACCGCCCGGCTGACGCCGAAGCAGAAGCCGGCGCTTTTCGCAACGATCACGCTCATAGCGGCACCTTTTCCCCAATGATCCGCTTCAGTTCCGCAAGAACCTCCTGGACGTTCATTTCCGAGGTATCCAGCTTCACGGAATCCCGGGCCATCTTCAGCGGTGCGATGGCGCGGTGGGTATCCTGATAGTCCCGCTGGCGGATCTCCGCAAGGACCTTTTCAAAGGAAGGCTTCTGCCCCTTTGCCATAAGCTCCTTGCACCGGCGGTCTGCCCGCACCTCGGCAGAGGCGGTGAGGAAGATCTTCACATCCGCACCCGGAAGTACCACGGTTCCGATGTCCCGTCCGTCCATGACCACATTATACTGCCGGGCAACCTCCCGCTGCATGTCCAGAAGCACCTCCCGGACCACCGGCTGGGCAGACACCAGACTTGCTTTCTGGCCGATCTCCTGGGTGCGGATGTCCCCGGTCACATCCATGCCATTCATAATCATATGCTGCAGGCCGTCTTCATCGTAGGTAATTCCAATGGTCAGTTCATCGATATACCGGCTGACACCGTCGGTATCCTTGGGGCTGATCCCCAAAAGATCTAGGAAATAAGCCACGGTACGGTAAATGGCCCCGGTATCCACATACCGGAAGTGCAGCTCCGCGGCAAGCTGCCGGGCAATGGTACTCTTCCCTGCTCCGGCCGGGCCGTCAATGGCTATGGAATATCGTTTGGACATGGTAATGTTCCTTCTTTCAATGTTTTGAGATATTTCCGTTTCTGAACCATTTATTTTTCCGCATTCCGGAGCAGACCCAGGGCTTTCGCCTCCCGGTCCAGTACCTCCCGGGTGGAGAGGCCCAGCCTGGCGGCGGTGGCCTCCGGCGTTAAAGGTTCCCCTTTTTCCAGGCCAAAGCGCAGTGTCAGAAGCTCCGCGTCCTGAGAGTCAAGCTGGGACAGAAGCTCCGCCACACGTTCCCGTATCCGGAAATAGGCGGTATCTTCCACGCTTTCGCTGCTTTCCTCCGGTTCCTCCCGGGGCTTCTCCTGCTTTTCCATCATCACAGCATCCGCAAGCATACTGCTGACCGATTCCCCCTCTTCCAGGGTCATATTCAGTCTCCCGGCAATTTCCGCTGCCGTGGGGTTGCGCCCCAGCTCGTTCAGAAGCTGCTTGTCCGCCTCACGGTAATCCTGCATCGCCTTGCGAAGCTTCTCTCCCACACCGCCGGATCTTGCCTGTAAGGTCACCGCCTTTGCCATGGCGCAGCGGATCCGGTGGTCCCGCAGCGAAAGGTAATCCCCCGCCTGATAGGCCTGGATTCCCTGCCACAGTCCCAGGTTTCCCTCCTGGATAAGATCCAGCATCAGAACGCCGTATCCGGCGTACTCCCGGGCAAGCTCCACCACCCGGGCAAGGCCCAGATTCAGCAGCCGCGCCTGGGCGCTCTCGTTTCCCGCCGCCGCGTCCTGGGCAAGGCGGTTTTCATCCTCCGAAGCCTGCATGCAAGCAAGCTCTTCCAGATAGATCCGCAGGGGATCCTCCGGTTCCAGGTCCTGGGGAACAAACCCCACCTGGGCAAGATGGGCTTCTCTGCGAAGCCTTTCGCCCGTCGCGGAACCCGCCTGATACTTAGGAAGCCCGGAAATATCCAGAAGCAGCCCCCGGTCCTCCACCGCCTGAAAGGCTTCTTCCGCCGTTTCGGCACTCTCGCCCTCCAAAATGGCAAGCAGGTTCCCCGCCTGCAAGGTGTCGCCCTCTTTCCGGGAATCAAGGAGCACCTCCCAGGGGGCCTGCCCAAAGGAATAGTCCAGCTCTGTCATGTGAGAAAATCCTCCAATCCCATATCCGTGCCCAGACGCTGGAGCTTATCCATGGCCTGTCGCTCGATCTGCCGTACCCGTTCCTTGGAAATCCCCAGCTCGCTGCCAATCTCCTCCAGAGACCAGCACCGGCCGTCCTCCATACCGAAGTGAAGCCGCAGGATCCGCTGCTGTCTGGGTGTGAGGGTATCCATAAGACGGCTGAGATTTTCCTCCAGCTCCTGCCGCACCAGCTCTTCCTGGGGCTGGGGCGCCTGGGCGTCCTCCAGGAGCATGCCCAAAGTGCTCTTGTCCTCGTCTCCCGCCGGGGTATCCAGGGAGCAGACCTCCGGCATCAGCCGCATCAGTTCCTCAACCTTGTCCCCGGGAAGTCCTGCCTGGGCGCCGATTTCCTCCGGGGTGGGTTCCCGTCCCCAACTGGTCTGCAGGCTCTTTCGCACCGCGTCAATCTTGCGCATCCGCTCCGCGGTATGCAGCGGAACACGGATGGGGCTTCCGTGGTTCATAAGGCACCGGGTCACCCCCTGGCGAATCCATTTGGTGGCGTAGGTGGAAAACCGGTAGTCAAGAGAATAGTCAAATTTTTTCGCGGCGGCCAGCAGGCCGAGACTGCCCTCCTGAATGAGGTCAAGCAGCGGCACGCCCCTGCCCGCATATTCACGGGCAATAGACACTACAAGCCGCAAATTGGCGCTGACCATCTGACGGACCGCGTCCTCGTCCCCCTGGGCGCACCGCCGGGCAAGGTCCCGCTCCTCCTCGGGGGTCAGCCGGGGGATTACCCGGATCTCCCGGAGATACTGCCGGATGTCGTCGCCGTCGCCGCTGATGGGCACATCCTGTTCTTTATCCATAAGCTCTGTCATTGCTTTATCCCTTTTCTTTCCTGAAGACGGCTTCTCAGCGCCATAATATCTTCCTCGGTGCGGACAGCCCCCGTCTGGTGCTCCATGCGGATGGTCCGGGCGCAGTCCCGCAGGGCCTGGACATTCACCGGGCCGTCATAGCGCTGCAGGATCCCCGCGATATGAGCCATTTCCTCAGAGGTAAAATCCGTCAGGCCGGTGAGGGTGGCGTCCTGCCCCTCCCTGTGCCGCTGCAGCTGCTGAGAAAACACCTTTGCCAGGATAGGCGCGGAAAATTCCTCCGGCGTCAGCTCGGAGATCTCAGAAAGAAGCGCCGGTTCCTTCATCACAGCCGCCACAACCCGTTCCTCCGCCGCCGCGGATTTCACATTGTCATAGCGGATCTGCCGGCTCTGGGTCTGGAGATTCCGGGCAGGCGCCAGGTCGGTCTTCTCCTGCTTCCGCTTCTCCCGGGAAATACGCCGTTTATAGGCTTTCTGCACCTCTATTTTCATGGCTTCCGGGCTGATCTTCGCCGCCTCCGCCGCCCGGTTTCCGTAGACCTCCCGCTGGACCGCGTTACCCAGGGTGCTGACAAAATCCGCCGCTTCATTAATGAAGTTAACCCGTTCCTCGTCTATGTTCAGATCGTATTTTTTCTGGATGGCTTTCAGCTGATATTCCACCCGGTTGGAGGATTCCTCCAACAGGATCCGGAACCGGTCCGCGCCGAACTTTTTTAAGTATTCATCCGGGTCCTTTGCGTCCCGCATTTTCAGAACCTTGACCTGCAAACCGGCTTTTTCCAGCATGGGGATAGCCCGCTGGGTGGCGTTCTGCCCCGCCTCGTCCCCATCGTAGATCAAAATGACCTGCTGGGTATACCGGGCAAGCAGTGACGCGTGTTCCTCCGTCAAGGAAGTGCCCAGGGAGGCCACCGCACAGTCAAAGCCGTACTGGTGGAGGGCAACGGCATCCATATATCCCTCCACCAAAATCAGAAATCCAAGACGGGTTTTCTTGGCAAGATTCAGGGCAAACAGATTTTTCCGCTTGTTGAAAATCTCCGTCTCGGGAGAATTTAAGTATTTCGGCGTGGAGTTGTCCATCACCCGGCCGCCGAAGCCGATCACATTTCCCCGGACATCGATAATGGGGAACATCAGCCGGTTGCGGAACCGGTCATAGATCCGCCCGTTTTTCTGAGAGACGGACACCAGCCCGGAGGCCTGCAATTCCTCCCGGGTATATCCCTTTGCCTCCATAGCCTTGCACAGGGCATCCCAGGAATCCGGAGCAAAGCCGATGCCGAATTTGGTCAGGGTGGATTTGGGCATACCCCGCTTCCCGGCGTATTCCAGTCCGGCGGCTCCCTCCGGCTGAAAGAGGGTGGCATGGAAAAATCGGGCGGCCTCCTTGTTCAGCGCCCACAGCCGCTCCTGACGCCGGTACCGGCTCTGGTACTGCTCGTCCTCCGGCACGGTCATTCCAGCACGCTTTGCAAGGGCCCGCACAGCGTCTGGATAGCTCAGACCCTCGATCTCCATTTCAAAGTTGATGACGCTGCCGCCCTTATGGCAGCCGAAGCAATAGTAAATCCCCTTGTCCGGTGAAACGGAAAAGGAGGGGGTCTTCTCCCCGTGGAAAGGACACAGGCCAAACAGGTTGGACCCGGACCGCTTCAGGTTCACATACTGGCCCACCACTTCCTCAATGGGGTTGCGGGCAGCCAGCTCGTCCAGAAACGACGGCGGAAACGGCATATGGGTTCCTCCTTTCACCCGGAAATCATTGGCAGAGTAAGTCTATCTGACCTGCCAGCCGGTGGGAATAAAAATCTCCGTATACTTGTAGACGGCATAGTTATCCGTCATGCCGGCAATATAGTCGCATACCGTGCGCTCCATGCCGTCAAAGGAAAGCTGGGGCTGGAAATCCTCGGGCATTGCGTTGGGATTGGCTATATAATATTCAAACAGCCGCTGGAGCATAGCCTTGGCCTTGCTTTCCTCCCCCTTGGCTACGGGGTTGCGGTAGACCCGGTCAAACATGAATTCCCGCAGCTCCCGCAGTGCCCGGTCCGTAGCCGGTGTCATGCAGATGGTTCCCGCCTCCCGGGAGGTACGGATGGTATCGCAGACCAGCGTATTGATCCGGTCCCGATGGGTACAGCCCAAAATATCCGAAATGCTTTTGGGAATATCTTCGTTACTGAGGATCCCCGCCCGGACGGCATCATCAATGTCGTGATTGACATAGGCGATCTGGTCACTGCGGCGGACCACCTGGCCCTCCAGGGTTTCCGGAATATAGCTTCCCGTATGCCCCAGAATGCCCAGCCGGACCTCGTTCGTCAGATTGAGACCCCGGCCCTCATTTTCCAGCACATCCACCACCCGCAGGCTCTGCTCATTGTGCCGAAAGGACTTTCCCAGGCACCGGGAAAGAGCCGCCTCTCCCGCATGGCCGAAAGGCGTATGCCCCAGGTCGTGGCCCATGGCGATGGCCTCCGCCAGGTCCTCATTCAGTCCCAGCGCTCGGGTGATGGTCCCCGCGATGCGGCTGACCTCCAGAGTATGGGTCATCCGTGTACGGTAATGGTCCCCCTCCGGGCGGAGAAAGACCTGGGTCTTGTGCATCAGGCGGCGAAAGGCTTTGCTGTGGACGATCCGGTCAATGTCCCGCTGATAGCAGGTCCGGACATCGTCCGGGCGCGGTTCCTCCGCAGTGGGTCTTCCGGAGCTTCTGTCCGAAAAGGCCGCCAGGGGATTGAGCCGCCTGTGCTCCTGAAATTCCAGTTCCTCCCGAACCGTCATAGAGACGCTTCCTTTCTGTCAATATGGTCGCAGAATGTTATCGATTCAGTAAGTCAGTATTATAGCGTTTCCTCTGTCCCCAGAGGGAACGCCCGGTACTCCTGCCCCAATTCCATCGCCTCCACCGTTCCGGCGGAAAGCTCCGTCAGGGCATCCAGGAACGGCGCGCCGCTCTTTTCCGGCACCAGGACTTCCAATTCCACCTCCGCACCGAAATCCGTTTTACGGACAACCCCACCGAAAGAAGCGATCAGCAGCTTCACCCGCTCATAATAGGGATAGGGACAGGGCACATAGAAAGCTGTCCATACCCGTTTTATGGATTTACCCGCGGCGTCCACAGCAATTTTGGCTCCTTTGGTATAGGCCCGAACCAAGCCGCCGGCTCCCAGAAGAATACCGCCGAAGTACCTGGTCACCACGCACACCACATTATATAGCTCCTCCCGCTGGAGGACCTGGAGCATGGGCATCCCGGCGGTGCCCCCCGGCTCTCCGTCATCGGAAAACCGGACGGGGCCGTCCCGAAGAATATAGGCCCAGCAGTTATGGGTCGCGTCATAGTGCCGCTTTTTCATCTCCTGGATCCGGGCCAGGGCCTCCTCCTCGGATTCCACAGGCCAGACCCTGCCGATGAAGCGGGACTTTTTTTCTATAAAAGCGTCCTCTCCAAAGCCGGTGGGTACCAGGTACTCTTCCAAGGTGTCAGCTCTCCTTCACAACATACTCCCGGAGCCGTCCGTACAAAATATCGTCCAGCACCGCGTCAATGGAAATGCCCTCCGGGGCGTAGTCCACACGGCTGACCTGGGCATTATCGTGGAGAACCTCCACCTGTCCGCCCAGACTGTAGGGCAGCAGCAGCGTCACGGCGTGACGGGCCTTGCCGAGCCCCCTTTCAATAGCTTTCAGCAACTCGTCCATTCCCTGGCCCCGGGCCGCGGAAACGGTAACGTTTCCCTCCCCCGTGGGAATGTCCTCCCGGGCTGCCAGATCCGCCTTGTTGTAGCAGCGCAGAACAGGAGTGCCGGGCTTTGCCAGCTGGGAAATCAGCTTATCCACCACAGCGATATGGGCATCCCGCTCCGGATCGGCAGAATCGATCACATGGATCAGAAGATCCGCGTATTCCAGTTCCTCCAGCGTGGCGCGGAATGCGTCCACAAGGTGATGGGGAAGCTTGGCAATAAAGCCGACGGTATCGGAAAGCACCACTTCCAGATTGTCGGAGACTTTCAGCAGCCGCGAGGTGGTGTCCAGGGTATCAAACAGGCGGTTGTTGGCGGGGATGCCCGCCCCGGTCAACCTGTTTAACAGGGTGGATTTTCCCGCGTTGGTATAGCCCACCAGGGCAACCACCGGTACGGCATTCTTTTTCCGCCGCTCCCGCTGGACGCCCCGGACACGCCGGACCTGTTCCAGTTCCTCTTCCAGCCGCCGGATCCGTTCCCGGATATGGCGGCGGTCCGTTTCCAGCTGGGTCTCGCCGGGGCCCCGGGTGCCGATGCCGCCGCCCTGGCGGCTCAGGCTGGCGCCCATGCCGGAAAGCCGGGGCAGCAGATACTGGTACTGGGCCAGCTCCACCTGAAGGCGGCCCTCCTTGGTCCTTGCCCGCTGGGCAAAAATGTCCAGAATCAGGGCGCTGCGGTCCAGAACCGTAACGCCGATCAGCTCTTCCAGTGCCCGGATATTTCCCGGGGAAAGGGTATTGTCAAAAATCACCATGGTGCTGTCCGTGGCCTCTGCCAGTATCCGCACCTCCTGGGCCTTTCCCGCGCCGATAAAGCTGTGAGAATCCGGCGCATGCCGGTTCTGCAGGATCTTCGCGGTGCAGAAGCCCCCCGCCGTCTGCAAAAGGGCGTCCAGTTCCTCCAGGGTCTGCTCCGTGGCAGTTTCTTCCTGGGTAAAGCAATCCGCGTTCAGGCCCACAAGAATTGCCCGTTCCTGAACCGCTTCCTTAAAATTTGATTCCATAGATACCTCCGATTGATTAATATGTACCACAGGGTGCGGAGGCTTGCAAATATACACGAGCGTTATCCCATCTCGTCTGATATATTAAAAAAAGTCCGCACCACGGCTGCCGTAGTGCGGACGAAAGGCTTACTTCAGGCCAAAGCGCTTGTTGAACCGGTCAACCCGTCCACCAGTGTCAACCAGCTTTTGCTTGCCGGTATAGAAAGGGTGGCACTTGGAGCAGATTTCAACACGAATGTCCTTCTTGGTGGAGCCAGTCGTAAAGACGTTGCCACACGCGCAGCGGATCGTGGTCTGTTCATACTTGGGGTGGATACCTTCCTTCATTTCGTTCACCTCTTTCTTATCCGTTAAAGGGCGCAATACCCCGGCTTTTTTCATTCACCCGGATATGATAGCACATCAAGTCCGGGAATGCAAGCATTTTTTTCGGTTTTTTGAAAAAATCCGGTGATTAAAACGCCCAGTTGCCGTTCCGGAAAATGGGAACGACCTTGCCGTCCTCACAGATGCCGTCAATATTCAGGCTGTCGCAGCCGATCATGAAGTCTTCGTGGATCATGGAATCATTGATGCCCATGGCGCGGCACTCATCCAGGGTCTTATTCTGGAAGTCTTTAATGGTGTCGGCAAAGCCCATACCCAGCGCCAGGTGGCAGGCCGCGTTCTCGTCAAAAAGGGTGTTGTAGAACAGGATGCCGCTTTCCGCAATGGGGCTGCGCTGGGGCACCAGCGCGCACTCGCCCAGATAGGCCGCGCCTTCGTCCATGGAGATCATGGTCTTCAGCAGCTCCTCGCCCTTTTCTGCCTTGACCTCCACCGCCTTGCCGTTTTCAAAGCGGACGAAAAAGTTTTCAATCAGCTGCCCCTGATAGCTCAGAGGCTTGGTGGAATAGACGATACCTTCCGCCTCCCCCCGCTTGGGAGAGATGAAGCACTCTTCGGTGGGGATATTGGGGTTGAAGAAGATGCCCTGCAGGCTGGTGTCGCCGCCGCCTTTCCACTCGCCCTCGGGGATCATGCCCACAGTCAGGTCGGTGCCGTTATCAGCAGTGTAATGCAGGCTGCGGATATTAAAGCTGTTCAGGTAGGCGCAGCGGTCATGCAGATCGGCGTTGTGCTCCTGCCAGGCCTTTACCGGGTCATCGGTAACACGGGAGGTGAACAGGATGGCCTCCCACAGCTTTTCCATGGCAGCGCTGGTACGCATGCCGGGGAACACTTTCTTTGCCCAGGCGGCGCCGGGAACTGCGGCGATGCACCACTGGTCCTTGTTTTCCAGCTGGTCATGGTAGGGCTTCACAATAGGATAACGCAGCTGACGGGCCTTGGCCAGCTTCTCCATATTTATACCCTTCAGTCCATCGGGATCCTCGGAAACCAGATGAATCCGGCAGGGCACCACATCCACAAAGTGCTGCAGCTTTGCTTTCTGCCACTCGGTAACCTCCCCCAGGGTCTTGACGGACTGGTGGCGCACATGGAGCTTCTGCAGCGGCTGGTAGTCCCAGTCTACGGTAACCTTTTTGGCCTTCGCCTTGTAGGCCTCCTCCACTACCATCTGGACAAACTCCGGCTGGTCGAGACCGGCGTAAATCAAAACCTCCTGTCCTTTCTGGACATTTACGCCGCAGCGGACGATCAGGCGGGCATACTCCCGCAGTACTGTTTTCTTCATGCTTAGAAATCCTCCTGAAAAAAATTTCGGTGCTATTTTACCAGATTACGCACAAAAGGTCAATGGTTATTGCAAAGAAAGCATTCTTCGGGTATAATTACCCAAACAGCCGCAATGAAACCCGGGGCTTTTACCGGAAAAAGCTGACTGACAAACAAACAAAAGAGAGGTATTTGCCAATGCTTACAAAAGAAGAATTTCAAAACAGGATCGCGCAGGGCGCCGTGCTGGATGGTGCCACCGGCTCCTGGCTCCGGGCCCACGGAATGCCCAGGGGGTGCAGTACCGAACTGTGGGTGCTGGACCATCCGGAGGTTCTTACCGAACTGCAGCGCGGATATGCCCGGGCCGGGGCGGATATTCTCTACGCGCCAACCTTTCAGGCCCAGCCCATGGTTCTGGCAGCATACGGTCGGGAAAAGGACACGGAAGAAATCAACCGCTCCCTTGTCGCTCTTTCCCGCAAAGCTGCCCCCGGCTGTCTCATTGCCGGAGACCTGACAACCCTGGCCGGGTCCTGTGACAGCTTCGATCCTAAGTGCTTTGACCTGCTGGTGGAAAACTACCGCCGGCAGATTCGGGGCCTGATCGACGGCGGCGCGGATCTTCTTGTGGGTGAGACTCTTATGTATCCCCAGGAGGCGGAGGCGATTCTTACCGCCGCCGAACTGGAGGGCGCGGGCGCCGCCATGTACTCTTTCACCATGCAGCCCGACGGCTCCCTTTTCTCCGGAGCGGAGGCGGGGCCGGTACTACGGGAGCTGGAGAAGGCAGGCGCCTGCGCCGTAGGCTTCAACTGCGTCCCGGCGGATGATATGACCGCCGGCCTTGTCTTGAAGCTGCGCCGGTTTACGAAGCTTCCCCTCATCTGCAAGCCGAATGCCGGCATGCCCGTGATCAACGCCCAGGGAATAGCCGAATATGATCTTAACCCGGAGGGATTTGCCAAAGTCATGGCCGCCTGCCGCGCTGCGGGCGCCATGCTTCTTGGAGGCTGCTGCGGCACGACACCGGAGCATCTGGCCGCGTTGACGGGAATCCTGTCAGAAGCGGAAAAATAACCAGTTGCGAAACCTGACAGGATTTGATATACTATATTCGTTATGAAAAAGAGGATTCATCTGTATGTCAGCCGCAAAAACGTGCTGACCTGGCTGATGGCAGCCTGCATGGTAAGCTCGGCAGTGGCCCGCATCTGGATCATCGGTGTGAAAGGGACCGGTGGCCCTGTAAACGTGTGGAGTCAAATCGTCCTGCCAGTGGCAGCTTCCCTGCTCTATGCCGCCATCGCCCTGCTGGACGGAGAGGATAGGCTCTATAAAACCGCGATCCCTGTGTGGATGGCAGCGCTCTATTCCGCCGTCTGGATCTCACGGAACGTTCCCAATCATCTGATTACCTGGCTGTTCTGGGTTTCTCTGGCCGCTTTCGCTTTCCTGTATACGGAGCTGATCTCCGGGACCCGGTGGCATGCCCCCTGGCTTCTGCTGCCCGTGGAGCTGATCCCCCTGGCAATCACGCTCTACTACCATCGCACAGCCCTGCTGGCAGGAGATACCGCCACTATGCTGTATCTGCTTCCGGATGTGCTGATGCTCCTGGGCGCAGCGGTCATGGTGTTCGCAATCCGGATCCATACGGACGGGGTGTATCATCCCATCTGGGGCGACCGCACGGACGGCCGCAGGATCCGTTCCATGGCCCCTATGGATCAGGTATCTCCCTACCTTATGGTCAACCGGAACGGCGCGTCCAACCTGTTCTCGGACTCCTTTGAGATCACGGTCCTTGACCGCTACATCCGCCAGAAGCGGAAAGAGGGGATGACGAATTTCGGCATTCTCCATGTGCTTCTTGCCTGCTACTGCCGCTGTATTGCAAAGTACCCCGCCCTGAACCGCTTTCTGTCCGGCCAGAAGGTCTATTCCCGTGGGGAAGACATCCAATTCTGCATGACCATCAAAAAGGAAATGGCAACCACCGCACCGGATACCGTTATTAAGGTTCACCTGTCTCCCCGGGATACCGCGTCGGATGTGTATCAAAAGGTCAATGCGGAAATTGAGAAGAATAAGCAGGATTCTTCCGACTCCGGCTTCGACAGCACCGCCTATGCCTTTACCATGATTCCCGGTGTGTTCCTGAAATTTACGGTCTGGCTGCTGAAAACCCTGGACTATTTCGGACTGATCCCCAAATTCCTGCTGGAAATCAGCCCATTCCACGGCAGCGTATATTTTTCCTCCATGGGCTCCCTGGGTATTCCCCCTGTCTACCACCACCTGTACGATTTCGGCAACCTGCCGATCTTCTGTGCTTTCGGCTGCAAACGAAAAGCCCTGGAAATCACCGAGGATGGAAGCGTCGTTCAGCGCAAGTACGTTGATTTCCGGTTCACCGTGGATGAGCGGATCGTGGACGGCTACTACTATGCCGCTTTCTTCAAGTACTTCCGCCGTCTGATCATGCATCCGGAAGTGCTGGATGCGCCCCCAGCAGAAGTCAATGCAGACATTGACTGAGGATTTTTTCCGGGAGGTTCTGGCCTGTCTTCCGCCGGACAGTCCCCTGGCAAATCGTTTCACCTGGCTTGCCGAGACGGATTCCACCAATTCCGTCCTCAAAAGGCTGGCTCCCACAGGCATTCCGGCGGGAACGGCGGTCTGTGCCGGACATCAGACAGGCGGAAGAGGCCGAATGGGAAGATCGTTCCTCTCCCCGCCGGACATGGGAATCTATCTGAGCATGCTCTTGCGTCCAAACTGCCCTGCAGAAGACCTGATGCACCTGACCTGCGCCGCCGCCGTCGCCATGTGTGATGCCGTGGAAAAAGCCGCCGGATTCCGTCCGGGCATCAAGTGGACCAACGACCTGGTATACGGCAAGCGGAAGCTCTGTGGGATTCTTACCGAGCTGGGGCTGAGCCCGGATGGCAGCGTGGACTATGCCATCGTAGGCGTTGGAATTAACTGCCGTCAAAAGCTCATGGATTTTCCCCCGGAGCTGCGGGATAAAGCAGGCTCCCTGGAAATGGTCACGGGAAAAGAGATCTCCCGGACGCAGCTGACTGCCGAAATGCTGACCGCGCTGTACCGGATGAATGACGGGCTGCTTAAGGATAAGGAAGCTATGCTGAAGCAGTACCGGGCCGACTGCGTGACCCTGGGAAAGGACATTTCTCTGGTACGGGGCAGCGACCTCCGCTACGGAAAAGCCCTGGATGTCAGCGACACCGGGGCCCTGATCGTCGAATTTTCCCCCGGTCAGGTGGAAGCCGTGGACTCCGGAGAAGTCAGTGTCCGGGGGATGTACGGCTATATCGGTTGAATTTTGTATTTTATAACCCAAAGTTTCCCATTTTAGGATTGCATTTTCCTTATGGATTGGTTATACTAGTTGTGCTGAAAAAAAGAAAATGGAGGAATTGCTATGAAAGTGTTCGCTGCCGTTGTCAAGGTTTTGACTGCTCTTGCCGCTGTTGCCGGTGCCGTATATGTCATTGCTACCTATGGTGACAAGATCGTCGCCTGGGCCAAGAATCTGATGGCCAAGTGCCCCTGCAGCTGCACCGAGGTGCCTGCGGAAGAAGCTCCCGCTGAAGAGGCCGCCCCCGCTGAAGAACCTGAAGCTGCCCAAGAGGCTCCCGTTGAAGAAGCCGCCCCCGCTGAGGAAGCTGCTCCTGCCGAAGAGCCTGTTTCTGAAGACGGCGTGCCTGTTGCCGACGAGGACGATTTCGAAGGCTGACATCCGTAAAAAAAGACCGGGACTTTTGCACAGTCCCGGTCTTTTTTTGCTTAATCGCCTGGGTTCTGAAAGAAATGTTTTCCTGCGGTACGTTTCTTATGCACCCCGGATAATATGCACGATCATATCCACACAGCGCTCCATATCCTCCACGGGAATGAACTCAAAACGGCCGTGATAGTTTTCTCCGCCGGTGCACAGGTTGGGACAGGGCAGGCCCTTATAGGAAAGACTTGCGCCGTCGGTACCACCCCGGATGGGAACCGCTTTTGGTTCCATGCCCGCAGCCTTCATGGCTTCCATAGCCCGCTCCACCACAAACATGCAGGGCTCTATGCATTGCTTCATATTGAAGTAGCTGTCCTTGACCGTCAGTTCCACGGTACCCTCGCCGTACTTGCGGTTGATAAAGTCTGCCGCATCCTGTAAAAGCTGCTTTTTCTCATTGAATCTGCGCATATCATGGTCCCGGACAATATAGCCGAGCGTTGACTGCTCCACATGCCCCTCCATGGCAATCAGATGGAAAAAGCCCTCATAGCCCTCGGTGTATTCCGGTTTCTGCTCCGCTGGCAGGAGGCCGTTAAACTCCATCGCAATGCGCTGAGAGTTCACCATCTTGTTTTTCGCGGCGCCGGGATGGATATTCAGGCCCCGGAAAACCGCCCTGGCGGAAGCGGCATTGAAGTTTTCGTACTCAATTCCCCCTACAGGACCGCCGTCCATGGTGTAGGCATAGTCCGCGCCGAAGCCCTTTACATCAAACCGGTCCGAGCCCCTGCCGATCTCCTCGTCGGGGGTAAAGCCGATCTTTACAGTGGCGTGGGAACCGCCCTGGGCGATCAGCCGCTCCGCGGCAGCGAGGATCTCCGCGATACCGGCTTTGTCGTCCGCCCCCAGCAGAGTCGTGCCGTCGGTGACGATCAGATGCTTGCCCCAGTGATTTTGCAGAGAGTTGTAATCCGATTCCCGCAGCCAGATATTCTTCTCTTCGTTCAGACAAATGTCTCCGCCGGAATACGCCACCACTCTGGCCTTGATATCCGCGCCGGAAGCGTCCGGAGAGGTGTCCATGTGGGCGATCAGGCCGATCACCGGCTTCTCCGGATCCCCGGGAATCGTACCATAAACGTAGCCGTCCTCGTCCATGCGGGCATCCTGAATGCCCATGTCTTTCATTTCCGCCGCCAGCGCCGCCCCCAGGATGCGCTGCTTTTCCGTGGAGGGACAGGTATCGGAGCTTTCATCGGACTGGGTGTCAAAAGCCACATACCGCAAAAAGCGGGATTCAACTGCTTCCATGTTTTCTCCTTTCACGAAAAGGGCCGCCGCTTTCCGCGGCGGCCCTCAAAGCGTATTTCTTACTTCCGGGCGGCCATGACCAGATCCCGGGTATCCTGGGCGATCATCAGTTCCTCATTGGTGGGAACGACCCAGACCTGAACCTTGGAATCGGGAGTGGAGATGAGCATTTCCTTGCCGCGGACCTTGTTCTTCTCAGAATCCAGCTTGACACCCATGAAGCCCAGGTAATTGCACACATCCGCACGAACTCCGGGGGAGTTCTCGCCCACACCGGCGGTAAAGGTCAGCACATCGATGCCGTTCAGCGCTGCAGCATAAGCACCCACATACTTGGCAACCTCGTAGCCGAACTTGTCCAGCGCCAGCTGACAGTCCTCGTTGCCCTGTGCGGCACCGTCGTCCAGATCCCGGAAGTCGGAGGACACGCCGGAGATGGCCAGCACACCGGACTTCTTGTTCAGCATGGTCAGGCAGTCATCCACGGACATATTGTACTTATTGCAGATAAACTGCACCACGCAGGCATCGATATCGCCGGAGCGGGTACCCATGGGGACACCGGCCAGAGGGGACAGTCCCATGGAGGTATCCATGCACTTGCCGTCCTTTACAGCGGACAGGGAGGAACCGTTGCCCAGATGGCAGTTGACCATCTTGAATTCCTTCTTGCCCACCAGTTCGGCGGTACGGCGGGCCACATACTTGTGGGAGGTGCCGTGGAAGCCGTAGCGGCGGATGTCGTCATTCTCGTAGTACTCGGTGGGGATGGCGTACCGGTAAGCCTTGGGGGGCATAGTCATGTGGAACGCGGTATCGAACACGGCTACCTGGGGGGTGTTGGGCATCACCGCCTGGCAGGCCCGGATGCCCATCAGGTTGGCGGGATTGTGGAGGGGTCCCAGAGGAATGCAGTCCTCAATGGCCTTGATGCACTTGTCGTCGATGATGCAGGAGTCAGAGAACTTCATGCCGCCATGGAGCACCCGATGGCCAACGGCGTCGATCTCATCCACGGACTTGATAACGCCCTCAACGGGGTCCACCAGGATCTCCAGTACTGCCTGAATAGCCTCGGAATGGGTGGGCATGGGGATGTCCTTGACGACCTTCTTATCGCCCACCTTGTGGGTCAGACGGCCGTCAATGTAGATCCGCTCGCACAGGCCCTTGGCAGACACATCGCCGGTCTCGGGATTCATAAGCTGATACTTCAGGGAAGAGCTTCCGGCATTGATAACCAGAACGTTCATGGGAATAGCCTCCTAAATAAATTTTGTTTTCTTTTTCGCCATTGTGTGGTATGATGACCATAGCTTGGTTTATTATATTGCATTTTTTCCGATTTCTCAACCCCTGCCGGGAAATTTTTTACAAAAAAGGAGGACGCTTCATGGCAATCGCCGGCATTATCTGTGAATATAACCCCTTTCATCTGGGGCACCGGAAGCAGTTTGCCATGGTCCGGGACACTCTGGGAGAAGATACCGCCATCGTCTGCCTGATGAGCGGCAGCTTTGTCCAGCGGGGCGCGCCTGCCATATTTGATAAATCCCTCCGGGCGGAAGCCGCCTTGCTGTGCGGGGCCGACCTTGTTCTGGAACTGCCGGTTCCCGTGAGCCTGTCCTCCGCGGAAGGGTTTGCCGCGGGCGGCGTGGGGATTCTTTCAGAGCTTTGTACCCATCTGGCTTTCGGCTGTGAAAGCGCGGATGATCGCTCCCTGGAGCAAACCGTTCTTGGGCTGCTGGATCCTGACTTTTCCCTCAAGCTCCGGCAGGCGCTGGACAGCGGCATCAGCTTTCCCGCCGCAAGAGAGGCAGCCCTCAGTGCCATGGGGATCTCCCCTGCCCTGCTCCGCTCCCCCAATGACACCTTGGCGGTGGAATACTGCAAGGCTATTGTGTCCCAGGGGTCCGCCCTTACGCCCCTGCCCCTGCGGCGGGAGGGCATGTACCACGCCCAGTGCCCGGACCCGGAAAACCCCTCCGCGTCTTCCCTGCGGCTGGCAATCGCCGCCGGGGAGGATTGGCTGCGCTTTATTCCGGCGGAAGCGGCACCGGTATTCCGGCATGCCCCGGCACACACCCTGGAAGCCGGTGAACGCGCCGTGCTTTACCGGCTGCGGACCATGACGGAGGCAGATTATGAAGCGCTTCCTTACGGCTCCGAGGGCCTCTGGCGGCGTTTTATGCGGGAGTGCCGCCGGGGAAATACCCTGGAAGAGATTCTCTCCTCCGTCAAAACCAAGCGCTATACCCGCACCCGCCTGGACCGAATGGTCCTGTGCGCTTTCCTGGGGCTCACCGGGGAAGATCTTTCCGCACCGGCTCCCTATGTCCGCATCCTGGGCTTTACCGATCGGGGCCGGGAAATTCTCCGGGGATACCGGGGCAGCCTCCCCCTGCGCAACGCGGGCGCTCCCGGGGACGGAAAATACTGGGAGGCGGAAAAACGCTGGGGCGATCTGTACGGCCTGTTCCGGACAGACACCCCTGATCCGCCGGGCCAAGAGCAAAACCGCAGAATTATATACTGCTCACATAATCCATCTTATTCAAAAGCGGTACTTCCCCACCGGCCGGGTATTTGCGAAACAGGCAAGCATCCGAACGGAACATGAAGCGTCCCCTGTCAGGCAGACAGTGCAAGAATAAAAATCGGTTATGGCTTTCCCCTGCTTGCAGCAGGGGAAATTTTTTATAAAGCTATTGACTTCGGTTGTCTAATGGTGTAGACTATATTCAGTCTAACAGAGTAGACAAGGAGGCTTGTATATGGATATTCCGAAGATTCACGAAAGCGAATATCGTTTTTGCCTGATTATGTGGGAGCATGAACCTGTGACGTCTGTTGTGCTTGCAAAGCTGTGCCAGGAGCAGCTGGGCTGGAAAAGGACCACTACATACACTGTGATCAAGCGTCTCGGTGAGCGGGGCGTTCTGAAAAACGAGAACGGAACCGTCCGCTCTCTCATTTCCAAAGACGAAGCGCAGGCGTGGGAGATCAGCGAACTGGTTGACAAAAAATTTAAGGGCTCCCTCCCCGCCTTTATTGCGGCATTTACGAAGCATCAGCGTCTATCCGAGGACGAACTTGACGAGGTGCAGCGCATGATCGACCGCATCCGGAAAGGCGGCAAACAATGACAGAGCTATTCCTGAAAATCATCAACATGAGTATTTCGGCAAGCTGGATCGTTCTGGCAGTATTGATACTCAGGTTTCTTTTGAAAAAAGCACCGAAATGGGTCAATGTCCTGCTCTGGGGTATCGTCGCTGTCAGGCTGATTTGCCCGTTCTCTTTTGAAAGTGCATTGAGCCTGATTCCCAGCGCGGAAACCATCCCTTTGGACATCGAAATGGATGCCGCACCTGCCATTGACAGCGGAATAAACGCAATCAACAGCGTAATCAACCCTGTTATTTCCGCTTCTTTTACACCCCATCCAGCAGCCAGCGCAAACCCGTTACAGATTTGGATTCCCTTGGCTTCCGTCCTTTGGGCTGCCGGAATAGCGTTGCTTCTGCTCTACACGGCAATCAGCTACTGGTGCCTGCGGCGAAAGGTCGATACCGCTGTTCTTTACAAAGATAATATCTTCCAGAGCGAGCATGTAGTCTCCCCCTTTGTACTTGGCGTTATCAGACCAAGAATCTATCTGCCGCTTCAGCTGGACGAACAGGATTTGGAACATGTTGTCGCCCATGAACAAGCCCACATCCGCCGCAAAGACCATTGGTGGAAGCCTCTTGGGTTTCTGCTGCTGATGATTCATTGGTTCAATCCTCTGATGTGGCTTGCCTATATGCTGCTGTGCCGGGACATAGAGCTTGCCTGTGACGAAAAGGTTATCAAGTCCCTGGGAAACGAGGAAAGAGCGGACTACACCCAGGCCCTGCTTTCCTGCAGCGTGCGCCACCGGACGGTTGCTGCCTGCCCCCTGGCTTTTGGCGAAGTGGGAGTGAAAGAGCGGGTAAAGTCCGTCCTGAACTATAAAAAGCCCGCATTCTGGGTAATTGTTCTGGCAGTCATTGCCTGCGGGGTCTGCGCGGTCTGCTTTTTATCGAATCCAAAACAGCAAAGCTTTACGGTAAAAATCGTCATTCCCGCGGGAAGTACCGCGCCGGTACTCTATTCGGATACCCAAATTTCCCCTACGGGAAATAAAATTTTGGTCTATGCGGAAAAAGGTGCGGGAGACACAGAGATTTTTTTGCAGCCGGTAGATGTGCCGCAGGAAAACGCTTATGTCAAGGGACATTATCTTACACCGGGCATCGCCACAGAAATTCCAGCGGAAAAAGGCGGATGGTTTCAAATCGGTGTTTCCAATATGCAAGACCCCGGCGGTGAGGATGTAACCGTCACCGTAAAGGTTCAGTATGTGACGGTGCGCATCGCCTCGGAAGCAGGAGCGGTGCGGAAATGGTTTGACTTTACCGAGGATCCATCCGGAATGGAACGAAAAAAAGAGCTGACCATTGCGCTCCCTGAATTTCCGGATGTTACTTTCCGCTATAAGCTGGATCAGATCACAGCGGCGGAAAAAGACGGCGTCCCTGCCGTTCTGGTGCAGGGAATGCCCATATGGAATGCGTATTTTTGTGACCTCACCGGAGACGGACTGCCGGAGCTCTGCACTTGTCTCAGTTTAGGCTTTGGGATGATCGATGAGCGGGTCATCATTTACGACTTTGCCAGCGGCGCAAGCTATGCTCTGGCAGACCGTGGGAATTACGACTTCACGCTTCGCTTTAACTCCGGGGACGGGTGCCTGTATGTGGACAAACGGGTCTATAACAGCAAGAAGCTGGTTGGTTCCGGACGGCTGGTTTTCCGGGATAGCTGTATACTGGCAGAAGGCCTTTTCCCGGAGCCGATAGCCGACTTTCAGGCAAAAGTCCTGGAAGTCCATGATGGCTATCTTCTCGTTGAACCCGTTGAAGGCAGCTGGGAGCGGAACAGCGCGGACCGGATTCAGATCCCAGTGATAAATATAGCCCCCTACCCGGAGCCGCAGATTGGAGATATAATCGAAATCAAATATGACGGGGAGCTTCTGGAAACCTACCCGGTACAGCTGAATGAAGTGTACAGCATCCGGGTCCTCCAGGAAGCGGACCGGAAATACTATCTCACCGTCGGCGCTGAGGGTGTTATGCGCATCGAAATCACAGCCCCCAACACCAGCGGCGGCTGTCAGCAGGCCGATAGTTCTGCTTTTAAAAAAGGGGAACGGGTTTGGCTGGAAAATCTGGACGGTTTAGCCGATCTGCGCGGACTGACGATAACCGCTTTGAACGAAAAAGGTGAAGCGGTATGGTCTGCGTCCATCCCTGACACGGATGAAAACGAAGGATTTACCCGTCTGACAATGGATGGCTGGACAATTACAAATATAGGTTAAAACAGTGTCACGGCTGCAGCTCCATCTGGAGCTGCAGCCGTGACACTGTTTACATTCGCTGCGGACAACGCCCAATCGGGAAGCGCCGCTTTTTGCTCAGCCCTGCAACAATGATTACAGATGCAGGACCCGGTCCTTAATCTCCTGGGTACGGCCCTGATTCCAATACTGTGTGCCGATGTAGCCGCAGGTCCGCCGGGCCACATTCATCTTGTTCTGGTCACGGTTGCCGCACTGGGGGCACACCCACACCAGCTTGCCATCCTCTTCCTGGATCTGGATCTCGCCGTCGAAGCCACAGACCTGGCAATAGTCGGACTTGGTGTTCAGCTCCGCGTACATAATATTATCATAAATGAACTGCATCACTTCCAGCACCGCGTCGATATTCTGCTGCATGTTGGGGACCTCCACATAGCTGATGGCACCGCCGGGGGACAGCTTCTGGAAATCCGCCTCAAAGGACAGCTTGGTAAACGCGTCGATGGGCTCCGCCACATGGACATGGT
>CAZVDH010000004.1:0-39392 GCA_964625595.1 uncultured Oscillospiraceae bacterium | reverse complement strand
CGGTGGTGGTGCCGTCGCCGGCCACATCGTTGGTCTTGGTGGCGACTTCCCGGATGAGCTGGGCGCCCATGTTCTCAAAGGCATCCTCCAGCTCCACTTCCTTGGCGATGGTCACGCCGTCATTGGTGATGAGGGGAGCGCCGTACTTCTTGCCCAGAACAACGTTCCGGCCCTTGGGGCCCAGGGTGACCTTAACGGTATTGGCCAGCTGGTCAATGCCGGACTGCAGCTTCTTGCGGGCGTCTTCGCCGTATACGATCATTTTCGCCATGATTCATTTCCTCCTTAGTCAGTAACGACAGCCAGGATGTCATCCTGCTTGACAAACTTGTACTCCACCTTGTCGATGGTCACATCGGTGCCGGTGTACTTACCCACAACGACCTTGTCGCCGGGGACCACGGTCATGGTCACGTCCTTGGTCCCGGGGCCGGCGGAGACGACCTCGTAGATCGCGGGCTTCTCCTTGCTGGTGGTGGCCAGAATAATACCGGAAGCGGTGGTTTCCTGGGTCTCGTGGGACTTGAGCAGCACATTGTCTGCCATGGGTTTCAGTTTCATTGCAATTCCTCCATACGAAGTATATTTAGACTGCAGGCGGTTATCCCGCCGCATACATCTACGAAGTTAGCACTCTATCTTTCTGAGTGCTAACATATCATAGCGCAACAGCCCAAAAAAAGCAAGCCCTATTTTCAGAAAATCCGTAAACAAATTATGAACCCTGGACGTTCCCGGACTTTCCTGCGCGCCGCGGCATTCCGGTGCATTGCGGAGCGGTGAATGCTTGGGGTGTTGGTGAGAGGGAAAGCAGGCGAACGGGGCAGATCAAAGGCTTCGCTGCGGGCCAGGAGCCATTGACGTGTCCTGCCTGTATACCGCTTTTTGTGATCGGTGACCTTTGTAAAAACCTCCCAAATTTGTTTTGCGATATTCGGATACATTGTCAATGGAAAAATAATTTCCAAAGAAGTATAATAAAAATGGAAAATAAATTTGATATCCGGCGTCAATCTATTTTCGCAAGGGGCAAACAACAAGAACAAATTTGAAAGTTTGGAGGAGAAATTATGGCTGATAAATCTTTAGCAATGCAAATTCTGGATCATCTGGGCGGCGTTTCCAATATTGCCGGATTGGAAAACTGCATGACGCGCCTTCGTGTGTCCGTCCGCGAAGAGGAGAAAGTGGATAAAAAAGCACTATCCAAGCTAAGCGGTGTTATCAGCGTTTTTGGAAGTGAAAAGGAATTGCAGATTGTTTTGGGACCGGGTGTGGCAGGCAGCGTCATGGAGGAATTGAAAGGCGTTGAGGGACTGCGCTATTCCGAGATGGACATGAGCGGCGCCCTGATGCAAAAGAAAAAGGCAACCGGCGTATTCGCGTTCCTTTCCAAGGTCTTTGCGCCCCTGATCCCCGTTCTGGCCGGAACAGGACTTCTGTTTGGACTGCGTCAGCTGTTCAATGTATGCTACAGCGCCTGGGGATGGCAGATTTTCAACAACGCCGCGGTAGCAGACGGCGGTTCGATTTTCATGGCAGTTGTTTCTGTGTGCTGCGCAACGTTCTTTACATATATGAACCTTGCCGTCGCAGCACAGGCCGCAAAGGTTATGGGCGGGAATCCGTACCTGGGCCTTGTCGCGGGCGGAATTATTACCAACGTTGGAAACCTGGCCGGCTACACCATGTCTGTGCTGGGAATTTCCATCACTTTCACCAATGGACGCGGCGGCACGCTGGCAGCGCTTGCGGCAGGTGCTTTGATTGCGGTGATCGAAAAGTGGGTCAAAAAGCATTGCCCGGATACGCTGAAGATTCACATTCCCGCACTGGTGTCCGTATTGGTGACCGGTATGCTGATTTTGTTTGTGCTGCAGCCGGTGTTTGGCTTTGTTATGGAAATCATCACGGCTGCGCTCCTGTGGCTGTTTAACAATGCGGGCGTTCTCGGCGGCGCAGTCATCGCTTTCGCTTTCCTGCCGCTGGTTATGACGGGTATGCATCATGCCCTTACGCCGATCCACCTGTCCATGATTGAGAGCATCGGCTATACGCCTCTGCATCCGTTCTGCTCCATGGCGGGCGGCGGCCAGGTCGGCGCGGCGCTGGCGCTGCTGGTGAAATACCGCTCCAATAAGAACCTGGGCAACGCGGTCAAGGGCGGCCTGCCCGCAGGTGTCCTTGGAATTGGCGAACCCCTGATCTTCGGCGTGTCGCTGCCGCTGGGACGTGTTTTCTTCACTGCCTGCGCCGGCGCGGCTGTTGGCGGCGCGTTCCTGGGTCTTTTCCCCGAGCAGGGCTCTGTGGCCACATATGTGTCCGGCATCCTCGGTACGATGGTCAATACCAAGCCGATGGTCTACCTGGGTGCTTATGTGCTGTCCATTGTCTTCGGTTTCGTTTTCACATACCTGGCCGGAGCGAAAAAAGAGAATCTTGCCGCGTTCAGGGCAGATTTTGACTGATTTGTAATCAAGGCAGCGCACCGCCGTCCGCAGCGGCGGTGCGCGCATTCCATGAAAGAGGGCGGGACTGAATATGGGAAAGTCAATATCCTGCGGCGTATCGGTTTATCCTGATTTTCGGGATCCGGAAAACAGAGCGCGTATACACGAATACATCAAAAAAGCGGCTTCTCTGGGATTTGACGAGGTGTTCAGTTCTTTACATTTACCGGAAAAAGATGTCTCTGAATCCCTGGATGAAATGGCCGCGCTGGGGGAATTTGTCAAAAGCTCCGGTATGGAATTTACCCTGGATCTGTCGGCAAAGGAAATGAAGGCTTTTCAAAAGGATCCGGAGAAGATTGCCGGACTGGGGAAAATACCGGTTGATTGGCTGCGTATGGATTTCGGATTTGATCCGGAGTCGATTTGCGGTATGGTCCGGCAGCTTTCGCCTAAAGGGCTGATGTGCAACGCATCCGTACTCACTGCCGGGGAAATCGGGACGCTGGTTCCCATTATCCGGGACCGGCTCGGTCTGCGGCTGCGGGCACACCATAACTTCTACCCACGGCCTGAAACCGGACTGTCCATGGAATTCTTCTGCGAGAAAAGCAGGCTTTACATCCCGTATGATATACCCGTGACGGCCTGTGTTCCGGCGTTCCGGGAACCCCGTCTGCCCCTGTTTGCCGGGCTGCCAACGGTGGAGCGCCACCGCGCGCTTTCCAGCGGGGACGCGGCGGCGGAGCTGAGGCAGACAGGCCTTGTTTCCTCCGTTTTGATCGGCGACTCGTTTGCGGGGGATGACGAGCTGAAAGCGGTGGCGGATGTCTGCCAGAATAAGCCGGTGAGGCTCCGGGTGCTGGTGGATGAAAATATTTCTGCCCGGGAACGGCAGATCCTGTTCGGAGGTATTCATCACGCCCGGCCGGACCGCGCGGAAATGTCCATCCGTTCACAATCCTCCCGGGAGATGGCTTCGGCGGGCACGGCGATTCTTCCCCGGGTAAGCGGGGAGCGCCGCCGGTTTGATATTACCATCGATAATGAAAGATACTGCCGTTACTCCGGAGAAATGCAGATTCTGACCTGTGATCTTCCATCGGATCCCCGTGTCAATATTGCTGCCCGCGTTCACCCGGAGGACTGTCATAAAGTCGCGTATATTCTGCCCGGAACGGATTTTGTTTTGACGGAAGGGGAAATATGAATTGAAACTGCGAGAATTTGAAAACGCAGATCTTTTCAAAATCATCAAATTGTGGAATGAGTGCCTTCCGATGGACATGCTGGACGATGTTCTTTTTAAAAAAAGAATTCTGCAAGATGAGAATTTTGACCAAACCCTTTCTCTGTGCGCGGAGGAAGATAACAGAATATTGGGCTTTGGGTATGGAATGAAACGGAAAGTGCCCTATTATTCCAGGGGACTTGAACCGGAAAGAGGATGGATCTGTATTTTGTTCGTTGCCCCGGATCAGCGCCGGAAAGGCATTGGTACGATGCTGTGTCAGGAGCTTGAAAACCGTCTTTGCAATGCCGGCGCGAGCGAGATCGTCCTTGGCGCCTACAGCCCGAATTACTTTGTTCCGGGGGTTGATACTGCCGCCGAGGATGCGGTGCGTTTTTTCGGAGGGAGAGGGTATCGCATCGGTGAGAAATGCTTTTCCATGCGCCGGATCATTCAGGGCTATCAGATCCCGCCTGCGATTGTGGAAAAACGCCGGAGGATGGAGGCGGAGGGCTATCAATTTACGAGCTTCCAGCCGAAGTACGAAACCGGACTGCGCGCCCTTTTGTCCGACAATTTCTCGCCGGGCTGGTACAGAAATGTGGAGATTCTTCTGAGCGAAAAAAAAGCGGAGAGACAAATTTACATCTGTCTCTCGCCTTCTGACAAAGTGATCGGTTTTTGCATGCGCGGAATGGATGACAGCCCCAACCGGTTTGGCCCATTTGGGGTAGATGCCGCGTACCGAAATCACTCCCTGGGTTCTGTGCTGTTTTGCAGCGCGCTGTATCACTTTACCTGCCAGGGAATCTACTTCATCTATTTCCTTTCAACGGACGCAAACGGAAAGCGGTTTTATGAACGGCAGGGATTGGAGTGCTTCCGTCAATTTCATCATATGTATAAAGATCTGTGACTTTTACAGCTCAACCAGCGGCTTATGCAGCTCCCGGTATTCCCGCAGGATAACATTGGAATCATAGCCCGCGATCTGCGCGTATTTCAAGTAAACAATATCCACGAGGAAAAGAAAAGCATAGCGGGAAAACAGGGAAGCGATACGGGTGACCTGTTCCACATTCGGAACGTGCAGATTGATATCCGCCATACTGCTGAGCGGGGTTTTGGCGCATCTGGTAAACGCAATGAGCGGGCACTTCGCTTCCCGGATCCGACGGGCGGCAATATTCACTTCATCGGTATCTCCGCCGTAGGAGACCGCCAACGCCACATCATCGGGCGTCGCGAGCATGGAATTCTGTACGCCGAAGTTTCCGTCCAGGCAGAATACGCAGCGCTTGTTCAGACGGATAAGCTTCTGCATCATGTCCTGCGCGATGATGGAGGAATTGCCCACGCCAAAAAGGTAAACAGTATGCGCGTCGGCGATCTTCTGCGCGGCCTGGGTAAATTTGTCGAATTCGTTTATATCCAGAGTTTCCTTGATCGTCCGGGTAATTCCCTGTATATAATGCTGGCTGATGGAATCAATACTGCCGCTCCAGCAGAGGAACTGGGAAAAATCCGCCGCACTGGAGTTATCCACGTTCCGCATTAATTCCAGACGCATGTCGCTGAAAGAATGGTAATCCAGCTTTTTTACGAATTTGGTGATGGAAGAGGGGGCGCATGGAATTACCTTGGCAAGTTCGTTGATGTTCAGCTTCACTGCGCTCTCTGGATTGTTCACCAGGTAATCCGCTATTTTCTTCTCCGAAGCGGTCAGCTGCGGATAATAGTTGGATATTCGGGCAAGGCAGCTCATTACATCGCCTCCATTTCTTGGCAAAAGAAAGATTTTCTCTATCATAACATATTCTGTTGCATTTTTCAAACCAAACCGCAAAAAGCAGACATTTTTTCGGGAAATCCGTCAAGGAGAGAATATAGAAAGCTCCTGAGGATTTTCACGCAATGCCTGCGGGTATTTTGCCCGGAGAATCATGCTTTCCTGTAATTCTGAAGGCGGGAAAAGCACGGAGCCGGCCCCATGCCGGTAAGGTAAGCGGACACACCCCTTATACGCATTGCTGCGTGTAGGGGTGTTTTTTAAAGGTTTTCTGACCGGTTCCTGTTTGCCGTGCAGGTCCGGTTTTTGTTTATCCACTTGAAACTCCGGAAAAAATATGGTAAACTAATCCTAATGTCCAAAAATCCAGATTTCAGGAGGCCGCATATGGTTCCCATGGGTCCAACGTAGCGCGTTCGCCGTGTAAATAAGGATTATTCACACAGGAGGAACGAACCATGTCAACATTAAAAGAAGAAATCAGCCGGCGGCGGACCTTTGCCATTATTTCTCACCCGGACGCCGGTAAAACCACCTTAACGGAAAAATTCCTGCTCTACGGCGGCGCCATTGCCCAGGCCGGCGTGGTCAAGGGAAAGAAAAATTCCCGGGCTGCCACCTCCGACTGGATGGAAATTGAGAAGCAGCGCGGTATTTCCGTCACCTCGTCGGTGATGCAGTTCCAGTACGACGGCTTCTGCATCAACATTCTGGACACCCCCGGCCACCAGGACTTCTCCGAGGACACCTACCGCACCCTGATGGCCGCCGACTCCGCCGTCATGGTCATCGACGGCGCCAAGGGCGTGGAGCCCCAGACCCGGAAGCTCTTCAAGGTCTGCGCCATGCGCCATATCCCCATCTTTACCTTTATTAATAAGCTGGACCGGGAGACCAAGGACCCCTTTGACCTGCTGGACGAGCTGGAGCGGGAGCTGGGCATTGAGACCTATGCCATGAACTGGCCCATTGGCTCCGGAAAGGATTTCCAGGGCGTCTATGACCGGGAAAAGAGCAAGCTTCTGTTTTTCTCCGGCGTTTCCGGCAAAAGTAAGGCCGCGGAAATGGCGGTGGATCTGTATGACCCCCAGGTGGCAGACCTCCTTGGCAGCGAGGAAAAGCACCGTCAGCTCATTGACGATGTGGAGCTGCTGTCTGCCGGACGGGAGATGAACGCCGGGGAAGTGGAGCACGGCCAGCTGAGTCCGGTGTTCTTCGGCTCCGCCCTGACCAATTTCGGCATCGAGCCTTTCCTTGAATCTTTCCTGAAGCTCACGCCCCCGCCCCTGGCTCGGGTGGCCGACTGCGGCGTCATTGATCCTTTCAGCGAGGATTTCTCCGCCTTTGTCTTTAAGATCCAGGCCAACATGAATAAGGCCCACCGGGACCGGCTTGCCTTTATGCGCATCTGCTCCGGTAAGTTCCAGCGGGACGCGGAATACTACCATGTCCAGGGCGGCCGGAAAATGCGGCTTTCCCAGCCCCAGCAGCTGATGGCTGCCGAGCGGGAAATTGTGGAGGAAGCCTATGCCGGGGACGTGATCGGCGTGTTTGACCCGGGCATCTTCTCCATCGGCGATACCATTACCGTGCCGGGAAAGAAATATACCTATTCCGGCATCCCCACCTTTGCCCCGGAGCACTTTGCCCGGGTGTCCGCAAAGGATTCCATGAAGCGCAAGCAGTTTGTGAAAGGAACCGAGCAGATCGCCCAGGAGGGCGCCATACAGATCTTTAAGGTCCCTAACTCCGGTATGGAGGAGGTCATTGTGGGCGTGGTGGGCACGCTGCAGTTTGATGTGTTCCAGTACCGGATGAAAAGCGAGTACGGCGTGGAGCTGCGGATGGAGGGCCTGCCCTACGAGGAGATCCGCCGGATCGACAGCTACCCCGGGGATCTGGATGACCTGAACCTGGGCTCCGACGCGGAGCTTCTGGAGGACTACCGGGGCGGAAAGCTCCTGGTGTTTACAAGCTTCTGGGCCATTGATTTTACCTGCCGCCGCAATCCGGGACTCGTCGTCTCCGAGATCGTGGTTTCGGAAGGGTAAGCCATGAAGATCACAGCGAAAAAAACCTGGGGACATTTCAAAACCATTACCCACCACCGGTTTCTGGTGATGGTGGGGTGCTTCCGTGTGGGTCTTATCCGTCAGGGACTGACCCACGACCTTTCCAAGTATTCCCCCACGGAGTTCTGGGAGGGGGCCCGGTACTACCAGGGCAACCGCAGCCCCAACGCCGCCGAACGGGAGGACAAGGGCTACAGCGAGGCCTGGATGCACCACAAGGGCCGCAACCGGCACCACTATGAATATTGGACGGACATGAACCGGCAGACCAGGAGCTACGAAAGCGTCCCCATGCCCAAGCGTTATCTTGCGGAAATGGTTATGGACCGGATCGCCGCCTGCAAGACCTATGAGGGGAAAGCCTATACCCCGGCTTCGGCACTGAACTATTTCCTCAAAAGCCGGGAGCGGGAGCTGATGCACCCCAAGACCCGGGAGGAACTGGAAGTGCTGCTTCGTATGCTTTGCGACAGGGGCGAGGGGGAAACTTTCCGTTACATCCGGCAGATGCTGAAAGAAAAGACATAAGGTATCTGCTCCGTTGCATCTGATTGCTTATGGTAAATGATCGTTTAGCTGACTACGTTACCTTGGATGGTATGCGGTCCGATGCGGTACACGGCAAGGGCTCCCCTGCGTAAGGGGTGGTGCTGCACGCAGTGAATCAAAATATCAATGATTGCCGGGGGCAATCATACCTTAATGTGACTGTCAGCGTAGCTGACTGAGGGGTTGTAACGGTGGACTTCTACATCTACCTATCGTAAGAACGGGCAGTGTCCTTTACGGTCCCTTTTCGCTGATTCGTTGTCATCAGTATTAAATGTTTTACTGCACAATCCCTCAGTCGCTTCGCGACAGCTCCCTTTGCACAAGGGAGCCTTGGGGCGCTGCCGCGCCAGTGCGCTAAACGATCATTTACGGCTTCCCTGAACCTCAATCGGCATACAGCGACGCCGGCCAACGACCGGAGGTCTGCTCCGTAAGAAAACGGGAGGGCCGATGGCCCTCCCGCATGTATGGTGCGGTTCGTTATACCTTGGGAAGCTTGCACAGGCTTTCGTTCAGCTCCTCGTCGGTGGGGATGTGGTCGCCCATCTTGCCGTCGTGGAACTTTTCGTAGGCCACCATATCAAAGTAGCCTGTACCCGTCAGACCGAATACGATGGTCTTTTCCTCGCCGGATTCTCTGCACTTCACGGCCTCGTCGATGGCGGCCTTGATGGCGTGGGAGCTTTCCGGTGCGGGGAGAATACCCTCGGTCCGGGCGAAATATTCCGCGGCCTCGAACACATCCGTCTGCTTCACGGAGACCGCCTCCATCAGGCCGTCGTCGTACAGCTGGGACAGGATGGAGCTCATGCCGTGGTACCGCAGGCCGCCGGCGTGGTTGGGGGCGGGGATGAAGCTGCTGCCCAGGGTGTACATTTTAGCCAGAGGACATACCATGCCGGTGTCGCAGAAGTCGTAGGCATATTTGCCCCGGGTGAAGCTGGGGCAGGAGGCGGGTTCCACGGCGATGATGCGGTAGTTCGCTTCTCCGCGGAGCTTTTCTCCCATGAAAGGCGCGATCAGGCCGCCCAGGTTGGAGCCGCCGCCGGCGCAGCCGATGATGATGTCCGGCTTGATGCCGTACTTGTCCAGGGCCGTTTTGGTCTCCAGGCCGATGATGCTCTGGTGCAGCAGCACCTGGTTCAGCACGCTGCCCAGCACATAGCGGTAGCCGGGGGTGGAGGTGGCCACTTCCACCGCTTCGGAGATGGCGCAGCCCAGGCTGCCGGTGGTGCCGGGATGCTCCGCCAGGATCTTCCGGCCCACATTGGTCTCCATGGAGGGAGACGGGGTCACGGACGCGCCGTAGGTCCGCATGACCTCCCGGCGGAAGGGCTTCTGCTCGTAGGAGACCTTCACCATATACACCTTGCAGTCCAAGCCAAAGTAGGCACATGCCATGCTCAGCGCTGTGCCCCACTGGCCGGCGCCGGTCTCGGTGGTGACGCCTTTCAGACCCTGCTGCTTGGCGTAATAGGCCTGGGCAATGGCGGAATTCAGCTTGTGGGAGCCGGAGGTGTTGTTGCCCTCGAACTTGTAGTAGATCTTGGCAGGAGTGCCCAGCTTCTCCTCCAACCGGTAGGCCCGGACCAGGGGAGAGGGACGGTACATCTTATAGAATTCCCGGATCTCGGCGGGGATCTCAAAGTAGGGAGTGGTGTTGTCCAGCTCCTGCCGGACCAGCTCCTCACAGAAGACGCCGGACAGATCCTCCGCCTTCATGGGCTCCAGGGTGCCGGGATTCAGCAGGGGAGCGGGCTTGTTCTTCATGTCGGCCCGAAGATTGTACCAGGCGGTGGGCATTTCTTCTTCGTTCAGGTAGATCTTGTAGGGAATGGTGTGGTTTGTCATGGGGGTTCTCCTTTCTTTTTCCGGCGGGACAGAAAAAATCCTGTCCCAAAGCAAATCCTTTGCTGGGACAGGATAGAAAACTCCTGCGGTGCCACCCGGCTTGACGCATTGTTATTATGCGCCCACTTAACGCGTACCAATATACGCTGACATTTGATAACGGAGTATCGTTTCTCCGGCTCACATACTTGGGAAAGCTCCCTTTCTGATCACCCTCGGAAGTCCATTCAGCCATTCCTTTTCTGCCGCGTTCTCAGCACCCGCGGCTCTCTGGGAGAAAAGGGGAATCGCTTACTCACTCTTCCTCAACGGTTTCCAGCATTATAACAGCTGGATGTGCATTTGTCAAGCACAAAAGTTCATTGGCTGGGGACATTTTTTGCCACTGCGGCCGAAGGCCTTGAAATGTTCCCGCGTTTGCGCTATCCTTTTGATATACGGAAACGGAGCGGGGAGGGAAACGGTATGGTGCCGGACCTGGAAACATCCACAAAAGAACAGCGCGCTGCCTATATCCGGGAGACTTTCCGGTGCAGAAGCGACTGCGACATCTGCGGGATCTGTCAGGTTTTCCGCGGTCAGGAGCCCATGCTCGTCTTCGCGGATTACATCGATGGAAAACGAACCTTTCAGGAAATTATGGGCGAATACAGACACTGACGGGAGGAAATAGATATGCGTTCCATTTTGATCAAGGATACCACAAGAGAAGAACGAATTCAGATCATCAACCAGGCCCTGTCCGCCTGCGGCACTGAGTGCCAGTTCTGCAACGGCTGCGACAACATGGGCGGCGGCCGGGTGGAGACCCTGTACCAGCCTTATATTGACGGCGAAAAGGAAATCGCTGAAATCAACATGGAGTTCCGGGCGGGACTGACCAGAGGCTGAATCTCGTGGAAACACAGAGCATGGATCCGCAGCAGACTCCGCACCGCCTCATAACAGACTTCAATCTTACCGTTAGGACATAAGAAAAATTCCGGGCCCTGAAAAGGGTCCGGAATTTTGTGTGTAATGGGAAACTTAGGCCTTGCCGGCGCAGCCCAGAACGTCAACCAGCTTGTGGCGGACCAGTTCCTTGATGTTGGCACGGGCGGGCTTCAGGTACTCACGGGGATCAAACTTGTCGGGATGCTCATCGAAGAACTTACGGATGGTGCCGGTCATGGCAAGACGCAGGTCGGAGTCAATGTTGATCTTGCAGACGGACAGCTCAGCGGCGTGACGCAGCTGCTCCTCGGGGATGCCCACAGCGTCGGGCATCTTGCCGCCATGGGAGTTGACCATCTTCACGTAGTCCTGAGGCACGGAAGAGGAGCCATGGAGCACGATGGGGAAGCCGGGCAGGCGCTTGGAGACCTCTTCCAGCACATCGAAGCGCAGGGGAGGCGGAACCAGGATGCCCTTTTCGTTCCGGGTGCACTGCTCGGGGGTGAACTTGTAAGCGCCGTGGCTGGTGCCGATGGCAATAGCCAGGGAGTCACAGCCGGTCTTGGAGACGAACTCCTCGACTTCCTCGGGACGGGTGTAGGAAGCGGCGTGGGCAGCGACTTTTACGTCATCCTCAATGCCGGCCAGAGTGCCCAGCTCAGCCTCAACCACAACACCGTGGTCATGGGCGTACTCGACGACCTTGCGGGTGATCTCGATGTTCTCTTCGAAAGGCTTGGAGGAAGCGTCGATCATGACGGAGGTAAAGCCGCCGTCGATGCAGGCCTTGCAGGTCTCAAAGTCGGGGCCGTGGTCCAGATGCAGAACAATGGGGATCTCGGGGCATTCAATGACGGCGGCCTCCACCAGCTTCACAAGGTAAGTGTGGTTGGCGTAAGCCCGGGCGCCCTTGGACACCTGGAGAATGACGGGAGCTTTCTCCTCCCGGCAGGCCTCGGTGATGGCCTGAACGATTTCCATATTGTTCACATTGAAAGCGCCGATGGCGTAGCCGCCGGCATAAGCTTTCTTGAACATCTCGGTAGAAGTAACAAGTGCCATAAAATCATCCTTTCTCAATTCAGGGGCGTGGCCCCATTTCATGATGCCATTATAGCACAAATTTCCCCGATTTCAATAAAAATATTTGCCATACAACGAGAATTGTGTTATAATGGAATCCGTATAGGGCTATGGGGAAGCATAGTCGTCAAATTCCATAAAAAAATATTTATTATATTACTGGAGGTATCCAACATGTCCGAAAAGAAACTGGTGGGCTCTCTGATCATCGGTCAGTCCGGCGGTCCTTCCTCTGTTATCAACTGCTCCGCCTACGGCGTGATCAAGACCGGCCTGGAAAATCCCAATATCACCAAGGTCTACGGCGCGTTCCACGGCATCAAGGGTGTTCTCAATGACCAGCTCATGATCATGGACGAGGAAGATCCCAAGGAGCTGGAAAACATGCTCCACACCCCCTCTTCCGCCCTGGGCTCCTGCCGTTACAAGATCGCCGATCCCGATGTGGACGACACCGACTACAAGCGGATCCTGGAGATCTTCAAGAAGTACGATGTCCGTTACTTCTTCTACAACGGCGGCAATGACTCCATGGACACCTGCAACAAGATTTCCAAGTATATGTCCAAGGTCGGCTACGAGTGCCGGGTCATGGGCGTGCCCAAGACCATCGACAACGACCTGGCCGGCACCGATCACTGCCCGGGCTTTGCCTCCGCTGCCAAGTATATCGCCACCTCCTTTATGGAGGTCAGCCGTGACTGCCAGGTGTACGACACCGGTATGGTCACCATCGTGGAGTGCATGGGCCGTCATGCCGGCTGGCTGACCGCCGCTGCCGCGCTGGCGGGCATCAAGGGCGACGGCCCGGACCTCGTCTACCTGCCCGAGGTGGACTTCAATATGGACCAGTTCATTGCCGATGTGAAGCGGATCTACGGCGAGAAGAAGAACTGCCTGGTGGCCGTTTCCGAGGGCATCCACTATGCCGACGGCACCTTCGTCTCCGAGGCGAAGACCAGCGGCACCGACGGCTTCGGCCATGCCCAGCTGGGCGGCCTGGCTGCCCGTCTGGCGGATGTGGTGAAGGCTGCCCTGGGCGGCGTCAAGGTTCGTCCCATTGAGCTGAGCCTGCTGCAGCGCTGCGCTGCCCACTGCGCCTCCGGCACCGACATTGCCGAGTCCTTCATGTCCGGCAAGGTGGCGGTGGAGTCCGCGGTTGCCGGCATCACCGACAAGATGGTTGGCTTTAAGTGCACCCGGGATGAAAACGGCTACAAGTGCGAGCCGGAGCTCTTTGATCTGAGCCTGGTTGCCAACGCCGAGAAGAAGGTTCCTCTGGAGTGGATCAACGAGGCCCACAACGGCGTGAACGAGGGCTTCATCAACTACTGCCTGCCCCTTATCCAGGGCGAAACCGGCATGGTCAAGGAAGACGGCCTGCCCCGGTTCGTGAAACTGAAGCGGGTCTTCGCGAAGTAAGGTTTTCTGAATAAAGCGCCGCCGCTCCCGAATTTGGGAGCGGCGGTTTTCTGCGTTTTACATTTTTTCGGGAGCGGAGAAGCCCAGCAGGTGAATGCCCGTTTCCAGAACATTCATGGCAAGGCCGATGAGGGCAATGTACCCCTCCTGCAGCGCCTTGTCTTCCTCGGAGAGGATCCGGGTCTCGTGGTAGAACTTGTTGACGGCTCCTGCCAGGTCGAAAAGATACGCGCACAGCACGTTGGGGCTGGAGGTGCGCAGGGCGGTGTCCAGGGTGGGATCAAACTTGGTCAGAGCCAGCATGACATCCTTGGCATAGGGATTGGCGGGCAGCCGGATGGGCAGATCCTCCCATTTGCCGTATTTTGCCAGGATGCTCTTGATCCGGACGATGGTGTACAGCAGATAGGGGCCGGTGTTTCCCTCAAAGGCGGCGAACCGCTCCACGTCAAAATTGTAGTCCTTGGTGGGCTGGTTGGAAAGGTCGCCGTATTTGAGAGCGGCCAGGGTGATCTTCGCGGTGGTGGCGTCCACCTCGCTGTCGTCCACGATCCGGTTCTCCACCACCTTGGCCCGGACAAAGGCGGTCATATCCGCAAGCAGTGTCTCCAGCCGCATAACCCCGCCGTCCCGGGTCTTGAAAGGCTTGCCGTCGCTGCCGTTCATGGTGCCGTGGCCCAGGTGCTCTAAGAGGGTGCTCTCGGGGATAATGCCGCTCTTCTTTGCCGCCCGGAACACCTGCTCAAAGTGCAGGGCCTGGCGCTTGTCGGTGACATAGAGGATCTTGTCCGGGGCGTAGTCCCGCTGCCGCTGAACCAGAGTGGCAAGATCCGTGGTGGCGTAGATGGCGGCGCCGTCGGACTTGACCAGAATGCAGGGAGGAACCTCTTTTTTGTCCCCGGGCTCCGCCACGGGGAAAACCAGGGCACCCTCGCTCTCTACGGCGAAGCCCCGCTGCTTGAGGTCCGCCAGCATATCGGGGATCAGGGGATCCGCGTCGCTTTCTCCCAGCCACACATCAAAGTGGACATCCAGAGCGTCGTATACCCGGTGCAGGTCGGCAAGGGACACGTTCATAATGTGCTGCCAGATGGCCCGGTAGCCGGGACGGCCCTGCTGAAGCTCAAAAGTGGCAATGTGGGCCTCCCGGGCGAATGCTTCGTCCTCTTTCTTTCGGGCGGAGGCAGTGGGGTAGATCTCCTCCAGCTCCGACAGGGTAAAGGGCGGCTCCGCCGGGTAGGGGCCGGTAAAGGCTTCGTCAAAATAGGGAAGCTCTGGCTGCCGGCGGTGAAGCTCGGCGATGATCAGGCCCATCTGCAGGCCCCAGTCACCCAGGTGGACATCCCCGATGGTCCGGTAGCCCAGATACCGGTGCAGCCGCTTCAGGGCTTCACCGATAATGGCGGGGCGCAGATGGCCGATGTGCAGGGGCTTTGCCACATTCGCGCCGCCGTAGTCCACCACCACGGTTTTCCCGGCACCGATCTTCTCCGTGCCGAAGTCCGGCTCGGTGCGCATGGCTTCCAGATACTCCCGGAGAAAGGCACCGGAGAGCTTCAGATTGATAAAGCCCGGCATCACCGCTTCCACCAGGTCATAATCCTTTTGATCCAGCTTCTCGGCCACGGCCCGGGCGATCTGAATGGGGGCGCAGTGATACTGCTTGGCGGCGGCAAGGGCGCCGTTGCACTGATATTCGCACAGGTCCGGCCGGTTGGAAACCGTCACCCGCCCGTAGGACGGGTCGTAGCCCGCATCGGCAAAGGCCCGGGCCATTTTTTCGGAAATCTGATCCAATACTTTCTGCATGTTTTTCTCCTCCTGTTTTTTTCCAGGGCACCTCTGAAAACTGCCCTTTTGGATTTTGAACGGATCTTTTGTCCTAACAATGCGTTTTGAAAATCCCGCAATACACAAAGTATTCCGGAATTTCCAAAACTTTTGTTAGAACAAAATCTCTCGCCCAAAACCGCAAAAAGCAGTTTTCAAAGGATGCCTCCAGTATACCAAATTTCCGCGGAAAAGTATACCCCCTTTTCCGGAAAAACTGCAAAAGGGCGGCATGTCCCAGGGGTTGAAGATTTTCTTCTTGCATCCATAGGATATTCCGTTATAATAGAGAGGAAAACAAAGAATTGCGGGAGTTACTATGGAAGTGAAAACACCGGAAGAAAATAAGATGGGCGTTATGCCCGTGCCGAAGCTGCTGGTGAATATGGCTCTGCCCATGATTCTGTCCATGCTCGTCCAGGCACTGTACAATATTGTGGACAGCATCTATGTGTCCCAGGTATCCGAAAGCGCGGTTACCGCCCTGTCCCTGGCGTTCCCGGTGCAGAATATGCAGGTCGGCTTTGCGGTAGGCATCGGTGTGGGCGTGAACAGTTTGCTCTCCAAGAGTCTGGGACAAAAAAATCAGGAGGCTGCCGACCGGGCAGCGGGAAACGGCATCTTTCTTATGCTGATCGCTGTGGTGATCTTCGTGCTCTTTGGCCTGTTCGGCACCCGGCCCTATTACGCCATGCAGTCCCAGGTGGCTGAGACCGTGGAGGGCGGCATCGCCTATTCCCGGATCTGCTGTGTCTTTACCCTGGGCATGTTTGTGGAGATTTTGGGAGAGCGTCTGCTCCAGGCTACCGGGCGGACGGTGCACACCATGTTTGTTCAGGCTACGGGTGCCATCATCAATATTATTCTGGACCCCATTTTTATTCACGGCTGGTTCGGGATCCCTGCCATGGGTGTTGCCGGCGCGGCGGTGGCAACGGTGATCGGACAGTGGCTGGCGGCCTGCCTGTGTGTCTTCTTTAATATCCGGTTCAATTCTGACGTGCATCTGTCTTTCCGATTCCTGAAGCCCGTGAAAGCCAGCATCGGACCGATTCTGGCGGTGGGAGTTCCCGCAATCGTCATGAACGCCATCGGTTCCGTTATGAATTTCGGTATGAACCAGATTCTCCAGAGCTTTCAGGAGACCGCAACGGGGGTGTTCGGCGTCTACTATAAGCTCCAGAGCTTCTTCTTCATGCCGCTGTTCGGTATGAACAACGCCACCATTTCTATTATCGCCTACAATTACGGAGCGGAAAAGCCGGACAGGATCGTAAAAACCCTGCGCGTTGCGTGTACGATCGCCGTGGGGATCATGCTGGCGGGGCTGCTGGCGTTCCAGTTCGTGCCGGGACTGCTTCTGGGGCTGTTCAACCCCTCGGAGGAATTCCTGTCTATCGGCATCAGCGCCCTGCGGATCATCAGCCTGCATTTCCCCATCGCCGCTTTCTCGATTATTCTGACCGCGTGCTTTCAGGCTCTGGGAAACGGGATCTATTCCACCATTGTGTCATTGTGCCGTCAGCTGTTTGTACTGCTGCCCACGGCCTACCTGCTGAGCCTCACCGGCAGCGTCCATAATGTGTGGTGGGCGTTTCCCGTTGCGGAGCTGGTAAGCATTCTTGTGACAATGCTGCTCTTTGCCCGCATTTACCGCCGGAAGGTCAAGCCCTTATTTAACCGGTAAATTCCGAATAGAAACATTGCATAACGCGGCAGTGCGGCAAATGGGAATTTGCAGAGAAAAGACCGGGCATCGAACAACATTGTCATTCCGAACCAGTTCTCAAACTGGTGTGGGAATCCCCATCGAATTCCGGGCAGCCCATCGTCATCCATTCGTAGGGGCGGTCATTGACCGCCCGCGAAAACACACCGAATTCCAGAATAAATTCACATAAAATGACACCTTTTCGCCGAAAGAAATGCGAATATCGAAACTTTCTCTGCCGGGCGCTCAATGAGCGCCCCTACGGAGGCAGACGATCGTAATTCGGAAATACGAGGGGGAATTGCGAGCCAGGAAAGCGGACTGGCTCGCAATGACCGGGAAGTCGGAAAATTCTAATTTATCCGTTTACCACGGAAAGCCGATACGCATACAAACGTATTTATGGAGAAACCTATGAAAAAGAAAATGCTGATATTTGCCCTCTGCCTTTGCCTGCTTCTCACCGGCTGCGGCGCGGTGGATATGGGCGGCTTTTTCCGCGCCCTGGGCCAGGCTGCCGGGGTGACCGACAGCGGACACTCTCTGCGGGAGCAGATCGAACGCAGCCGGGTGACCCCCTACTCCCAAATGGAATATATCCGGCCGGACCTGACGGAGCTGGAAACGCTGCTGGCCCAAACGGAGCAGGCCGCCCGGGATAAGGACCTGGACGCTGTCACCGATGGGATCAATGGGTTTTATGATGCCTATGGCCGGTTCTATACCGCCTATTCCCTGGCGGACATCCGCTACAGCGGGGATCTGACCAATGAGGAAAACGCCGGGGAATACGACTACTGCACAAGGCTGTCTTCCCGGGTGGACAGTATGCTGGACGAACTGTACAGAGCCTTGGCCGCCTCCCCGCTGCGCCGGGAGCTGGAAAGGGATGACTATTTTGGCGCCGGGTTCTTTGACGCTTACCGGGGGGAGAGCCTGTACAGCGAGGAGTTTCTGGCGCTTGTGGACGCGGAAAGCGAGCTGCGCAGCCGGTATTACGCTCTGTCCAACGGGGTATCGGAGGCTGCCTATGGTTCCCCGGAGTTTTTTGACAGCTGCTGGGAGGATATGGCCCGGGTGCTGACGGAGCTGATCCGGAACCGGCAGGAGCAGGCCCGGTGCCAGGGCTATGACAGCTATATTGACTTTGCTTACGATTTTTATTATTACCGGGACTATACCCCGGCCCAGGCGCGGCAGTACATAGAGAAGATCCGGGAGGCGCTGGTGCCGCTGTACCGCGGGCTGGACGGCAGTCTCTGGGACGCGGCGGGGGCGTTCGCTTCGGAAGCAAAGACCCTGGAATCCGTTCGGGGCGCGGTGCGGGCCATGGGGGGCACCGTCTGGGAGGCTTTCCGGCTGATGGAGCGGGGCGGCCTGTATGACATTGCCTATTCGCCCAACAAATATAACGCCTCCTTTGAGGTGTACCTGCCAGCCTATGAAGAGCCGTTTCTCTTTATGAACCCGGGGCTGACCCGGTACGACAGCCTGACCCTGGCCCATGAGTTCGGCCATTTCTGCAGCGACTACGCAAGCTACGGCAATACCGCGGGGATCGATGTGGAGGAGGTATTCTCCCAGGGGATGGAGTATCTGCTCCTGTGCTACGGGGAACAGAACCGGGACCTTGCGGGAATGAAGCTTGCCGACAGTCTGAGCACCTATGTGGAGCAGAGCTGCTACGCGGCCTTTGAAGAGCAGATGTATTCCCTGACCGGGGAGGAACTGACCCCGGAGGGGCTGCGGCGGCTGTATGAACAGACTGCGAAAGACTTTGGCCTTGACATGGCGGCCTTTGACAGCCGGGATTTTATCACCGTGACCCATTTTTATACCAATCCCATGTATATTATCAGCTATGTGGTGAGCAACGATGCCGCCATGCAGCTGTACCAGATGGAGCTTAAGGAAGCGGGAGCGGGCCTTACACGGTACGAAGAAAACCTGGATACCTGGGAAATGTATTTCCTGGCGTTCCTGGAGGAAGCGGGGCTTCAAAGCCCCTTTGACCGGGTGGCGGAGGTTCGGGAATTCTTTCTGGGGCAGGGGATCGGAAGCTGAGAAAGCGGGCGCTTCCCGTTCTGCATGAACGGTGCTGCTTCGGGGAATCCTATTCCCGGGGTGAGAGCAATGCCGGAGAAAGAAAAAGAGGACGGTCAGAAAACCGTACCCTGGGAAATGACGGACCCCAAGCCGCCGGTGATCCAGTCCGGACGCATGGAGTCCCGTCGGGAAAACAGCAAATAAACAGTCCCCGGACAGGAGGGTCATCACCCTCCCGCCCGGGGACTGTTTATTTGCTGAAATATGAATTTGGCGGGCAGAGCCCGAGTGGACAGTGGACAGTTGACAGTGGACAATTAAGGAGTCCCTTCGGGACAATTAAAAATAATAAAATTCAACCGTTGCTACGTTTTTAAGATAAAACGAGGCATTTGGGGGCCTTTATATTTTCAATCATCCCCGAAGGGGATACCACAACTGTCCACTTACCACTGTCAACTGTCAACTTACAGCGAAGCGACAAATTCCAATTTGCCTCTTTGCCGTGGAAAACCAGAATTGTAAACTTTTTTTGAAAGGGCTTGCATCTGGAAAAGCAGCGTGGTAAACTAATGCGTAGCTTGCTACATATTTTGAAAGACCCGGAGGATTCGGCTGCTTTCATGGCCGGGCCGTTCCGGGTTTTGCCGCGGAGGTGATTCCTTGATTCATTATGGGCATCTTGTCCGTATCCTGCACTGCTGCACGTCCCAGACCATGACGGAGGCTCTGTCTTCCATGGACCTGACATCGGCCCAGGGCCATCTCATGGGTTTCCTTGCCCACAGTGGAAAAGCGCTCCGCGCCCGGGATATTGAAGAAGCCTTTCACCTGAGCCATCCCACGGTGTCGGGGCTTTTATCCCGCCTGGAAAAGAAAGAGTTTCTGGAGCTGCGTCCGGACCCGGAGGACCGCCGGTGCAAACGGATCTACCTGCTCCCCAAGGGCTTGGAGTGCATCGAAGTGATGGACAGAACCATCCTGAACAATGAAGAACGGATCGTCCGGGACTTTACCCCGGAGGAAAAAGAACAGTTCGCGGCCTATCTTGCCCGTGCGATTCAGAACATGGGGCAAAGGGCGGAACCGTTCCCACATAAGGAGGATAAATTCGAATGATAAGACGACTTCTCCGGTGTATCCGGGAATACAAATGGGCCACCATTCTCAGCCCGCTGTGCATGGTGGGAGAGGTTTATATGGAGGTCAGGATCCCGCTGGTCCTGGCAAAAATCGTGGACCTGGGTGTGGAAATGAGCGATATGGGCGCCGTGGTCAGGTACGGCCTGGTCCTGGTGCTGTATGCCCTGTGTTCGCTGACTTTCGGTGTGGCTTCGGCATTTTTTGCCTCTTACGCCGCTACCGGTTTTGCGCGGAACCTGCGCCACGACATGTACTATAACGTGCAGACCTTTGACTTTTCCAATATTGATAAGTTTTCCACATCCAGCATTGTCACCCGTCTGACCTCCGATGTGGCCAATATCCAGATGGGCTTCCAGATGATGATTCGTATGGCAATACGCTGTCCCATGATGCTGATTCTGGCCACCACCAACGCCTTTTCCATCAGCCCCCGGCTGTGCCTCATCTACTGCGGGGTGCTGCCCCTGTTGGGCCTGGGCCTGTACATCCTGATGAAAACGGTCTACCCCATCTTTGACCGGGTGTTCAGGACCTACGACAAGCTGAACAATGTGGTTCAGGAAAACCTCCATGGCATCCGGGTGGTCAAGTCCTTCGTCCGGGAGGACCGGGAGACGGAGAAGTTCACCACTGTCTCTGAGGAAATTTATAAAGACTTCTGTAAGGCGGAGCGGACCCTGGCGTTCAACAATCCCCTGATGCAGCTTGCGGTCTATACCTGCATTCTGGTCATCTCCTATCTGGGCGCCACAATGGTGGTCCAGTCCGGCAATGATATTGCCGTGGGCCTGACCACAGGCCAGCTGACCTCCATGTTCACCTACACCACCCAGATTCTCAGCTCCCTCATGATGCTGTCCATGGTGTTTGTGATGATGACCATGGCCCGGGCGCCCCTGCGCCGTACCACCGAGATTCTGGAGGAGACCCCGGATCTGGATAACCCGAAGGACCCTGTTACCACTGTTCCCAACGGCTCCATCGATTTTGACAATGTATCTTTCCGGTATTCCAAGACCGCAGACCGCAGCGCCCTGGAAAACATTGACCTGCACATTGCTTCCGGCATGACCGTAGGCATCCTGGGCAGCACCGGTTCCAGCAAATCCACCCTGGTGCAGCTGATTCCCAGACTGTATGACGCCACCGAGGGCACCGTCCGGGTGGGCGGCATCAATGTCCGGGACTATGATATTACCGCTCTGCGCAATGCCGTGTCCATGGTGCTGCAGAAAAACGTGCTGTTTTCCGGCACCATCAAGGAAAACCTGCGCTGGGGCAACCCCAACGCCACGGACGAGGAACTGGTTCATGCCTGTAAGCTGGCCTGCGCAGATGAATTTATACAGACATTCCCTGACGGCTATGACACCCACATTGAGCAGGGCGGCACCAACGTCTCCGGCGGCCAGAAGCAGCGGCTCTGCATTGCCCGGGCCCTGCTGAAAAACCCTAAGATCCTGATTCTGGATGACTCCACCTCCGCCGTGGACACCCACACCGACGCAATGATCCGCAAGGCCTTCCGGGAAGAGATCCCGGGTACCACGAAGCTGATCATTGCCCAGCGGATCTCCTCCATTCAGGACGCGGACCTGATCGTGGTGCTGGACGGCGGAAAAATCTCCGCCATGGGCACCCATGAGGAGCTTCTGAAGACCTCCACCATCTACCAGGAAGTCTTCTACTCTCAGCAGAAAGGAGGGCTCCAGTAATGCCTCCTGTAAGAATGAGCGGTGACGGGCGCAAGGCCAAGAACCCAAAGCAGACCATTTCCCGGCTGCTGTCCTATATGACCAAGTACAAGGCCACCATGGTAGTGGTCGTGATCTGCATTATTTTCAGCGCCATTGCCCAGGCGGTGAGCTCCGCCTCCCTGGGCACCCTGGTGGACAACTACATCACCCCCATGCTGGCTGAGGTTGATCCCGATTACGCACCTCTGCTGCGGTTTTTGGGCGTACTGGCCTGTATCTATCTCGTTGGTATGCTTTCCTCTTTCCTGTATAACTTCCTGATGGTCCGGGTGGGTCAGGGGACGCAAAAGGTTATCCGGGACGAAATGTTCACCCATATGCAGACGCTGCCAATCCGGTACTTTGATTCCCATCCCGTGGGCGACCTGATGAGCCGCTACACCAGCGACATCGATACTCTGCGGCAGATGATCTCCCAGTCCATTCCCCAGTGCATTTCCTCTGTGGCGACGCTCATTGTGGTGTTTATTGCCATGGTGATCACCTCTCCCATCCTGACGCTGGTGCTGCTGCTGACGGTGTCCGCCATCATATACGTTACCAAGGTTGTGGCGGGCAAGTCCGCCGGCTTCTTCATCGGCCAGCAGAGGGCCCTGGGCGCGGTCAACGGCTATGTGGAGGAAATGATTAACGGCCAGCGGGTGGTCAAGGTTTTCTGCCATGAGGGAACTGCGAAAAAGGAGTTTGACGCCCTCAATGACAAGCTCCGGGAAAACGCTTTCCGGGCCGGCGCCTACTCCAACGTTATGGGCCCCGTGAACAATAACCTGGGTTATATCCAGTATGCCATTCTTGCCATCGTGGGCGGCCTGCTTGCCGTCTACTCCGGCGGGAGCCTGCTGACTCTGGGCAAGCTGATCTCTTTTCTGACTCTATCCCGTTCCTTCAACCAGCCTATTTCCCAGGTCAGCAACCAGATCAACTCCATCGTCATGGCACTGGCGGGCGCGGAGCGGATCTTCGACCTGATGGATGAGGCACCGGAGGAAGACCACGGCTATGTGAAGCTGGTCAACGCCGTCATTCATGAGGACGGCACCATCACCGAGACCCCCGAGCATACCGGCCACTGGGCCTGGAAGCACCCCCACAAGGCGGACGGTACCGTTACCTACCGGGAGCTGAAAGGCGACATTACCATGGATCATGTGGACTTCGGCTATGTCCCGGAGAAAGAGGTGCTCCATGACATCACCCTCTTTGCCCGGCCCGGCCAGAAGATCGCCTTTGTGGGCGCTACCGGCGCGGGAAAGACCACCATTACGAACCTTATCAACCGGTTCTATGACATTGCCGACGGTAAGATCCGCTACGATGACATCAACATCAACAAGATCTGTAAGCCCGACCTGCGGCGGTCCCTGGGCGTGGTGCTGCAGGATACCAACCTGTTCACCGGCACGGTCATGGACAATATCCGCTACGGCAAGCTGGACGCTACGGACGAAGAATGCATCCACGCGGCGAAGCTTGCCAATGCCCACGACTTCATCACCCGGCTGCCCCAGGGCTATGATACCGTCCTGACGGGCAACGGCGCCAGCCTCTCCCAGGGCCAGCGCCAGCTCATCGCCATTGCCCGGGCGGCGGTGGCGGATCCCCCCGTCATGATCCTGGACGAGGCCACCTCCTCCATCGATACCCGTACCGAGAAGCTGGTGCAGGACGGCATGGACGCTCTGATGAAAGGCCGGACGGTCTTCGTCATTGCCCACCGCCTGAGCACCGTTATGAACTCCGACTGCATTATGGTGCTGGATCACGGCCGCATCATCGAGCGGGGCACCCATGACGACCTGATTGCCGAAAAGGGAACCTATTATCAGCTGTACACCGGCGTATTCGAGCTGGAGTAATGCCTGGGAAATGGGGGCAAAGCTTCACCGTGATCAAATATGACCGCCTGTGGCAAACCATGAAGGAGCGCGGCATCAGTCAATACGACCTGTATACCCATCATAATGTCAACCGCGCCCAGCTCAACCGCCTCCGTCAGAATCAGAATGTGGAGGTTAATACCATTGATAAGCTCTGCAATATTCTCCGCTGCCGTGTGGAGGATATCATGGAGCACTTTCCCGACGACAACCTCTTTTAAGGTTATCGGCTTTTGTAAGCACACTGAAAAATTGGGAATTTGTAAGGCTGTTTGGACAGTGGTGTGCGGTGCCGATGCGGTACACGTTCTTGCCCCCCGCACTTGTGAGGGGGGTGGTACCAGTCCGCAGACTGGTACCGGGGGGAGACCGTATAAGCGGCTGCAGTTCCAAAATTTGTGTCATTCCGAACCAGTCCGCTTAAGTGGTGTGGGAATCTCCATCTTTAGGAGAATACAGCCTCAAATTCGATGGAGATTGCCACGCCAGTGTGAGCACTGGCTCGCAATGACTGGGAATTCGTTAAATTCCAATTTCACAATCAGCTTACTTATTTTTATTAACAAGAAAGCGGCTGCCTCACTGACACAGCGAGACAGCCGCTTTGGCATATTTTGGGGAATATAAGAAAGAAATAAGGAAGATTTAAGGATAGCATAGCGGGGCCTTATGGACAAAACCGGGGAAACATGGTATGCTTTTCCCATCGAAAGCTTCGGAGGATATGCAGCATGCTGATTTCATTTTTTCTGCTTGTATTTCCCATCGTCGCTCTGGTGAGCGGGGTTCTTTATCTGCCGTATCTGCTTTGGTCCAAACGCGGATGCGGGAAGCGGAACCTGGGGTTTCACCTGGTCCGGTACGCACTTCTGGGCTGCTGCCTCTCCCTGCTGTACCTGACGGTTCTGTGGTATTATCCGGACATAACCTTTTTCCCGGAATACCATCTACTGAATCTTCGCCCCTTTGTCTGGCTGACGGAATGCTATGTAATGGGCCCCCGAAAGATGGCGGAGCAGCTTCTTATGAATGTCGGCATGTTTGTGCCCTATGGCCTGCTGCTTCCGCTGGTATTTCCCCGCCTCCGGCATTTCCCCAAAACGGTGCTGGTGGTCCTGGCAACCACGGTTTCCATCGAGACCTTTCAGTTTTTCATCGGCCGCAGCGCGGATATCGATGACGTGATTATGAACCTGGTCGGGGGGCTGCTGGGCTATGCCATTTTCGCCCTCCTGAACCGCTGCCTTGCCCCGCACTCCTGGTGGCGGCGGATGCTGGGAAACGAGGAATAAAGAAAGGCCCCCTCAGGGCAGAGGGAGCCTTTTTAATATGCTTTCAGCACAGCTTCGCGCCGGCGGGGATGGCGTCGCTGATCATGACGAGGTTCAGCTTTTCCTCGCCCTTCTCGGTGTGGACAGCGGACAGCAGCATGCCGCAGGATTCCCGGCCCATCATCTTCCGGGGAGGGAGGTTCGTAATGGCGACCAGGGTTTTGCCGATCAGTTCCTCGGGCTTGTAGTATTTCGCGATGCCGCTGAGGATCTGCCGGTCCGTGCCGGTGCCGTCGTCCAGGGTGAAGCACAGCAGCTTGTCGCTCTTCTTCACCGGCTTGCAGTCCTTAACTTTCACTGCACGGAAATCGCTCTTGCAGAAAGTGTCGAAATCCACTTTTTCATCAGAATAGGGCTCAATTTCCAGCTCCGGCACCGGGGGCTTGCTCATTTCCTCCAGGGCAGCCAGCTCTTTCTCCACGTCAATCCGGGGGAAGAGGGCGGGACCTGCGACCACGGCGACCTGGGGATCCAGCACACCAAACTCATCCAGGCTGTCCCAGTCCATCCGGGTGCCGCCTAAGCGACGGGCGATTTCAGCGGCGGTGTCCGGCATAAAGGGCGCCAGCAGACCGCCGCAGATCCGGACGGTTTCCAGCAGGTTATAGAGCACCCGGGCCAGACGGGGCTTATTCTCCTCACTCTTGGCCAGTACCCAGGGGGCGTTTTCGTCAATATACTTGTTGGCCCGGGAGATGACCTTGAAAACCTCCGCCAGAGCATTCTGGAAAGCGTACTTTTCCATCTCGGCTTCATACTTTCCCCGGAGGGAGGAAGCCATGGCTACAAGCTCGGCATCCTTTTCTTCGTCCGCGGCCTGCTGGGCGGGCAGGTGCTCGCCGAAATATTTCTGGGCCATGGCGACGGTCCGGGAAACCAGGTTACCCAGGTCGTTGGCAAGATCCACGTTGATGGTGTTGATCAGCAGCTCGTTGGAGAAATTGCCGTCGGAACCAAAGGGGAAAGACCGCAGCAGGAAGAACCGCAGGGCATCCACGCCGAACCGCTCCGCCAGAATATAGGGATCCACCACATTGCCCTTGGACTTCGACATCTTGCCGCCGTCCAGCAGGAGCCAGCCGTGGCCGAAGACCTTTTTCGGCAGGGGCAGGTTAAGGCTCATGAGCATGGCGGGCCAGATGATGGAGTGGAACCGGACGATCTCCTTGCCCACAAAGTGGACATCGGCGGGCCAGAACTTGTCCAGGTCCTGATACCGGTCATTCTGGAAGCCCAGGGCGGTCATGTAGTTAAAGAGGGCATCGATCCACACATAGACCACATGGCCGGGATCAAAGTCCACGGGCACGCCCCAGGTGAAGCTGGTCCGGGAGACGCACAGGTCCTCAAGACCGGGCTTAATGAAGTTATTCACCATTTCGTTGACCCGGCTCCGGGGCTCCAGGAAGTCGGTGTTTTCCAGCAGGTCCTGGACCCGTCCGGCGTACTTGGAAAGCCGGAAGAAGTAAGCTTCTTCCTCCGCGTCCTGAACCTCGCGGCCGCAGTCGGGGCACTTCCCGTCCACCAGCTGGCTCTCGGTCCAGAAGCTTTCGCAGGGCTTGCAGTACTTTCCTTTGTAGGTGCCCTTGTAGATGTCGCCGTTATCGTACATCTTCTTAAAGATTTTCTGGATGGCGGCAACGTGGTAGTCGTCGGTGGTGCGGATGAACCGGTCATAGCTGATGTTCATCAGCTTCCACAGGTCCAGAACGCCGCCGGGGCCTTCCACGATATTGTCCACAAACTGCTGGGGGGTAACGCCGGCATCCTTGGCCTTGTCCTCGATTTTCTGGCCGTGCTCGTCGGTGCCGGTGAGGAACATCACATCGTAGCCCTGCAGCCGCTTGTAGCGGGCCATGGCGTCGGTTGCCACGGTGCAGTAGGTGTGGCCGATGTGGAGCTTGGCCGATGGATAGTAGATGGGAGTGGTGATATAGAATCTGCCTTTACACTTTTCACACATACTTTCGATCCTCCTGAAAGAAAAAACCGTCCCCGGGACGGTCTTTTTTGTGCCGTTAACTAAAATATTATACTGTGGAGCACGGGCACTTGTCAAGTGAATGTTGGGCTGACAGGGGGAAATCCCTCTGAAAAGCTCCAATTTACGGAGCGGATTCGAAAAAAACCGGATTTCCTAAAACGTTTAAGAAAAATATGAAAAAATTTAACGATTTTCCTCGAGTAAATGGAGCGGTTTGTGGATTATCACCGAAAAGACACCTGATAATTCGTAATACTAGCCAAATATAATTTTAAGTATTGACAAAAACATGGAAAAATGTATAATGAGGGTGTAACGCAAACGATTAAGTAAATCAAACAAAAAAGGGAGCGGGGAAATGACGACGCTGAAAGATATTGCGACTGCCTGCGGCGTTTCCGTGGCCTCCGTCAGCAAGGCTCTGAACCACGCGCCGGACATCGGCCCGGAAACGGCGGAGCGGATCCGGCGCACCGCCCAGGAGCTGGGCTACCATCCCAACGCCGCCGCCCGTGCCCTGCGTACCCGGAAGACTTACAATGTGGGCGTTCTCTTCGAGGACAACGCCCACCGGGGCCTGACCCACGAATTCTTCTCCCAGGTGCTCAATGCCCTGAAGAACAGCCTGGAAAGCCATGGCTACGATGTAACCTTTGTCAGCCAGAATGTGGGACCGACCCAGCGCAGCTTCCTGGAGCACTGCCAGTACCGGGACTTTGACGGGGTGGTCATTGCCAATGTGGAATTTGAGGACCCCTCCGTGGCGGAGCTGGTCCGCAGCGGCGTGCCTCTGGTCACCGTGGACTATGTCTTTGACAATGTGGGCGCGGTGCTCTCCGACAACGTGCAGGGCATCCGGGACCTGGTGGAGTACATGTACCAGCTGGGCCACCGCCGGATCGCCTATATCTACGGCGATAACTCCGCCGTTACCCGGTCCCGGCTTGCAAGCTTCTACCGTACCTGCGAAAGCTTGGGTCTGACCATTCCGGACGAATATGTCCGCAGGGCCATGTACCACCAGCCGAGGGAATCGGGCCTTGCTACCCGGGACCTGCTGGCGCTGAAAGAGCCGCCCACCTGTATCCTCTATCCCGATGACATCGCCTTGCTGGGCGGGCAGACGGAGATCGAGTCCCAGGGCCTGCGGATTCCCGACGACATCAGCATCGCGGGCTACGACGGTATTTGGCTGTGTCAGATGCTACGGCCGAGGCTTACTACCCTGCAGCAGGACTGCCAGATGATGGGAAGCAAGGCGGCGCAGCTGCTGGTGGAGGCCATGGAGTCCCCCAAGACCTACATTCCCCGGCAGATCCTTGTCCCCGGCCACCTGATCCCTGGCGAGACGACAAAAAGCATTATTTAAAGAAACTAACGCCGCAAAGCGTGGTTAATAAATTAAAAATGGAGGAATCGTAAAATGAAAAAGCTTATGGCACTGCTTCTGGCTGTCGTTATGGTTCTGGGCCTGTGCGCCTGTGCCGCCAGCGACAACACCCCCGCCACCACCCAGGCTTCTGCCGCCACCGAAAAGAAAGAGGAAGCCAAAACGGAAGTTACGGAGGCCGCTCCCGCCGAAGAGGGCAAGGTGTTCAATATCTACGCCTGGAATGAAGAGTTCAAGGGATTCTTTGAAAAGTACTACACCGTTCCCGAGGGCGTCACCGTGAACTGGATCATCACCCCCAGTGACGGCAATGCGTATCAGACCAAGCTGACCGAGGCTCTGCTGAACCAGGCAAATGTGGCTGATGACGAGAAGATCGACATGTTCCTGGCTGAGGCTGACTACATTCTGAAGTACGTTGACTCCGAATACACCCAGGATATCACCGCTCTGGGTGTCACCGATTTCTCCAACACCTATACCTACACTGTGCAGGCTGCCTCTGATGCCAGCGGCGTCGTGAAAGGTGTGTCCTTCCAGTGCTGCCCCTCCGCACTGATCTACCGCCGCTCCATTGCCCAGGACGTGCTGGGAACCTCTGAGCCCGACGAAGTTCAGGCTCTGCTGGACAGCTGGGATAAGTTCAATGCCGTGGCCGCCGATGCCAAGGCCAAGGGCTACTACATGACTTCCTCCGAGGCTGAGACCTTCCGCGTATTTTCCAACAACGGCGAGGCGCCTCTGGTTGACGAGAACGGAAACCTGGTGCTCAACGACGCTATCCGCGCCTGGCAGGCTCAGGCCAAGGATTTCTCCGACAAGGGCTACACGCTGACCTGTGACATCTGGTCTGACGAGTGCACCGCGCAGATGTTCGCCGATGGCAAGACCATGTGCTACTTTGGACCTGCCTGGTACTTCAACTTCTGCATGGGCAATGCGCAGGATCCCGACAAGGGCTGCTACGGCGACTGGGCCATCTGCGAAGGTCCTCAGGCCCACTTCTGGGGCGGCACCTGGCTGCTGGCCGCTACCGGCTCCGATAACCCCACCATGCTGGCTGACATCATGAACACCTTCATTAACGATGAGGAAGTCTGCTCCGCTCTGATCCAGAACGAGTCCCAGTTCACCAACAACCAGGCTGTCAACGCCAAGTTTGCCGCTGACCCCGAGTATGGCAACGCTTTCCTGGGCGGCCAGAACGATGTGGCCGTATTCCTGGAGCTGGCCAAGAACATCAAGTTTGAGAACAAGACCATCTATGACCAGGAGCTTACCGAGGGTCTGCAGGGCTACTGGAGAGAGTACTGTGACGGCGCCGTGACCGAAGAAGAGGCCATGAGCAACTACTACAAGTACATCAACGAGCAGGATCCCGAGATCGTAACTCCCTGATTTCACGGTTAAGCTTACAATCTCCGCTCTGGTATGATACACCATGGGGCAAGGCGGAAGCCTTGCCCCATCTTCCATAGAACACTTTGCTTTCGCTTCAGGACATGTTGCGCAACCTGTTTTGAAGCGAGATCAAAGAAAGCAAGGAGAATGCCTATGAAACGTTTGCCTGAAAACCGTAAAGCGAAACGGAAAAGTATCAGCTATGCAAAATGGGGGTACCTGTTCATCGCGCCGTTTTTTATTACCTATGCCGCTTTCAACCTGTACCCTCTGATCCTCACTATTTACAACAGCTTCTTTGAAAACTACCGCGCCGGCCTGAAGCAGGTGGGCCCCAACTTCGTGGGATTGGCAAACTATGTGAAGCTCTTCACCCCGGACGCCAACGGTACTATCGATATTCTGAAATACGCCTGCAATACCGTGGTGCTCTGGCTGGGCGGCGCCATCCCCCAGATCGTCATCGCCCTGCTCCTGGCTATCTTCTTCACCAGCCGCCGGCTGAACATCCGGGGCCAGCAGTTCTTCAAAACCGTGATCTATATGCCCAACCTCATCATGGCATCCGCGTTTTCCATGCTGTTCTTCACCCTGTTCTCCAACGTGGGTCCGGTGAACCAGCTTCTGATCCAGTGGGGCGTTGCGGATACCGCCATCGACTTCTTCTCCATCAAAATCACCGTCCGCAGCCTGATCTGTCTGATGAATTTCCTGCTCTGGTTCGGCAATACCACCATTTTGCTCATGGCGGGCATTATGGGTATTGACCAGAATCTGTTCGAGGCGGCGGAGATCGACGGAGCCGGCTCGCTGCAGGTGTTCTTCAAGGTGACGCTCCCCCTGCTGATGCCCATTCTGGTCTATACGATCATTACGGCTCTCATCGGCGGACTGCAGATGTTCGATGTGCCCCAGGTGCTGACCAACGGCGCGGGCACCCCCAACCGCAGCTCCATGACGCTCATTATGTACCTGAATAACTATCTGAAGACCAGCAAGAACTACGGTATGGCAGGCGCAATCTCCGTGATCATCTTCATCATCACGGGACTGCTAAGCCTGATGGTCTACCGCAGCCTCACCAAAAAGGATTAAGGAGGGGACATCATGAACGCCAACTACTATGACAGCCGCAAGGCCAAAATTCAGCTGACCATCAGCCGTGTGGTGGTGTATGCCATCCTGATCTTACTATCGGTTTTGTGCCTGTTCTCTTTCTATATGCTGTTTGTCAATGCTACCCGCTCCAACGCGGATCTCCAGGGCGGCTTCCGGCTCCTGCCCAGCAATTATTTTCTCAAGAACCTGGTGAACGCCTGGAACGATGCCTCCATCAATATCCCCCGGGGCCTGCTGAACAGCTTCATCGTCGCCTCCTGTACCGCGGTGCTGTCCACCTACTTCTCCGCCCTGACGGCTTACGGCATCCATGCCTATGATTTTAAGCTGAAAAAGGCTGCCTTTACTTTCATTATGGCCGTCATGGTCATTCCCAATCAGGTCAGCGCCGTGGGCTTCTACCAGATGTGCGTGAAGCTGGGCTGGACCAACAGCTACATCCCTCTGATCGTTCCCAGCATTGCCGCGCCGGTAGTTTTCTTCTACATGAAGCAGTACATGGAGTCCGTGCTGCCCATGGAAATCGTGGATGCCGCCCGGGTGGACGGCTCCGGAGAGTTCCGGACCTTTAATACCATTATCCTGCCCATGCTGAAGCCAGCACTGGCCGTGCAGATGATTTTCAACTTCGTTCTGTCCTGGAACAACTACTTTATTCCCGCCCTGCTGCTGGACAAGGCGGAGATGAAAACGGTCCCCCTGATGATTGCCCAGCTGCGAAGCGCGGACTACTCCAAGTTTGACATGGGCAAGGTGTATATGTTTATCCTGCTCGCGATTTTGCCGGTCGTGGTGGTGTACATCATTCTGAGCAAGAGCATTATTAAGGGCGTTACCGCCGGAAGTGTAAAGGGGTAAAAGCCAATGCAATACGGATATTTTGACGATCGGAAAAAGGAATATGTGATCACCACGCCCTTTACCCCGCTGCCCTGGATCAACTATCTGGGAAGCGAAGATTTCTTCGGTCTGGTGAGCAACACCGGCGGCGGCTACTGCTTCTGCCGGGACGCAAAGCTTCTGCGTCTTCTGCGCTACCGGTACAACAATGTGCCCTCGGACATCGGCGGGCGGTTCTGCTACATCAAAGAGCCGGACAGGGAACCCTGGAGCCCTGCCTACCATCCCTGCGACACCTCCCTTGACAGCTACCGCTGCCGTCACGGCATGGGCTATACCGTTTTTGAAAGTGAAAAGGACGGCATCCGCGCCGAGGAAACCCTGTTTATTCCTCTGGGGGAAAACTGCGAGGTTCACCGGCTGAAGCTGCGCAACCTCTCGGGAGAAACCAGAACCCTCCAGGTCACGGGAGCGGTGGAGTGGTGCCTGTGGAACGCGGTGGATGACTCCACCAACTTCCAGCGGAACCTGAATATCGCCGAGGTGGAGGTGGAGGGCAGCACTGTCTTCCACAAAACCGAGTACCGGGAGCGTCGGAACCATTACGCCTATTACAGCGTAAATCATCCGGTATCCTGCGTGGATACGGACCGGGACCACTTCCTGGGCCCCATGGGCGCCTGGGGAAGACCGGAGGGCGTAATGACCGCGCCCCGGGCAGGAAAAATTGCCCACGAGTGGTCCCCCATCGCCGCCCTGACGGTGGAGCTCACCCTGGCACCTGGGGAGGCGCAGACCCTGATCTATGTGCTGGGGTACAGCGAAAATCCCGCAGACCGGAAATTCATCGCTCCCAGTGTGATCCGCAAGGACGGGGCCTATGCCTGCCTGGAAAAATTCTCCCGGGAGGACCAGGCGGAAGCGGCCCTTTCCGACCTGGCTGCTTACTGGGACCGGCTCCTGGGGACTTTCCAGGTTTCCAGCGGCGACGAGAAGCTGGACCGGATGGTGAACATCTGGAACCAGTACCAGTGTATGGTCACCTTTAATATGAGCCGCTCGGCAAGCTACTTTGAAAGCGGCACCGGGCGGGGGATGGGCTTCCGGGACTCCTGCCAGGACCTGCTGGGCTTTGTCCACATGGTCCCGGAACGGGCCAGGGAGCGGATTCTGGACATTGCCGCCGTCCAGTTCCCCGACGGCAGCACCTACCACCAGTATCAGCCCCTGACCAAGCGGGGCAACAACGACATCGGCGGCGGATTTAACGACGACCCCCTGTGGCTGGTGGCCTGTGTCCACGCCTACCTGCGGGAGACCGGCGACGTGAGCATTCTGGGCGAGCCGGTGCCCTTTGACAATGTACCCGGCAGCGAGCAGCCTCTCATGGAGCATCTGCGGCGGAGCGTGGGCTTTACCAGGAAGAACCTGGGCCCCCACGGACTGCCCCTCATCGGCCGGGCGGATTGGAACGACTGCCTGAACCTGAACTGCTTCTCCCTGGAGCCCGGCGAGAGCTTCCAGACCACGGGGCCCAGTGAGGGCCCGGTGGCGGAGAGTGTGTTTATTGCGGGCATGTTTGTTAAGTACGCGGAAAGCTATGCCGAGATCTGCGAGCTTCTGGGACTGGGGGAAGAAGCGGGGCAAATGCGGCAGGCTGCCCGGGATATGGCCCGGCGGATCGAAACCGACGGCTGGGACGGCAAGTGGTTCCTACGGGCTTACGATGCCTTCGGCAATAAGGTGGGCAGCCGGGAATGCCAGGAGGGGAAAATTTACATCGAGCCCCAGGGCTTCTGTGTCATGGCAGGCGTGGGCCTGGAAAACGGAATGGCAAGGCAGGCCCTGGACAGCGTGGAGCAGCACCTCACCGGAACCTACGGCGTGGAACTGCTGGCACCCTGCTACACCGTGTACCACCCGGAGCTGGGAGAGATCACCAGCTATCCCCCGGGATATAAGGAAAACGGCTCCGTTTTCTGCCACAATAATCCCTGGGTGAGCATCGCCAACGCCATGGACGGCAACGCCGACCGGGCTTTCGACGTGTACCGCAGGACCTGTCCTGCCTACCAGGAGGACAGGAGCGACATCCGCCGCAGCGAGCCCTACTGCTACGCCCAGACCGTGGCGTCCCGCAGCTCCTTCAGCGAAGGGGAGGCCAAGAACAGCTGGCTCACGGGAACCGCCGCATGGACCTTCGTCAATGTCAGCCAGTACCTGCTGGGCATTCGTCCGGAACTTTCCGGACTGCGGGTGGATCCCTGCCTGCCGGAGGCCATGGGGGAGGTCACTGTCACCCGCCGCTTCCGGGGCGCCGAATACCGGGTCCATGTGCGCAGGACGGGAGAAACGAAACTGACCGCGGACGGAAAGACGGTGGAGGGGAATATCCTCCCAGTGGCCGGACCCGGTACGGTGTGCCATGTGGAAATGACCATCTGATAAAAATGCCGGGCGGATTTCTCCGCCCGGCAAATATTATGGATTTGTATATCTGCTTTCCTAAACATACAGACAAATTGGAATTTAATTGACAATTGACAATGAACAATTGACAATTAAGGAATCCCTTCGGGATGATTTAAAATAAAAAGAATTTGGATAAAAAACAATAGAAATTATTTCTAAATTGTCCCGTAGGGACACAATAATTGTCAACTGTCAATTGTCAACTGTCAATTCGGCGAAGCCGGCAAATTCCCAATTTGCCGAATTGCTGCGTTAACCCGATAGACCTTTTATGTATGTATTCAGTCGTCCTTTTCCCCGAAAGCGTCCAGCGCCAGCTTGAATGCGCCGTAGGCGCCCGCGTCGTTGCCCAGGGATGCCAGAGCGAAGCGAACGGCGGAAGCCGCGTGGAAAACATATTTCTGGAAATAGGGCTTGATACCCTCCAGGAGCATATTGCCGGCCTTGCTTACGCCGCCGCCCAGGACCACCACCTCCGGGTCCACGGTGGAGCAGACATTTCCCAGAAACTCGCCCATATAGGCATAGTACTGGTCGAGAATTTCCAGGGCAACCCCGTCCTGGGCCTTTCCGGCATCGAAAATGTCCTTACAGGTGATATCCTCCAGACCCCGCAGGGAGGAGGGGGCATCGTCCTTGCTTAGGCGCAGCTTTGCCAGCCGGACAATGCCGGTGGCGGAGCAGTACTGCTCCACGCAGCCCCGCTTGCCGCAGCCGCACACGGCGGTTTCGTCCCGGTTCAGCACCAGGTGGCCGATTTCCGCGCCGGAGCCGTGAGCGCCGTGGAGAAGCTTGCCGTCCACAACAATGCCGCCGCCCACGCCGGTGCCCAGGGTGACGAAGACCATGTTTTCACTGCCCATGCCGCCGCCCATCCAGAATTCGCCCAGAGCGGCCACATTGGCGTCGTTGCCCGCCTTGACCGGCAGGCAGGTCAGGCCGGACAGCATATCCTGAATGTTGAAGACGCCCCAGCCTAAGTTCACGCACTTGTTTACAACGCCCCGTCCGTTCACCGGGCCGGGAACGCCGATGCCGATGCCCAGGAGGCTCTCGTCATCAATGGAATTGTCCTCCCGGTAGCGGCCGATGGACGCCGCAATGTCCGGCAGGATCTTTTCGCCGCCGTCCTCCGTCACCGTGGGGATCTCCCACTTGTCCAGCATGGCGCCGGTTTCCGCGAAGTAGGCGATTTTGACGGTGGTACCGCCCAAATCCACGCCAAATCCGTATTTCATAGCTCAGTTCCTCCCTGTATGGAATCCCAGAATTATCATAATTCATTATACCTGACCTTTTCGAAAAAGGGAAGAGGCAGAAGCGAAAAAAAGAAAACTTAGTAAACTTTTCCCCGGGGGGCTTGCGTTTGGGCTTCTTTTGTTGTAACATGTAAGCAGCTAGCTTTAAGGAACCTCTGAATAAATCGTCTGCGGCTGTGGGCGGATCTTTCGGCCCAGCTTATCCGTATGAAAAACCTTAAATACATCCAGTATTACGCGGTTTTTCATACTTCAATCTGAACCGAAATCTCTCGCCCACAGGTCTTGCCGATTTAATCATAGCTTCCTTAGTAATGAAAGGACGTGTTCATTTCCAATGATAAAAGTCGATATTTCCAATGTGTGGGGCGAGATCGCCCTGCCGGACCTGCTGGCAATGGAGAAAGAGGTTGCCGCTGCCCACGCGACTCTCGCCGACGGCACCGGGGCCGGCAACGATTTCCTGGGCTGGCAGAACCTGCCCACCCGCACCCCCGGTGAAGAGGTCCGCCGCATTCAGGCCGCCGCCCAGAAGATCCGCTCCGATTCCGATGTGTTCGTGGTCGTAGGCATCGGCGGCAGCTACCTGGGCCCCCGGGCGGCCATCGAGCTGCTGCAGGGCGCCAACTATAACCTGATGAAGGGCAAGGGCAACCCCCAGATCTTCTTCGTGGGCAACGGCCTGAGCACCCGGTACTGGAACGATCTTTGCCGTCTGCTGGAGGGTAAGGATTTCTCCATCGCCATTATTTCCAAGTCCGGCACCACCACGGAGCCCGCTATCGCCACCCGCGCTCTGCGCTGGATGCTGGAGCGCAAGTACGGCACCGACGGCGCCCGGGGCCGCATCTATGCCATCACCGACCCCTGCAAGGGCGCGCTGCGGCAGATGGCCACCGAGGAGGGCTGGGAGTCTTTCGTGATCCCGCCGGATGTGGGCGGCCGGTTCTCCGTGCTCACCGCCGTGGGTCTTCTGCCTCTGGCCGTGGCCGGCATCGACATCGAGGAAATGCTGAATGGCGCTATGGATGCCAAGGAAGCCTATGACCTGCGTTCCTTTGAAAACCCCGTGTGGCTGTACGCCGCCGTGCGGAACCTGCTGTACCGCAACGGTAAGGCAATCGAACTGTTTGAGAGCTTTGAGCCCGGCTTTAAGATGTTCGGCGGCTGGTGGCAGCAGCTCTTCGGTGAGTCCGAGGGCAAGGACGGCAAGGGCCTGTTCCCCGTCACCGCCGAGTTTACCGCCGACCTGCACTCCCTGGGCCAGATGATCCAGCAGGGCCAGCGGAACATCTTTGAGACCATGGTCCGCTTCGATGCCCCCGAGCAGAAGTACACCATCGCCTCCGACTGGAAGAACCTGGACGGCCTGAACTACCTGGAGGGAAAAACTCTGGACTTCGTGGACGAGAAAGCGTTCCTCGGCACCCTGGCTGCTCATGTGGACGGCGGTGTACCCGTTATCACCATGGACTGCGGCGAGCTGAATGACCGGAAAGTGGGCGAGCTGTTCTACTTCCTGGAACTGAGCTGCGGCGTTTCCGCCTACATCCTGGGGGTCAATCCTTTCAATCAGCCCGGTGTGGAGTTCTATAAGCGCAATATGTTCCATCTGCTGGGCAAACCCGGTTACGAGAAGAACTGAGCGGTTTCGCAAAGAAAGGTTTTTCAGAGAAATCGTAATTTGGTGTTGCAAAATCTCCGGATAACTGGTAAAATGAGAGCAAGCCAAAAAGTTGGCATTGCAAAGGAGGAAATTCCGATGATTCATGTGATTATGGGCCTCAAGGGCTCCGGCAAAACCAAGAGACTGATCGACGCTATCAATACCGCCGTCGCCAGCACAAGCGGTGATGTGGTCTGCATCGAGTACGGCAAGAAGCTGACCTATGATGTGACCTATAAGGTCCGCCTGGTGGATTCCAAGGAGTATGGTATCCGCTCCGCGGAGATGCTCAAGGGCTTCCTCAGCGGCATGCACGCCGGAAACTTTGATATTACCAATGTCTTCATCGACAATCTGTATAAGACCATCGGCACCGACAGAGCCGCTGCCGAGGATTTCGTCGCCTGGTGCGCCAAGTTCGCCGCGGATAACAGCATGGAAATCACCATGACCATCTCCGACGATCCCGCGGAAGCCGGCGAGGGCATTAAGCAGTATCTGGCCTGATCCCATTGTGTACATCCGCCTCCGCAGGGGAACCCCTGCGGAGGCTTTTTTATTGCCGGGTTCCCGCTTGCATAATTGTTGAGATATGGTATGATAAGGGAAAAATAGCCCGGGAGGGACAAAAATGGATAACCGGTTTGAAAAGTTCTCCATCGCCGTGCTGGAGCTGAACCGCTACCTGCAGAAGATCAAGGATCAGGAAATGCGCAAGTTCGGTCTGCGCTCCGCCCATACCATGTGCGTCTTTTATCTGGGGCAGCACCCCGAGGGGCTTACGGTGACCCAGCTCAGCGAAATCTGCCGGGAGGACAAAGCTTCTGTATCCAGATGCATTTCTCAGCTTGCGGAGCGGGAGCTGGTGGTGAGCGACGCGCCCCGGAATCAGCGGGCCTACCGCAATCCCTACCGTCTGACGGAAAAGGGCAGGGCTCTGACAAAACAGGTGGATGAACGGGTAGAAGAAGCCCTGCGCTGGGGCGGGAAAGGACTGACGGAGGAACAGCGGGAAACCTTTTACACTGCCGCGCAGATCATTTTGGACAACCTGTCCAACTATCGATTAAAGAGCGCTCCGGAGGGAGAGGAAGTATAAGCATGTACGCGGACTGCCATATTCATATGGTCCTGGACGGGGTGGACTGGAAAGCGGCCATCGGGCGGCATAGCTCGGGCCCCGACCGGGACTGGATCCGGGCAAGGCTTAAAAGCTACCGCCGGATGGGATTTACCTATCTGCGGGACGGGGGCGACCGGTGGGGGGTGGGCGCCATGGCCCGGTCTCTGGCCCCGGAATACGGGATCGACTACCGCACACCCCTTGCCCCCCTCTGCGCCCGGGGGCACTACGGGGCATTCATCGGGGAGGTCTACGGCTCCCTGGGGGAGTATTCGGCCCTGGTTGCGGGGCAAAAAGCCCGGGGAGCGGATTTTGTGAAGATTATGATCTCCGGTCTGATGGACTTTGACCGGTTCGGCGTGCTGACGGAGGACGGTCTGGACGGGAAGACCATCTCTGCTCTGGTGGATATTGCCCATCAGGCAGGGATGTCCGTCATGGCCCATGCCAACGGAAGCGCCGCAGTGACCGCCGCGGCGGAGGCGGGAGTGGACTCCGTGGAGCATGGGGCCTACCTCAACCGGGAGGCCCTGGAAGCAATGGCGGGAAACGGCGTTGTGTGGGTGCCCACCCTGTCCACCATCGGAAATCTTCGGGGAAAGGGCAGATTCCGGGAGGAAGCGGTGGAAGCGATCCTCCGAAGCGCCATGGAAAATGTCCGCAGCTTTGCGTCCATGGGCGGGCTTATTGCTCCGGGCACCGACGCGGGAGCCTGGGCCGTGCCCCACGCGGGGCTTTCTGAGTATGCGCTGCTGGAACAGGCCCTGGGGGTACAGACCGAAGCGGTGCTGGAAAAGGGAATCCGGGCAATCCGGGAACGGTTTTGACGGTAATTGCGAGGACAGTTAAGGAAGTGCTTGTGCGGCAGATCAAAATAAGGGACAATTGACAATTGCGGTGTCGCTTGCGCGACGATTCCAATAAAAGCGGGATTAGGTTCTCGGTTTTTATTAGCTGGTCGTAAAATTGGAATTTGAAGGGCTGTTTGGACAGTGGCGAGCGGTGCCGATGCGGTACACGTCCTTGCCCCCCGCACTTGTGAGGGGGGTGGTACCAG
>CAZVDH010000003.1:0-50898 GCA_964625595.1 uncultured Oscillospiraceae bacterium | reverse complement strand
ATTGGACTGCCAAATCACAGGTTTCCTGTTTGCTGTTTTAAGCCGATAACCTAAACAAAAGTTTTGGAAATTCCGGAATACTTGGTGTATTGCGGTATTTTCAAAACGCATTGTTGGGACAAAAGATCCGTACAAGCAGCAAAAGGGTAGTTTTTTGAGGTGCCCAATAAGGAGGCCATTATGGAAACAAGGGTTTCGCGCAAAACAGATACCGTCCATCCCCGTCCCCAGCTTCGCAGGGAAACCTGGATGGATCTGAACGGGAAATGGGATTTTGCTGTTCAGACAGACGAAAAGAAGCCGGAAGCGTTTGACCGTACGATTCTAGTCCCCTACTGTCCGGAGAGCGCCCTGTCCGGTATCCATACTCACTTCCCGGAGGGAAGCTTCCTGTTTTACCGCAGGTATGTCCGGCTGCCGGAAGCTGCCGCGGGACACAGAATCCTGCTGCATGTAGGAGCCGCGGACCAGGCGCTGACCTGTTATGTAAACGGCGTGGAAATCGGTTCCCATACCGGCGGGTATACCGCTTTCACCATGGATATTACCCGGGCTGTTCAGGAGGAAAATGAGATTCTTCTGCGTGTCCGGGACGATTTAACTGACACCGCTTTCCCCCGGGGCAAGCAGTCCCTGACCCCCGGCGGCATGTGGTACACCCCGGTTTCCGGCATCTGGCAGAGCGTTTGGCTGGAATGGGTGCCGGTAACTTACATACAAAGCCTGGATATTCAGGCGGATATGACAGGAGCTGTACTGGACACCGGGGACGCTTCCCTTTCCGGCACCGTTACGGTTATGACACCGGAGGGGAATATCGAGCTTCCCTTGACCTGCGGCAGGGCGGTTTTTCGTCCGGAAACGCCCCGGTTGTGGAGCCCGGAGGATCCTTATCTGTATGAATTCGAGATCAAAGCGGGAGAAGACCGGGTTTCCGGCTATTTTGCCCTGCGCTCCCTGGATATTCGGAATGTGGACGGCATTCCCCGGCTGTGCGTGAATGGAAAGCCCCGGTTCTTTCACGGTCTTCTGGATCAGGGATACTGGCCCGACGGAATCTACACGCCGCCGTCCTCCGACTGCTACCGTCAAGAAATTCTGGCCATGAAGCGCATGGGTTTCAATACTCTGCGCAAGCACATCAAGGTTGAACCGGAAGAATTCTACTACCAATGCGATAAACTGGGCATGTTCGTTTTTCAGGACATGGTAAGTAACGGGGATTACAGCTATCTGAAAGACACCATACTGCCCACCCTGGGCTTCCAGCGGAAAAATGACCGCCGCGCCCACCCGGACAAACGGTCCCGGCAGATGTTTCTGGACAACATGAAAGCCCAGGTTCTCCAGCTCAAAAACCACCCCTGCATTGTCATGTGGACGATCTTCAACGAGGGCTGGGGACAGTTTGACGCTACCGCTGCCTATCATACCCTGAAAGCCTTGGATAACAGCCGCTTTGTCTGCTCTTTCTCCGGCTGGTTCCGGGGCGGGGAAAGCGACGTATTCAGCCGCCACATCTATTTTGGGCAGTGGCACCACCTGAAAAGGACGGAGAAACCCCTGGTGCTTACTGAATTTGGCGGTATCTGCCTGGCTGTGGATGGGCACCTCTATCATCCGGAAAAGTCCTACGGCTACCAAAGCAGCAAGGATTCCGAAGACTACCGCAAAAAGCTTCTTGCCCTCTACCGCAAGCACATTCTCCCCGCCATTCCTAAAGGGCTATGCGCCGCCATCTACACCCAAGTGTCCGATGTGGAGGAGGAAATCAACGGTCTTCTTACTTACGACCGGCAGGTAACAAAGCCTGACGAAGAAGAAATGCGGCGTCTTTCGGAGGCGCTTTACGCCGCTGTGCGGAAATAAAGAAAAATCAACTGTTGGTTGGGTGATTATTCCCCATATGGTTGTGTAAATACGGCAGCAATCAACCTTTGATCCATTCCTTTTGGCAGCTTTCCCTGGTATACTAAAGCTGCCAAATGAAAGGAGATAATAACTATGGAAACAACATTGGGTAAACGGATCGCGGCGCTTCGGAAACAGAAAGATCTCAGGCAGGATGATATTGCCCAGCTGCTGGATGTCAGCCCCCAGGCGGTCAGCAAATGGGAAAATGACCAGACCTGCCCCGACATTGGCCTGCTGCCGAAGCTGGCCCAGATCCTTGGTGTGACCACGGACGAGCTTTTGTCCGGCAAGCAGGAGCTGCAGGAAGTCAGGGTTCTGCCGCCGGAGGAGCGCAAGGATATAAAGGACATGCTGCTGCGCATCATCGTTGACTCCGCGGACGGAGACAAGGTCCGGGTCAATCTTCCCCTGGCGCTGGTTCAGGTCGCATTGGATATGGGCATGGAAATGCCCCAGATTTCCGGAAAGGAAGCCCTGAAAAATATAGACCTGAATCAGATCATGGAGCTTGTGCGTCAGGGCGCTATCGGTAATCTCGTCGAAGTGGAATCCGCCGACGGAGATACCGTGAGAATCTTTGTGGAGTAAGAAACGTGAAAATCCTGGTAAAAGAACATGAAGGACATACGATCCGCCTGGTCTTCCCCTCCGGTCTGGTTCTGAATTCGCTGAGCGCAAGCTTCCTGCCAAAATACCTGGAAGAGCAGGGAATCCATATTACCCGGGAGCAGGCGCTCATGTTTATCAAGGAGCTGAACCGCTTTCGGAAAAAACACAAAGACTGGAAGCTTGCGGAAGTCCGGAGCGCGGACGGAGATATTGTGGATATTTATTTATGATTTTCCCTCTTTGCAGCGAAGAACGGCGTGACCGAGGTCACGCCGTTCTTTTTTTGCATCAGATTTCTTATCTTCCTACAAATCCGACTTTTTTGTAAACCTTTCGCAGCGTCTTTTCCGCCACATAGGAGGCCCGCTGGGCGCCCTCTTTGTAAACGCTTTCCAGATACGCCTTATCCTTCATGATGCGCAGAGATTCCTCCCGGATGGGGCGGAGAGTCTCCACAACCGCTTCACCAACGGCGGGCTTGAATTTTCCGTAGCCGCAGCCGGCAAATTCCTGCTCAATCTCATCAAAGCTTTTCCCTGTGCAGGCAGAATAGATGGTCATCAGGTTGGAAACGCCGGGCTTCTTTTCCTTGTCATAATGGACACAGTTTTCCGTATCGGAGTCGGTGATGGCCCGCTTAAACTGCCGCATAATGGTTTCCGGCGTATCCATCAGCAGGACCCGGCCGGTATCCTCGTTTTCGGACTTGGACATCTTGGCCGTGGGATTCGTCAGGCTCATGATCCGGGCACCCACCTTAGGTACATAGGGCTCCGGCAGCTTGAACACATCCCCGTAAATGCCGTTGAAGCGGCGGGCGATGGTATGGCAAAGCTCCACATGCTGCTTCTGGTCCTCACCCACCGGGACATAGTCCGGCTGGTACAGGAGAATGTCCGCCGCCATCAGGCTGGGATAGGTAAACAGGCCGCCGTTAATGTTATCCGCATTCTTCGCGGACTTGTCCTTAAACTGGGTCATGCGGCTCAGCTCACCGAACATGGCATAGCAGTTGAGAACCCAGCCAAGCTCCGCGTGCTGAGGCACCTGGCTCTGAATAAACAGGGTATTCTTCTGAGGATCCAGGCCGCAGGCAATGTACTGGGCAAGCTGCTCCAGAGTACGGCGGCGCAGATCGGCAGGATTCTGCCGCACCGTAATGGCGTGCAGGTCCGCCATAAAGTAAAAGCAGTCAAATTCTTCGGACCGGGCACCCCAGTTCCGGATGGCGCCGAGATAGCTGCCCAGGGTCAAGTCTCCGGAGGGTTTAATACCGGACAGCATCCGTTTCTTCGGCTGCTCATGAATTTCTTCGGTCATATCATTCACGCATCCTTTTCTGACATTTGAAACATTTTACCATAGTTTGACCCATTGCGCAAGGGTCTAATTATCAGAATTCCCCCGCCGCGTACATAACAGCGGACAGGGCGCACAGAGGGGCGGTCTCGCAGCGCAGGATCCGACTGCCCAAAGTGCAGACCGTCAGACCGGCGCTGCGGGCATCCTCCACTTCCCTTTCTTCCAGTCCGCCCTCCGGTCCGGAAAGGAGACTGACGCTGCGGTAAGTACCAGCATTCAGAGCCTGAGAAAGGGTGAGCGCGTGCTCATTTTCATAAAAAAGGATTCCGAGGTCTGCCGCCTTAGCCCGGTTCAAAGCCTCCCGCCAGCTTCCCAGCAGAACTACCTCCGGGATTCGTCCGCGCCCCGACTGCTCCGCGGCAGACTGGGCGATCCGCTGCCAGCGTTCCCGCTTCTTTCCCAGGCTTTTTTCCTCCGGGCGGGATACACACCTGGCTGAGGGAAAGGCGACGATCTCCGACGCACCCAGTTCCGTGGCTTTCTGGATCACATGCTCCAGCTTGTCCGCCTTGGGATAGGCCATATAAACGCTGACCTGAACCCGGGGCTCTGATACAGAAGCATGAATGTCCCCCGCCTCCAGAACTGTCTCGGAGGAGGAAGAAGAAAGGATCCTGCAAAGGCGCTCCGACCCTGCCCCGTCGCAGAGAACCACCTGCTCCCCGGCTTTCAGACGAAGCACAGCGGCATGCTTTCCGTTTTCACCGGTCAGAACAGGCGTATCGGATAAAAAGGCTTCCCGGTCAACAAAAAATCTGGTCATCGCGCGTCCTCCATAGGAAAAAGTTCTATAAGCTGCCTATTCGGTTAATGCGGCAAAGCGAAAAATGATCGTCTAGCGCCCCAAGGCTCCCTTGTGCAAAGGGAGCTGTCGCGAAGCGACTGAGGGATTGTGCAGTAAAACATTTAATACTGATGACAACGAATCAGCGAAAAGGAACTGTAAAGGACACTGCCCTTTCTGACGATAGGCAGATGTGGAAGTCCACCGTTACAACCCCTCAGTCAGCTACGCTGACAGCTCCCCTTACACAGGGGAGCCCTTGCCGTGTACCGCATCGGACCGCATACCATCCAAGGTAAAGTTGTCAGCTAAACGATCATTTAGCGCGTTATGTGAAGAAGCATCGTTAACGGTTCTTCCTGACCAGTCCCATCTCTCGCACCAGAAAAAGGCCGCCCCCTTGTGGGGACGGCCTTTTTCTGGTGCGAGAGATGGGACTCGAACCCACACGGCGATCACCACACGCACCTCAAACGTGCTTGTCTACCATTCCAACACTCTCGCAAGTGCTTTCATATTATAACTGCTCTGGCCGGATTTGTCAACTGCTTTTTCACTTTCTGTCCTGTCCAAAAATCAAACGTTCCTTTTCTTCCCGGGTCAGCGCCTTGACTTCCAGTTCCCGTTTCAAAGCTTCGGAATGGGATCCGCAGCTTTCCCGGTGCACCAGCGTCAGCGGTCCCCTCCCCCGGGTATACTTCGCTCCTTTACCCGCAAGATGGGCATCCAGCCGCCGATGAACATCCGTGGTGATCCCGGTATAGAGGCTTCCGTCCCCGCACCGGAGCATATAAAGATACCAGATTTTTTCCAAGCCTACCGCTTTCCTTTCCACTTTTGCTCCAATTTGGACAAGAGCCTGTCCAGCAGGAAAAAGGTCACATTTCCCAGCAGAAGCAGAACCGCCAGCATAATACCGCCCATTTCCCGGAATTCCTCCGCCAGCGCTTCCATGCCCAGAATCCGCAGGAGGAAGAAATACATCAGCACAATGCTCCCGTTAAACAGTACGCCCTTATAAAGCCAGGAAGCCTTTTTCCCGTCCAGCTTTGGCTTTACAATGGGATAGTATCCGATAAAGGCGAACAAGGCAGCAGCTTCCTTATCCGGGCTGAGAAGCAGTCCCAGAATCGCCACAGCGCCGTACCAGGCCCAGGCCACCCGCTGGCCGCAGGTCAGACGCACCGCCTCCAGCAGGAGCGCACAGGCCATGGGACACACATAAGTCATTACCGGAATCAATGTCCCCAGAGACATGATTACAACTGCCAGAGCAGCCAGTACGCCTCCCAGCGCCATTTGTCCCGCGGGCGTTTTCTTTTTGTTCATGTTGTTCCTTTCTTATAAGACAGCATCGTCCGGCACAAAAAAACATTGACACTTTTTCCAATTTGGGATATAGTGAAGACAGAAAAAGGATTAGGAGGCTGATTGCCATGGGAATCACAGTAGGTATGCAGGGGGAGGCTTCTTCCCTTGTGGAGCGGGAGGACACTGCTCAGGAAGTAGGCTCCGGCTCTCTGCTGGTATACGCAACCCCCTGTATGGCCGCCATGATGGAGGGCGCCGCCTGCGCCGCTATTGAAGAAGCTCTGGAAGAAGGCACTACCACCGTCGGCACCGGGTTGAACCTCCGGCACACCGCCGCGACCCCTGTGGGCCTGGAAGTCCGGGCAGAAGCGGAGGTCACAAGGGTGGAAGGAAAGGTCATTACCTTCTCCATCAAAGCATACGACGAAAAGGGTGAGATCGGCAGCGCGGAGCACACCCGCGTTGTGGTGAACAGTCAGCGGTTCCTGGAAAAAGCATATCAAAAGCTGTAAGGAGGTTTACTTATGGAAGACTATACCCTGATGATTCAGAGCGCCTTTGCCATGGGCAGCGTCCGGGACGCGGAGGCACTGTTTGAGCGGTGCATCCTGAACGCCTTTCCCACATTCCACTTCCGCCGATTGGAGCTGATCCGCTTTATCCGGGGCGAGGAATATATGGAGGGCAGAAGCTGGAACCATGTATTTGAGATCCGCAAGGGGGAACTGGACGGCTCGCCGGTATGGGAGGTCAGCTGCCACCGGGTTACAATGGGGAAAACTCCCGACAAGCATGTATACCTGGATTACACCAGTCTGGCTTTTGTAGGCTATATTCCCGAGGAAAAAAACAAATAAACACGGAGCAAACGAAGAATCTCAAGACCCGTTTCTGAGATTCTTTGTCTCTTTGTGACACAGAACACGGGAATGTCTTCCCTTATTCGCCCATTTCTTTCGCTACTTTTTCCTCACAGCTGCGCATGGCAAGGATTGTTCTTTCCAGTGTTTCATCCAATGTCCATCCCAGGTTTTCCGCCCCCTGGCGGATCACATCCCGGGAGCAGCCGGCGGCAAATTTCTTATCCTTGAATTTCTTTTTCAGGCTGGAAAGCTCCATATCCTGAACGCTGTGGGACGGGCGCATTTTCGCCGCCGCCCAGATGAGACCAGTCAGCTCATCCACGGCAAACATCACTTTCTCCATTTCATGCTCGGGCTTTACATCGCTGCACAGGCCGTAGCCATGGGAGCATACCGCATGGACCAGCTCCGGCTCCGCGTTGACCTCCGCCAGAAGCTCCGGGGCTTTTTTACAGTGCTCTTCCGGGTATTTTTCAAAATCCACATCGTGAAGCAGGCCGCAGCGTCTCCAGAAATCGGCGCTGTCACCGTAGCCCAGCTCCCGGGCAAAATAGTCCATCACGCCCTCTACGGTGAGGGCATGCTGGATGTGGAAGGGTTCCGCGTTATACTTGTGAAGCAGCTCCAAAGCCTGCTGCCTGGAAACGGATGTCTGCATGGTCGGTTCCTCCTGATTTTTCCGGGGATCTGCCTTTAGGCTTCCGGATCCCCTGTTAGTATTGCGTTCATTATAGTTTTTTCTTTCTTTTCTGTCAAGGTTCTCTTGTGAGGTGGTTTTCTTGACAAATGTATTGGATTATCTCAAATGGCGGGGTGATCTGTCCTTTTCCCAGGATCCACCCAATCCGGTGGATGCCCTGATTTTCTCAGGCCTTATCTATCTTCGCTTCGGCCCCCATACCACCGCCTCTTCTAATGGTGTCACGCTTCGGGAGGCAGCGGAAGAATTCTTTGCCCTGCCGGATCACGAAAGCCGGGCAAGGGCAAAAAACGACCTGCTGCTTCTGCGGGCGGCGGCGGATTCCCACCGCTTCGGCGAAAGCCTCCTTTTTATGTACCGGGAACAGTTTATCCCGGAAGAGGATACCCAATTCGCGGCAATCACCTTTCTTCTTTCCGACGGCAGCATGATGCTTTCTTTCCGGGGCACGGACAATACCCTGGTGGGCTGGAAAGAAGACTTTAACATGAGCTTCCGGCAGATCATTCCCGCCCAGCTTCTGGCTCTCAACTACACCCATGATGTCTGGTCTGCCCACACAGCCCCCATGCGGCTTTGCGGCCACTCCAAGGGCGGCAATCTGGCAGTTTTTGCCGCTGCCCGCAGCTCCCCCATGATCCAGCAGTGGATCCGGGGCGTGTACAACAACGACGGTCCCGGCTTCTCGGAATACATGATCGGGGACCCCGGCTACAACGCCATGGTGCCCAGGATCCGCACCTTTGTTCCCCAGTCCTCCATCATTGGTATGATCATGGAGCATGAAGAACCGTATACCATCATTCGGAGCAGTCAGGTTGGCATTCTGCAGCACGACTTTTTCTCCTGGGAAGTCGTGGGCCGGGACTTCCTGCCCATGGAAGAGATCACCGTGGATTCCCGGTTCCTCAACCGCACCATCCGCAACTGGCTGGACTCTATGGATCGAGACCAGCGCAGCCAGATGGTGGATGTCATCTTCGGACTTCTTGCCACCGGGGATGTGACGGAAGCATCGGAGATCATACAGCCGAAAAATGTTCTGAACTATCTGAAAGCCCTGGAAGCCGACGAGGAGACCAGGAAGAAGCTTTCCGGCATTCTCCAGTCTCTGCTGGAAGCCGCCAAAAAAGCCCGGCAGGAGATGAGCAGAAAGGCCCTCAAATCAGGAGAATGACTCCCCCGCTTTTTCTTACAGTATACGCAAAACAGGGACGATCCCATGGGACCGTCCCTGTTATTTATGTATGATTACCGCTGGATCCGTCCGGAGCCGTCGCCGCCTGCCAGCTTTTCCACCTCGGCTACGGTGACCATATTGTAGTCACCCTCGATGGAGTGCTTCAGCGCGGAAGCAGCCACCGCGAATTCCACAGCCGCCTGGGTATCCTTACCGGAGAGCAAAGAGTAGATCAGGCCGCCGCCAAAGCTGTCGCCGCCGCCAACACGGTCAATGATATGCAGATCGTACTTCTTGGAGAAGCAGTACTCGTCCTTGGCCACATTGTAGAGCATGGCGCTCCAGCCGTTATCAAAGGCGGAGTGGCTCTCCCGCAGGGTGATTGCCACCATCTCAAAGCCAAACTTTTCCGCAAGCTGCTTGGCAACGGACTTGTAGCCCTCGTGGTTCAGGGTGCCGCCGTAAATATCCGTAGCCTCGGCCTCAATTCCGAACACATCCTTGGCGTCCTCCTCATTGGAGATGCACACATCCACATACTGGCACAGCTCGGTCATGGCTTCCCGGGCCTGGGCACGGGTCCAGAGCTTGCCACGGTAGTTCAGGTCGCAGGAGATCTTGCAGCCATGGGCCTTGGCAGCCACACAGGCATCCTTGCACATCTGAATGACGTTGGGGCCCAGAGCCGGAGTAATACCGGTAAAGTGGAACCAATCGGCACCGGCAAAGATCTTATCCCAGTCAAAGTCCGTGGGAGCAGCCTCCTGGATGGCGGAATGGGCACGGTCATAGATGCAGACGCTGCCCCGCTGGGAAGCACCCTTTTCATTGAAGTAAATACCCACACGGTCGCCGCCCCGGACAATCAGGGAGGTATCCACACCGTAGCGGCGCAGAGAGTTGACTGCAGCCTGACCAATGGCATGGGCAGGAAGCTTGGTCACATAGGCGGCATCCATACCGTAATTTGCCAGAGACACGGCAACGTTGGCTTCACCGCCGCCAAAGGTAAATTCTACATGGTCGCACTGGACAAAACGCTCGTAGTTATAGGGCTGAAGACGAAGCATCAGCTCACCAAAGGTAACAACTCTGCTCATTTATTTCTGGCCTCCTTAACAATTTCAACGCTCTTGCGGCACAGTTCCGTGATCTCGTCCCAGGCACCGGCCTGAATCAGCTTGTCCGGGCACATGTAGCTGCCGCCGCAGGCGGCAATGATGGGGCTGGCGGAATACTCAGCCAGATTCTTCAGGTTGACACCGCCGGTGGGCATGACCTTAAACATCGGGAAAGGAGCGGACATGGCCTTGATCTTGGCAAGGCCGCCGGACTGCTCCGCGGGGAAGAATTTCAGGACCTCCAGGCCCAGCTTATAGGCCGCGTGGTAATCGGTGGGAGTGGTGCAGCCGGGGAAGCACAGGATGCCTTTCTCCTGGCAGTACTTAACCAGGTCCACATCCAGACCGGGGGTAACAATAAACATACCGCCGGCGGCAATGGTCCGGTCCACCTGCTCGGTGGTCAGCACCGTACCGGCACCCACCAGCATTTCAGGATGACGCTCCTTCATGATGCGGATGGCTTCGTCCGCACCGGCGGCACGGAAAGTGACCTCCGCGATGGGAACACCTCCGGCGCACAGGGCATCGGAAAGAGGCGCCGCGTCACGCTGGGGATCCGTCAGCTTAATGACCGGCACAACGCCGACTTCGCTGATCTTTTTCTGCATCTCGTTCATAGAAAGAATCCTCCCTCATTTTTCCTGGCCATCCGAAAACAGCCCATTTGTAAATAATTATAACGATTTCCGATCAGAAAATCAATTGCCGGAAATGGCAATCCCGGAGGATATTATGTACAAATCAGGCTTTATCACGGTTTTGGTCCTGCCGGATCAGCCGCTTCATGGCTTCAATCCCAACTTTGACGGCGCCGGATGTATCCTCCGTCATGGGCATGTAGAGCCCGGCCTTTTCCCGCTCCTGGTTCCACACCACATGGAAACAGCTTCCGCACCGGACCCCCAGGGCGCTGGCAACCACAAACAGGGCCGCCGACTCCATCTCGCTGGCCTTTACGCCCAGACGCTTCCAGCTTTCCCATTTCTGCAGCAGCTCGTAATACACCGGAGACTTTTCCGGGCTGTGCTGTCCGTAGAAAGAATCCTTGCACTGCACAACGCCGGTATGGACCCGGTAGCCCAAGTCCTCCCCCGCCGCTTTCAGCGCGGTGGCTATACCGAAATCCGGAACCGCCGGAAACTCGATGGGAGCATATTCCAAAGAGGTGTGCTCAAAGCGGACCGCGCCGGTGGCAACCACCACATCCCCCGGCTGCACATCCAGCGCAATGCCGCCGCAGGTTCCCACACGGATAAAGGTATCCGCACCGATGGCAACAAGCTCCTCCATGGCAATGGAAGCGGATGGCCCGCCAATGCCGGTAGAGCAGACGCTTACCTTTTCGCCAAGCAGCGTTCCCGTATAGATATTGTACTCCCGGTTCCGGGAGACATGGACAGGATCGTCAAAGTAGCTGGCAATTGCTTCACAGCGCCCGGGATCTCCGGGCAAAAATACATAGCGTCCCACATCCCCTTTCACGCAGCGGATGTGAAACTGCATACCTATATCCTGCATAGAAATCCTCCTTTTGTGAAAATTATATAAACATTGTACCATATGCGTCGGAAATTTGCAAGAGAAAGAAAGCAGGAACTCGGGGCGGCGAGAAGAAATCAGGCTGCAGCAGCTCGCCCCACGCCAAATAAGCAGAAAACACGCGGTCCTTTTTTGCAGGGGAATCCGCGTGTTTTTGCGTCAAAGCGCCCGGACGAGGTTGGTGGTCTCATCCAAAGTGCAGGGCTCTCCGAAAAAGGACACCAGGTTTGAAAAACGAACGGGAATACCCGGACCGTGAATACCTTCCAACATGGCGTGAAAGTGCAGATGCGGCACCGTGCTGCTTCCGCTGCTGCCAGCCTTTCCAATGGGTGTCAGCGTCTGTACCCTGTCGCCAGGCCGGACACGGACGCTGTCCTTTTGCAGGTGGGAATACAGCGTGAATTCACCGCCGCTGTGACGTATCAGCACATGGTTTCCGTCAATGCGGGCATGCTCCCCATACTGCCGCTGGATTTGTTCAAAGTCCGTATTGTCGTCACTGTCCGGCAAACCGTCAAAGGTTTCAACAACCGTTCCTTCACAGGCAGCATATACCTCCCTGCCCTCGGTTATATTCCGGGACAGGTCCTCAGAAAACGCGCCGATGTCCATGGCAAATTCACTGTTGCGGCACCAGCGATGGGAATTAATGGATGGATAGGTGTCGCTGACCAGATAGATCCCTTTCATGGGGAAGACATAGGTATTTTCGCTTTTGTATTCCCGCAGCGCCAACCGCTTTCGCCGAACCGTTAGATTGCTTTTCAAAACGATCTCGCATACATTCACCTGTTTGGGGGTAAATACACTGAAATACTCGTGCATAACGGCGAACTCCGGCACTGTCTGCCTGCCGAGGATCCGTATCATACTGGCAGGGTGATACCTCGCCAGCTCCTGCCGGGCGTATTCCAGCTTTGATTCCACCTGAGTCCGGTCATAGGACCGTTCGCAGCACAGCTCCTGTCCGGCATACAGTCGGAAAGAAAGCTCCGTCAGAACCTCCCCAGGCTCCGGAATGATCTCTATCAGCCGGAGGAAAAAATCATTTTTCACCATGTGCTCCATGGTGACGACAGTCGTGACCGTCTCATCGCAAAAAAGCCGCATTTTCTTTCCTCCCTCAGAAGAAGCTGATCTGACTGGTGTCCGGCAGACTTCCGAAAGCGCCCGCGTCCCGGAGCATCTGAATGTGGGTCTTGGATACCTTGGGACAGGCGGCGGCAACCTCCTCCACGGAGATAAACTGCTTGCCCTCCCGGCCGCTTACCAGGTCCCGGGCTGCATTCTCGCCCAGGCCGGAAATAGCGACGAACGGCGGCCGAAGCTTTCCGTCCTCAACCACGAAATGGGTGGCATCGCTTTTATAGAGGTCAATGGGCAGGAACTCGAAGCCTCGGAGGTAATACTCATAGGCAACCTCCAGGGTGGTCAGAAGATCCTCGTCCTTATCCGTGGCGTTTTCGTTTCCCTCAATGGCGTCGATATTGGCTACCACCGCCTCCATGCCGTGGGTCATCAGCACCGCGTCAAAGCCGCCTTTCTGGCTGCGGCGGTAAAAGTAGGCTGCGTAGAACGGCAGAGGATGATGGACCTTAAACCAAGCGATCCGGAAAGCCATCATAACGTAGGCTACGGCATGGGCCTTGGGAAACAGGTACTTGATCTTTTTACAGGAGCCAATATACCATTCCGGAACACCCGCCGCTTTCATTTCCTCCTCCGCGCCCTCCGGCAGGCCTCTGCCCTTTCGGACGGCCTCCATGATCTTGAAAGAACGCTTTTCCGGCATGCCGCAGGAGATCAGGTAGATCATAATGTCGTCCCGGCACCCGATCGTGGAGTCGACCGTGGCGGTCTTGGAGGTGATCAGGTCCTTGGCGTTGCCCAGCCACACATCGGTGCCGTGGGAGAAGCCGGACAGCCGCACCAGCGTATCAAACCGGGTGGGCATGGTATCCATCAGCATGCCCCGGGTGAAGCGGGTATTGAACTCCGGGATGGCAACGGCGCCGGTGGGGCCCAGGATTTTATCATCCTCGTAGCCAAGCACCTTGGAGGAGGTAAAAATGGACATGGTGTCCTTATCGTCCAGGGGGATCGTCTTGGCGTCCACGCCGGTAAGATCCTCCATCATCCGGATCATGGTGGGGTCATCGTGGCCCAGCATATCCAGCTTCAGCAGGTTTTCCTCCATGGAGTGGTATTCAAAATGGGTGGTGATCTGGTCGGCGTTGGGATCGTCCGCCGGGTGCTGCACCGGGCAGAAATCCCAAATCTCGTTCTCCTGGGGAATAACCACCAGTCCTCCGGGATGCTGGCCCGTGGTCCGGCGCACACCTACACAGCCCGCCGCAAGACGGGCTTCCTCTGCCTTACCGGCAGTTTTTCCCCGCTCGGCAAGATATTTCTTGACGTAGCCGAACGCCGTCTTTTCCGCCACCGTACCAATGGTACCTGCCCGGAACACATGGGATTTCCCGAACATTTCGATACAATAGGCGTGGGCTCTTGCCTGATATTCACCGGAGAAGTTCAGGTCAATATCCGGCACCTTGTCACCGCCGAAGCCCAGGAAAGTCTCAAAAGGAATATTGAACCCGTCCTTTTCCATTTTCGTGCCGCATTTGGGGCACACCGCGTCCGGCAGGTCCGCGCCGCAGTTATAGCCCGCGGGCACATCCAGCTCCGTATACTTGCAGGCCGGATTGGGGCAGCGGTAGTGGGGCGGGAAAGAATTCACTTCCGTAATGCCGGACATATAGGCGACAATGGAGGAACCCACAGAACCACGGGAGCCCACCAGATAGCCATGCTCCAGGGAGTTCTGCACCAGCTTCTGGGCGGACATATAGATTACATCGTAATGGCAGGAAATGATGTCATGGAGCTCCGTCTCCACACGCTTGCGGAAAGACTCCGGCGGATTGTCCCCGTAGAGGCGGTTGAATTTGGTATACACCAGGTTTTTCAGGTCCTCCACAGAGTTTTCGATTTTAGGCGCAAAAAGGTTATGGGGAACAGGGCGCAGGCTTTCACACATATCCGCAATCAGATTGGGATTCTCCACAACCACCTCATGGGCCTTTTCCTCGCCAAGATAGGCAAATTCCGCCAGCATTTCATCCGTCGTGCGGAAATACAGGGGATTGGGACGGTCCGCGTCCTCAAAGCCCTTGGTGGCCAGGAGAATATGGCGGAAGATCTCGTCCTCAGGATTCAGGAAGTGGACATCCCCCGTGGCAACCACAGGCTTATGAAGCACCTGCCCCAGACGGACTACAGTACGGTTAAATTCCCGCAGCTCCTCCTCCGTTTTGACAATACCTTTTTCCAGCATGAAGCGGTTATTCGCCAGGGGCTGGATCTCCAGGAAGTCATAGAACGAGGCAAGCCGCCGGAGTTCATCCTCGCTTTTACCCTCCACAATCGCCTGGAACAGCTCCCCGGCCTCACAGGCGGAGCCGATAATCAGGCCCTCCCGCTTGTCCAGCAGCTCGGACTTGGGAATCCGGGGCACCCGCTTGAAGTATTTCAGGTTGGAGTCGGAAATCAGGTGGTAGAGGTTCCGCAGGCCGACCTGATTTTTCGCAAACAGGATAATATGCCGGGCATGCCGGTCCCCAATGCGTCCCTTGGAACGCAGAGCGATCATGCCAGGATTGATGGCCTGGAGGGAATGAATATCCTGCTCCTCCTCCAGCTTTTTCATCAGCCGGTGCATGATAAGGCCGCAGGTTTTGGCATCGTCCGCCGCCCGGTGATGATTGAAGTCCGGCAGCTCCAGGGCTTTGGACACAATATCCAGCTTGAATTTACTCAGCTGGGGCAGGAGATTCTGGGAAAGGATCAGCGTATCCGCCGCGGTCAGCGTATAGTCTAAGCCCTGCCGCTTGCACTCCCCGCGGATAAAGCCGGTGTCAAAATCGGAATTATGGGCCACCAGAACCCGGTCTCCCACGAATTCCAGGAATTTGGGAAGAACCTCTTCGATCTTCGGAGCCCCCACCAGCATACTGTCAGAAATGCCGGTGAGCTCTACGATTTTCGGATCCAGAGAACGCTCCGGGTCCACAAAGGTCTGGAAGCGGTCAATTTCTTCCCCGCCCCGCATGAGAACCGCGCCGATCTCAATGATCCGGTCCGTCCGGGCGCTGAGACCGGTCGTTTCCAGGTCAAAGGCCACATATGGCTGGTCAAAGGTCATTTCCCTGTCGCCGTGAACCACGATCCGGTCATCCACATCGTTTACATAATATCCCTCGCAGCCATAGAGGATCTTGATATTCTGATCCGTGCCCGCAACCTTTGCCTTGGACGCGGCTTTCATGGCATCGGGGAACGACTGGGCCACACCGTGGTCCGTGATGGCGATGGCCTTATGCCCCCAGGCAGCCGCCTGCTTCACCGCGGCAGCGGTATCCGTCAGGGCATCCATGTTGCTCATGGTGGTATGCAGGTGCAGCTCCACCCGCTTTTCTCCGGTTGCCAGATCCTTACGTTTGGGCATGGAGCCGGGGGCGATGGCGTAGGGTCTGAGAACCATTTCGTTTTCAAAACGGTCCTCCGTCAGCTTTCCTTGAATCCGCAGGACAGTGCCCACCTGAATATGCTCCAGAATGGGCTTGGCCTCCTTGGCCTCCATAAACCGACTGACACGAATGGAGCCGGTGTTGTCCGTCATATCGAACTTTACCACCCAGGCATTCCGCTTGGTCAGTTCCTTATGGTCAACAGCAAATATTTTTCCCTCTACAATCACCGTGCCCATATCCAGGGTCAGTTTTTCCATGGGCACAGCCGTTCCCCGGAAAGGTTTTCCGTAGATGGTTTCCGCATCCTGGGTCTGCGGCTTGGGGCGCTCCGGTTCCGCAGCGGCCTGGGCAGGCAGCTTCTCCATCATCCGGTCCCGCATGGAGTCCAGGGCATCAAAGAGAGCCTTACCCTCCAGACTGGTTCCCGCCTCCACCTGAATCGCAACTTCCACGCCAAAGCGGTCCAAAAGGCTCCGCTTCACCTGGGGGATCAGCTCTTCCAGCGCGTCTTTGCCGTTTGCGGCAAGCTGAATGGTCAGATTCGTTCCCTCCCAGCTCCACCTGGCGCCCGCAAGGGATCCCCGGGTCATGGAATCCAGGCTGACAAATAGGCCCATCAGTTCCTCCGGCTCACATTTTGCAAGCTCCGATGCCGGATGGGTCACAGTCAGCTCCACCTTGCGCAGTCCGTAGGCCGACGCAAATTCCCTGGATGCCCGGTCCAGAAAACGCTTGGGGATATAGTTCTCGGAATGGGCAAACACATGCACGCTTCGGCTTTCCGGGTCCAGATCGGCACCGTCAATCGCCGCCTGAGAAAGGGCTGCTTGCAGCTCCTCAGGCGGCGTATAATCCGAAAACATATCCAAAATCGAAACTGTTTTATCCATAATCTTTCTCTTTTAGAATGCACGGCAGGGAATCAGGATGGAGGGTTATCGGGTCAGCAGGGAAATCCGATAACCCATTTCCCAAATCCGGCTTTATATGTCCAACTCGTCAATCCGTTTCAGCAGGGCGGGAAGCAGCTCGTCGTAAGGAAGCTTTTCCACTGCCTGGCCCTTTTCAAAGATCAGGCCGCAGCCATCGCCGCCTGCAATGCCGATGTCCGCCTCCCGGGCCTCGCCGGGTCCGTTAACCACGCAGCCCATGACCGCAACGGTAATGGGCTTTTTGCAGTCTTTCAGCGCCTCGTCTACCCGGTTTACAAGGCCGATCAGGTCGATCCGGGTCCTGCCGCAGGTGGGACAGGAGATGATATTCACCCCGTCCCGACGCAGTCCAGCGGCTTTCAGAATATCCCGGGCAGCATAGACCTCCTGCACAGGGTCATCCGTCAGACTCACCCGCAGGGTATCGCCGATTCCGTCCAGCAACAGGGCACCGATACCCATGGCGGATTTGATAAGCCCCTGCCGCACGGGGCCGGTCTCCGTCACGCCGATGTGGAGAGGATAGTCGCATTTGCTGCGGAAAAGCCGCGCGGCAGCCACCATGGTGGGAACCGTGGAGGACTTCATGGACACACAGGTATCATAGAAGCCCTGCTTTTCCAGCAGCTCCAGGTGCTGGAACGCGCTTTCCACCAGGGCCTCCGCCGTGGGATGGCCATACTTTTCCAGAAGTTTTTTATCGAGACTTCCGCCGTTGACCCCGATCCGAATGGGAATGTGCCGGTCTTTACACACATCCACAACAGCCTTTACCCGGTCCTCCCCGCCGATATTGCCGGGGTTGATCCGGATCTTGGCCGCGCCGGCCTCCGCTGCCAGAATGGCAAGCCGGTAATCAAAGTGAATGTCCGCAACCAGGGGCAGGGGGCTTTCCTTTACGATCTCGGCAAACCCCGCGGCAGCTTCCCGGTCCGGCACCGCCAGGCGGGCGATCTGACATCCGGCGGCAGCCAAAGCACGAAGCTGCTTCAGACTTCCTTCCACATCGGTAGTCCGGGTATTCAGCATGGATTGAATGGATACCGGAGCTCCCCCGCCCACGGGGACGGAGCCTACCATGATTTTCCTTGTCACCCGTAAATCATCCCTTTACAATAAAGAAAATATCCTTGAACATGATAACTGCCATGAGCGCCAGCAGCAAAAGCATACCCACGCCATGGATATAGCCCTCCACATTGGGATTCACCTTTTTTCGGGTGATGCCCTCCACAGCGGTGGTCAGCAGCAGGCCAACCACCCGTCCGCCGTCCAGGGCAGGAATGGGCAGCAGGTTCATGACAGCCAGGTTGATGGCAATGAAGCCGCCGAAATACAGTAGATTCAGGAACGCGTACCACGCGCTGCCGGAGGCCTCGGCCACATTAGACATCTGCTGTACGATCCCAACAGGGCCGGTCACATCCCGCAGTCCTGCCTGGCCGGTAAAGAGCATTTTCAGGCTCAAGCGAACCAAGCGGACAGTATCCACGCTGGTTTTCCAGGTTGTTTTTGCCCACAGCCTGGGGGTGCTCTCCGCCAGGGAGAAGCTGAAGCCGTAGCGCAGAACCGGATTGCCGTCATCGTCGGGAAATTCCCGCATTTCCATGTTAATATTTTTATATTCCATGATCTCCCCATCCCGGCGGATGGTAAGATCATGGATGTCACCGGCGTTCAGGGACATGAGCAGGGAAAAATCGGAATTTACATAGATTTTCTCCCCGTCCAGCTCCACAATCGTATCACCGGGCTGGATATAGTCCGCAAAGGCGCAGTTTTCTTCCACCGCACTGACCTGGGGAAGAATATAGTTTTTGTTCGGCGCCAGGAAAATACCGATCATCACGACGCCGGTGATAAAATTCATAGCGGCCCCCGCCACAAGAATGATGAACCGTTTCCACCAGGCGGCATTGGAAAAGGCGCGGGGATTGTCGCTTTCCCCCTCCTCTCCCTCCATGGCACAGTAACCGCCAATAGGGATGCAGCGGATGGCGTACAGGGTCTCCCCCCGCTGCTTCTTCCAGATGGCCGGGCCCATAAACAGGGAGAATTCGTTCACCTGAACGCCAAAGGCTTTGGCAAAAGCGAAGTGCCCCAGCTCATGGATAAAGATCAGAAAGCTGAAAAGGATAATCGCAAAAATAATGCTCATAGATTTGCCTCAAAAATCAGATAATGCTTAAAAATTTTTCACGCAAAACGCTCCGCGGATTCCCAAACTGCCGCTCTTGCCTGCCGGTCGGCATCCAGGATCTGCTCCAGGGTGGGTTCTTTCACAAAGGGGACCCGGTCCACCGCGCCGGCGACCAAACGATAGATGTCATAAAAGCCGATCCTGTCCTCCAAAAACAGCCCCACAGCCTCCTCGTTGGCGGCGTTCATCACAGGACAAGCGGTGCCGCCTGCCACGGCGCAGTCCCGGGCCAGGGCAAGGCAGGGGAAATTCTCCGTGTCCGGCTTTTGAAATGTCAGGGGCGGACAGGCGGTCAGGTCCAACGGCTCCACTGGACAGGAAGTTCTTACAGGAAACGTCAGGGCAAGCTGAATAGGCAGGCGCATATCCGGCACCCCCAGCTGGGCCATGACGGCACCGTCGGTAAATTCCACCAGGCTGTGGACAATGCTCTGCCGGTGGATCAGCACATCCACTTTCTGTGCCGGAAGCCGGTACAACCGCATAGCTTCAATGACCTCCAACCCCTTGTTCATCAGGGTTGCGCAGTCAACCGTGATCTTGGGCCCCATTTTCCAGGTGGGATGGCGCAGGGCATCGGCTTTGGTAACATTTTTCAGGGCTTCCCGGGGCATGCCGAAAAAGGGCCCGCCGGAGCAGGTCAGAAGCAGCCGCTTTACTTCCCTGCGGTCAGCACAGCCCATTAGGCACTGGAAGATCGCGGAGTGCTCCGAATCCACGGGAATGATTTCGGCGCCGTACTTTTCCGCTTCCGCCATGACGAGCTCTCCGGCGCAGACCAGGGTCTCCTTATTGGCAAGGCCGATCCGCTTTCCGGACCGGATGGCAGCCAGGGTGGGCTTCAGTCCCACCATGCCCACCACAGCGGTTATGACGCAGTCCGCGCTTCCGAGGGCGGCGGCTTCCATCAGCCCCGCCTCGCCGTAAGATACCCGGATGGGAAGATCCTGAATCCGGTCTGCCAGGGCCTGGGCAGTATCCCAAGTCGCCATTACGGCAAGCTCCGGCAGGAAAGCCCGGCACTGCTCCTCCATACGCTCCACGCTCTTCCCGGCAGTCAGCGCCCCCACCCGGACCCCGGGCAGGTGGGAAACAACATCCAGCGTCTGCCGGCCAATGGAGCCGGTGGACCCCAGGATACTAACACATTTTACCATGGATTTCCTCTCATTATACCGCCATGGGCAGCAAAAGAATCAGCGCCTCCATCAGCGGAGCAACAGTTGTGATCGAATCGAAACGGTCCAGGAAGCCGCCGTGACCGGGAATCAGATAGCCGTAATCCTTAATGCCGGTCTGGCGCTTGATTACAGAGTAGCTCAGGTCGCCGAACACCCCCATCGCGGAGCCAAGCAGACCGTAAAGCACCGCGTAGCCGTAGTTGACCCGGAATGAAAACGCCAGATCCAGGATCAGGGCATACAGAACCATGCCAATAACAGCGGAAGCAACGCCGCCAATCACACCCTCGATGGTTTTATGGGGGCTGACAACAGGCGCCAGCTTATGCTTGCCGAACCGCAGTCCCACAAAATATGCCCCGGCATCGGAGAGAAACGCAACAACGAAAGGAACAAGGATCATAAACCGTCCGGTGGTCATATTCAGGATCCGGATCAGGGCGCTGAGAAGATACGGGACAACACAGCCGCCCAGGAAGCAAAGGCCCAGCATCTCCACACTGACCTTTACATGGTCGGCCATCATCTCGGAAAAGAGCAGGATCCAAAAAACCAGCACACCGATCAGCGCATAGCTCTCCACCGCGCCGAAATAGCTCCACATTGCGAAGCCAAAGGCCATCAAAGCGGAGTAGATCACCAGACGGATATGTACCACAAGTCCGGTACGGTAAAGCAGCTCGTAGGCGCCCAGAGCAAGCAGCAGACCGAAAACAACGGCAAACACGATCTTCGGCGCTGCAAGCACGATCGCAAACAGTACAGGCACCAGTATGACAGCGGCAATGACTCTTGTTTTCATTTTCTCTATGTCCCTCCAAAACGGCGGTTACGCCGGGTATATTCCGCGATAGCGCGATCCAGGTCCTGTTCCCGGAAATCGGGCCACAGGACATCCATAAAAACATACTCCGAATAAGCCGACTGCCACAGCAGGAAATTGCTGGTGCGCATCTCCCCGGAGGGACGGATAATCAGCTCCGGGTCCGGAATCCCAGCAGAATACAGGTATCTCGAAAAGCCTTCCTCCGTCAGGTTCGGGTCTGCTTTTCCCGCAGCCAGATCGGCAGCATAGAGCTTTGCCGCCCGGAGGATCTCATCTCTTCCGCCGTAGTTCAGGCAGAAATTAACTTGCACATCGTAATCGGTGGATTCCCGCTCCGCCTCCCGGCACAGCGCCTGCAGCTCCGGGCTGAGGCGGGACAGGTCCCCAAAGAACCGAAAGCAGACCCGGTTCTTATCCATATCAGTCAAAGCTTCCTCCAGGTAACGACGCAGGAGCTTCATGATCCCCGCCACTTCCTCAGAAGAACGCTTCCAGTTTTCGGTTGAAAAGGCATACACCGTCAGATACCGCACGCCCAGCCGACGGCAATAATTGGCGATGCGCCGGAAAGTTTCCGCACCGGCAGCGTGACCGGCAGTGCGGGGCAGGCCCCGCTTCTTTGCCCAGCGGCCGTTGCCGTCCATAATAATGGCAATGTGCTTTGGTACGGAAACCGTCTGTGTATCGGCAAGCGCCATACGCGCACCTCTTTTTCATTCATTTGTCACTGCAAGCGAAGCGAAGAATCCCGGTAATCGGAGATTCTTCGCACCGCTTTGCAGAACATGGTTTCCCAGTAAGGGATCAGATAGCCATCAGTTCCTTTTCCTTGGCCGCAAGCTCGGAATCCACTTTCTTGATATACTGATCCAGCAGATCCTGCAGATCCTTTTCCGCTTTCTTCTGGTCGTCCTCCGTAATGTCCCCGTTCTTTTTCAGCTTCTTCACATAGTCCATGCCGTCCCGGCGGATATTACGCATGGCGACCTTGGCATCCTCAGCATATTTGCGCACCTGCTTGATCAGGTCCCGGCGGCGCTCCTCCGTGAGCTGCGGAAATACCAGACGAATCACCCGCCCGTCGTTCTGCGGGTTGATGCCCAGGTCGGAAACCTGGATCGCTTTCTGAATATCTTTCAGAAGCTTGGTGTCCCAGGGTTGTACCACAAGAGTACGGGCATCGGGAGAGGAAATGGACGCTACACCGTTCAGCGGCGTCTCACTTCCGTAGTACGATACCGTGATCCGGTCCAGAACCTTGGGGTTGGCGCGCCCGGCACGGACGGAGTTAAACTCCTCGCCCAGGTGCTCCATGGTTCTGTCCATTTTTCTTTTGAATTCCTTAAAATCCACGTTCATCGCTTAATCCTCCTTCACGATCGTTCCTATTTTCTCGCCCCGGACCACCCGAACAATGTTCGCAGGATCCTTAAGAGCGAAGCAGACAAGGGTCATGTGGTTGTCCATTGCAAGGGTCATAGCCGTGGTATCCGTGGCTTTCAGGTGACGGGCCAGCACCTCGTCATAGGTAAGGGTATCAAATTTCACAGCCGTGGGATCCACATTGGGATCGGCGGAATAAATGCCGTCCACATTCTTTGCCATGAGAATGGCGTCCGCCTCGATTTCCACACCCCGGAGCACGGCACCGGTATCCGTGGAGAAATAGGGATTGCCTGTACCGGCGGCGAAGATGACCACCTTACCCTCGTTCAGATAACGGTCGGCAGCATCCCGGGTAAAATACTCCGCAAATTTATTCATTTCCACAGCAGACAGCACCCGGGCCTCAACACCATGGTGCTCCAAAGCGTCCGCCACAGCAATGGAATTCATAACGGTAGCCAGCATACCCATGGCATCCCCATGGGAGCGCTGCATCTTATCCGCGCCGTCTTTAACGCCCCGCCAAAAATTGCCGCCGCCGATCACAAGCCCAACCTGGACCCCCAGATCCCGGCACTGCCGGATCGCTTCACAGACCTCATGGATCACATTAAAATCCAGGCCCCGGTGTCCGTCCCCCGCAAGGGCCTCACCGCTGACCTTTAACAGAATTCTTTTATATTTCATGTCCGTCAAAACAAAGCCTCCTTCTTTTCCGCACCGGTACACGGGCCGGCGCTTATCATTCCCTATTTTAGCGTATCCCGGTCAAAATAACAACCACAAAATTTAAGATTTCTTAATTTGTTTTCCGATTCTTCATATTTTCCGTTTCCTGTGAAAAATACACACATACGCCCCGGCTGAACCTGCCGATTATGGACGGAATACTTGTTGCAAAGCAAAAAGATTTGGGGTATAATTACCAGAAAGAAAATGGCTCATTGTTTTGAAAAACATGGGAACCGTTATGAAAGAGAGGTATTCATCTATGGCTGAGGTTACACAGAGCAAGAATTTCATCCACGCGTTTATCGATGAGGACATTGCCCCCGGCGGGCAGTTTGCCGGACAGACAGTCCACACCCGGTTTCCGCCGGAGCCTAACGGCTATCTGCACATCGGTCACTGCAAGGCGCTGATCATCGATTTCGGCACCGCCGAGAAATACGGCGGCCTGTGCAACCTCCGGATGGACGACACCAATCCTACCAAGGAGGATGTGGAGTTCGTCGAAGCCATCCAGGAGGATATTCATTGGCTGGGCTTTGACTGGGGCGACCGGTTCTACTACGGTTCCGACTACTTTGAAAAGGACTACGAATACGCCGTGGAGCTCATTAAAAAGGGCCTGGCCTACGTCTGCGAGCTGACCCCCGAGCAGTTTAAGGAATACCGCGGGGATGTGGACACCCCCGCCAAGTCTCCCTGGCGGGACCGTCCCATTGAGGAGAGCCTGGACCTGTTCGCCCGGATGCGGGCCGGGGAATTTGAGGATAACCGCTATACCCTCCGGGCCAAGATCGACCTGGCCTCCGGCAACTTCAATATGCGCGACCCCGTTATCTACCGCATCCGGCATATGCACCATCACCGTCAGGGCGACAAGTGGTGCATCTACCCCATGTACGACTTTGCCCACCCCATTCAGGATGCCCTGGAGGGGATTACACATTCCCTGTGCTCGTTGGAGTTTGAAAACCACCGGCCTCTATACAACTGGGTGGTGGAAAATGTTTCCGTCCCCTGCCACCCCCGGCAGATCGAGTTTGCCCGGCTGGGCATCGACCACACGGTCATGAGCAAGCGCAAGCTCCGCGCCCTTGTGGAAAACGGCTATGTTTCCGGCTGGGACGATCCCAGAATGCCCACCCTCTGCGGCCTGCGCCGCCGGGGCTACACGCCCGCTTCCATCCGCAATTTCTGTGACCGGGTAGGCGTTGCCAAGTCCCCCAACACCATTGAGTACGCGTTCCTGGAGCACTGCCTCCGGGAGGATCTGAATGAAACCGCCCAGCGGGTCATGGCGGTGCTGAAGCCTGTGAAGCTCACCATCACCAACTATCCAGAGGGACAGTCCGAGACCTTCCAGGTGGAAAACAATCCCGGTGATCCCGATGCCGGCACCCGGGAGGTCACGTTCTCCCGGAACCTGTGGATCGAGGCCGACGATTTCCTCCCCGAACCCATTCCCAAGTACAAGCGCCTGTACCCCAACGGGCCTGAGTGCCGCCTGAAAGGCGCCTACCTTATCACCTGCACCGGCTGCGTGCGGGATGAAAACGGCAATGTCACCGAGGTTCTTGCCACCTACGATCCCGAAAGCCGGGGCGGCAATCCCGCCGACGGCCGGAAAGTCAAGGGCGCTACCATCCACTGGGTGGATGCCGAAACCTGCCGGGATGCTGAAGTACGGCAGTACGACAATCTATTCCTCGATCCCGATCCCGACGCCGCCGGAAAGGATTTTCTCAGCTGCCTGAACCCCAACTCCCTGGAGGTGCTGACCGGGTGCAAGGTAGAAGCCTCCCTGGCAAACGCCAAAGCCCCCGCCTCCTATCAGTTCATGCGTCTGGGCTACTTCTGCCCCGACAGCAAGGACTGCACACCGGAGCATCTGGTTTTCAACCGGTCCGTCAGTCTGAAAGACAGCTTCAAAGTTTAATCGCAAAGCCGGGAGCGGACGCTCCCGGCTAAAACTTTGTCTAAAATTTTCGCAAAGCACACTTGACATTTTTTGCAAAGCATGCTATACTCTTTTTGCAAAGTTAACTTAGCATTTTCCAGCAAAAGGAGTTCTGTATGAAAACACGCATCCGTGAGCTTCGCAAAGCGCGCAAGCTGTCTCAGGAGGAGTTGGCCGACCTGGTAGGTACCACCCGGCAGACCATCACCTCCATCGAGGTGGGTAAGTATACCGCTTCCCTGCCCCTTGCCTACAAAATTGCCCGGGTCTTCGGGCTGACCATCGAGGAAGTCTTTGACTTTTCGGATCTGGAGGAATGAAAAATGGAACAATATCGTGAAAAACTGAAAATGCAGAACGCCATGATGGCCATCGGCTGCGGAATTCTTTCTATGTTCTGCATGTTGATTGCCATGGACGGAAATCTCATTACCCTTCCAAAGCCAGCGGCATGGGAACACTGGCAGGATTTCTGGCAGGGCTTCTGCGCGGGTGCGGCTATGGCTATTCTGCTGCTTATGGTCTTTTTCCTGGCGCGGAATCTGCGGGCAATGAGCGACGACAAGCTGCTCAAAAAACTGTACGTCAAGTCCAACGATGAGCGCAGCGAAAAAATTTATACCACCGCCCGGGGAACCGCCATGCAGGTATTTCTCATCGGCGGACTGGCTGCGGTGTGCATCGCCGGCTATTTCAGCATGACCGTGGGACTGACGATCCTCGGCTGCGTCATGTTTTGCGCTCTTACCAGTGTCGCTTTCAAATTTTATTTTTCCGCAAAGCTATAAGCGAATGCCACCGGCAGTGCCGGTGGCATAAAGCTTACTCTTTATTCTTTTCCTTGATCTGGGCCTGCAAATGGACGGACAGCACCGCAAGGGAGGTAGCCATATTCTCATTCTGCACCAGGATTCCCTCGGGAACATCCAGATGGACGGGAGCAAAATTCCAGATTGCTTTCACGCCCACGGCGATCAGGCGGTCCGCCGCCTCCTGGGCACCCTTGGCAGGAACCGTGATAATGCCCATCAGCACCTTATGAAGCCGGCAAAACCGATCCAGCTCAGACACGGGGTAAATAGGCTTTCCTTCCTCCGTCCGTTCGATGGCCGGGTGCAGGTCAAAAGCTGCCATGATATTCAGTCCATACTCCTCAAAGCCGCTGTAGCCCATCAGAGCCTGCCCCAGCTTACCGGCGCCGATGAGCACCGCAACGGTGGTATTGTCGTAACCCAGGAACTGCTCAATGTCGTCGATCAGGCTCTCCCGGCAGTAGCCGATCTTGGGCCGGCCGCCGTTGGAGACAATGGCAAGGTCCTTGCGGACCTGGACTTCCCCCATTCCCAGAGCGCTGGCAAGGGTTGTGGCGGAAATATTCTCAGGCACGGGGTCGGGAATACTTTTCAGATAGGAAAGATATACCGGCAGGCGCTTGAGCACAGATTTGGAAACTTTCTTCTCTTCCATTTCGTCCCTCTTTTTTATTGAGATATTTTATATCGATAAAAAGCTATATCGATTATAACATATCGGTTTTCCCATTGCAAGGGGCTTTTTCACGCGCAGCTTGTCTGCCGCAGGAATTCTTTTTTCAGTTTTCCCATGATCCGCTTTTCCAGGCGGGAAATATAGGATTGGGAAATGCCCATTTTTGCCGCAACCTCTTTTTGGGTCAGCTCCTGTCCTCCGCCCAGGCCGAAACGAAGCTGTACGATCTCCCGCTCCCGTCCGGGCAGCTCCCCCAGTGCCTGACGCAGGACACACAGGTCCACATCGTCTTCCAGGGGGCGCTGGATTTCATCGGCATCCGTTCCCAGGATGTCAGACAGAAGCAGCTCATTGCCGTCGCAGTCCATGTTGATGGGTTCATCCAGGGATACCTCCGCTTTCTGACCGGCGATTTTTCGAATGTGCATCAGAATTTCGTTTTCGATACACCGGGAAGCATAGGTGGCAAGCTTGATATTTTTATCCAGCCGGTAGGTGCCGATGGCTTTCATAAGGCCGATGGTGCCGATAGAGATCAGGTCCTCCAGATTGGTGCCGGTATTTTCAAACCTGCGGGCAATGTACACCACCAGCCGCAGGTTGTGCTCCACAAGCCGCTGCCGAGCCTGTTCGTCCCCCCGTTCCAGTCCCTCCAGCGCGCTGCGCTCCTCCTCCCCTTTCAGCGGCGGAGGCAGCACATCACTGCCGCCGATGTAATAAATCCCCCGCTCCCGAACAATGCCCAGCCGTACCAGAAGCCGCCAAATGATACCCATACAATAGCCTCCTTTTTGAAATGGGAAATCCTTTTTTACCGGGAACCCGCAAGAGCCTGGTAAGTCCCGTCTCCCAGATGGTGGGGCGCAAAGGCAACCAAAGCGCTGCCGGTCCTGTTTCCAAGTCTGACTCGGGGAAAGCGCTTCGCCAGAAGCATTCCGCTGCTGCCCACCGCCCGGTATGGGATGAGCCGCAGTCCCGGAACCGCCCGGAATGACAGAGTATCCATGGGCGCGCTGAGCTGTTCCCGGCTCAACCCCGTAAGACATTTGGCTTCCTCCGGCCCCACAACCAGGACCTCTTCCCCGCTGACAGGGTCACGGAGCGTATTGCCGGAGTCAATCAGGGCGGTTAGATGAAGCGTGTTTTCACCGTCGGAAATCTCCAAAGGAAGAAAGCACTTTCCTCCAACCCTGCCGCCAAAAGCTGCCGCAGTCAATATCCAAAGGGAAGCCGACGCAAGCAGCAGCGTCAGGATATTCCCTCTTTCCAGCTGCATAGCCAGACCTCCCAGCGCCATGGTCAGCAGCAGGAAAATACCGCCCCTGCGCCATGCCCCTTTGTTCCACCCAAAGGCAACGGCGCAGATGAGCACCAGGCTGATGATCCGCCAGTGCAGCTGCGCAAGGAACCGAAACCCCGGCAAGCAGCACCCGCCGCTGTACACCGCGCCCACTGCCGCGGCAGCGAGAAGACGCTTCCGGTCCCCCGAGAACCCTGAAAGCCGCTGGGAAGCCACGAGCAGAAGATAGTCAACCAGGAAGTTTAGCCCCATCACAAGATCCAGATACACCAACCGCAGTCCCCCCTCGGCCAAGCTCACCCCCAGTATACCAGGCAGAGCGTGGAAATGCTGTCTAACACCGTCCAGGCAGCCGCCGCAAGTTCCCCCGGGAGAGTATCCATTCCGCCGGATAAGTACATGAAAAATCCGCCAGGCGGTGACACCTGACGGATTATTTGTTAGCGGGGGGAAGAATCGTTCCCTCCCGCTCCACACTGCGGATATTTTTTTCTGCCTTCTGCCGGGGGATCATCAGCTCATGCCCGCAGCCCAGGCAGTGCAGGCGGAAATCCGCGCCGGTTCGCAGAACCTTCCACCGCTTTTCCCCGCAGGGATGGGCCTTTTTCATGGTGAGAATGTCATTTACCCGGATGTCCATAGGCATTTCCTTTCTGCGGCATAGGTCATTTCCCCTTGACCGCGTCCCAATACTGCCTTGCCGCCTGTTCCAGTTTATTGGGGCCGTACACATAGTATTTTGCGTCTTTCAGCCCATCCGGCAGATATTGCTGCGCCACCCAATGGTTGGGGTAGTCATGGGGGTACAGGTACCCCTGCTCCCGTTCCATGGTATAGGTGTCCGCATGGACATTTTGCAGGTGCCTGGGAAAACCCCCTCCCTTTCCCCTGCGCACATCCTCCGCCGCGGCATCATAGGCAAGATACGCCGAATTGGATTTGGGGGACGTTGCCATAAGGACAGCCGCATCCGCCAGAGGGATCCTGGCCTCGGGCATACCCAGCATCAGGGCCATATCCACGCAGGACTTGACGGTGGGAAGAATCTGCGGGTAAGCAAGCCCCACATCCTCCGCCGCAATGACCATAAGCCGGCGGCAGGCGGAGGGCAGCTGCCCCGCTTCCAGCAGCCGGGCAAGATAATGCACGGCTGCATCCGGGTCAGAGCCGCGAATGGACTTCTGCAGGGCGGAGAGCAGGTCATAATAATTGTCCCCGTCCCGGTCTGCCCGCAATGCGCTTTTCTGGGTGACGGCTTTGGCATCGGCAAGGGTCAGGGGCAGAACATCCCCCTCCGGTATTCCGGCGGAAAAAAGCACCTCCACCGCATTCAGGGCCTTGCGAATATCGCCGCCGCAGCCCTGGGCAATGTACTCCAACGCGCCGTCCTCCGGACGGGCACACAAGCCTGTCCTCTGCTCCAGATAGGAAACCGCCCGTTTTACCGCCTTCAGCGCGGCAGCGGCATCGATCTGCTTGAACTCGAATACCGTGGACCGGCTGAGAATGGCATTGAACACATAAAAATAGGGATTTTCCGTTGTGGAGGCGATCAGAGTGATTTTTCCGTTCTCGATATGTTCCAGGAGGGACTGCTGCTGCTTTTTGTTAAAGGACTGGATCTCGTCCAGGTACAGCAGCACCCCATTGGGCGCCATCATGGTATCCAGCTGGGATACGATCTCCCGGATGTCCGCCGTGGAGGCTGTGGTTGCGTTCAGCTTATAGAGGGTCCGGTTGGTCTGCTCGGCAATGATGTTGGCAACCGTGGTTTTCCCTGTGCCGCTGGGACCGTAGAAAACCATGTTGGGGATTTTCCCCGATTCGATCAGGCGGCGGAGCACCGCGCCCTTACCCAAAATATGCTCCTGTCCGTATACTTCGTCCAGAGTTTTGGGACGCAGGATTTCCGCCAGGGGTTGGTACATCCGTACACCTTCTTTCAAACTTCAATTACGCATTAAAAGGTTGCCACATCCGGGTCGGCAGGCTGGGCGCCCCGCTCCACCTTGACGGCAGTGAGCACCGGGCCGATCTCTCCTTTATAGAGCGGATGCTTCTCCGCCGTGATCTTCGCCGTGACCATGACCCACTCCTTGGGAGACAACGACTGGGCCGCGGCATACCGGCAGGGAATGCCGCAGAACTGAATGTCCGCGGCGCAGCAGGTCATGACAAACCGGCCGGGGGCAAACATGCCCTCTTTCTGCCGGCGAAGCATGGCAACCTGGCCCTTGAAGCACACGGATTTCCCGTCATACTTCCCCGGCTCCTCGGTCACATCCCGGTACCACAATGCATAGTCCTCGTCGTTAACCTGAATCACCGGGGCGTTGATGTCAAAGGGCAGCGGATCCTCGATTTCGTCAAAGGAGGTGGAGCCGTCGGTGTAATCGTAGAGAATATCCACCCGGCGGTTCGCCGCCCTGGCAAGCTTGTGGAAAGGCATAATGTCTTCTCCGGGGGTCAGCCGGTTGAAAACCACCATCTGGGCACCCACCAGCTTATCCATGACCAGATTGCGCATATTGGCATTGTAGGCCATGATGGTGGTGGAATCGGCAAACATGACCTCCTGGGCAATGACCCATTCCTCCGGGAAGCGCATATACAGATCCCCCACCTGCTGCATGCCGTTGAGCTCCGCGACGACCCGCTGGGCCTTATACTTTTTCTGCAGGGCGGACAGCTCCTTGGTGGTAACCGTCTGCTGGTCCAGGACCTCCAGGTACACATTCTTGCTGGGATAAGTGGAGAGGTCGTATTCCTCCTCCCCCTCCTCAAAGATCAGGACCAGTGTCCGCTCCCCGGCATTAAAACGGGGATCTTCCAGGGTTTCCTGGATAAACTTTGTCTTTCCGGAGTCCAGGAATCCGGTAAAGGAATAAACAGGGATCTGAACCATAGGTTACACCCCAAACAGTTTCGCAATGCCGGACTCATCCAGCTTGGAACCGATGACGCAGAGCTTTCCGGTGACATCGGCAGGACCGGTGCGGATATTGTGCTCCTCCGGCACAAAGTCAAAGTGGATCCAGGTGCCGTCGCTGGCAGGGAGGATACCCTTGGCCCGGAGGATCATGCCGTATTCCCCGGAATCCAGAGCCTTCAGTGCGGCCTCGATGGCGGAAGAATCAAACTTTCTTGCGGTCTCCACGCCCCAGGAGGTGAAGACCTCGTCGGCATGATGATGGTGATGGTGATGATGTCCGTCCTCATCGTCATGATGATGGCAGCAGCACTCCCCGTCCTCATGGTGATGGTGGTGCTCGTGGTCATCGTCATCATCATGATGGTGATGATGCTCGTGCTCCTCGTCATCGTCATGATGGTGGCAGCAGCACTCCCCGTCCTCATGGTGATGGTGGTGCTCGTGGTCATCGTCATCATCATGATGGTGATGATGCTCGTGCTCCTCGTCATCGTCATGATGGTGGCAGCAGCACTCCCCATCCTCATGGTGATGATGGTGCTCTTCTTCGGCTTCCTCAGCTTCCAGCCGCTCCAGCTCCATCTTCGCAAGATCGGCAGCCAGGGAGGCCTTACCCTCCATAGCCGCTACAAGCTGCTCACCGGTGAGCTGATCCCAGGGCGTGGTGACCACCGTGGCAACACTGTTGTGCTCCCGAAGCAGATTAACCGCCGCGTCCAGCTTGGCCTGGGGGATGGAATCGGTGCGGGACAGGATGATGGTGGAAGCGGTCTCCACCTGATTGTTGTAGAACTCACCGAAATTCTTCATATAGACTTTTACCTTACCGGCGTCTGCAACGGCAACGGTATAGCCCAAGGTCACATCTTCCCCGGTGACACGGTTTACAGCGCCGATGACATCGGAAAGCTTGCCCACACCGGAGGGCTCGATCAGGATCCGGTCAGGGGCATATTCCCGAATGACACGCTTCAGTGCCTCGCCAAAATCGCCAACCAGAGAGCAGCAGATGCAGCCGGAGTTCATTTCTGTAATATTGATACCCGCGTCCTGCAAAAAGCCGCCGTCAATGCCGATTTCGCCGAACTCGTTCTCGATGAGAACCAGCTTCTGACCCTTGTAGCCCTCGGCGATCATCTTCTTAATCAGGGTCGTTTTGCCCGCGCCGAGAAAGCCGGAATAAATATCTACTTTTGTCATAATTTACACCTTCTGTTTAGAATGATTCTTTTTGTATTATACCACTTCTTGTCAACTGTTACAAGGGAAGTTCTGCGCAAAATACGGGAGGCCGCCGGGAAAGATTCGCATGTACAGCAGAGATGGTCAGCGCAGCGCTTCCCATGGTATTTTTCTTATCGACAGATTCCCCTTGAAAGAACCACACTCTTTTGGATACAGTGTATGCAGGCAGAGGATCCCCCCTGATATGCGACATTCTGCCAAAACGCCGCCCCGGTTCTCCCCCGGGACGGCGCTTTCTCTAATTAAATCGGCAAGAACTGGCGGCGGAAGATTCGCCATCAGCCGAAGACGATTTTTTCAGAGTTTCCCTGATTCATACTATTTCTCGATAAAATGGTTAATACCATTTTATCCTGCGCTTTTTGCGCAGGCCGCCGGTGGCGGCGAGAAATGTATGGACTACGTTTTTTGCGGCGATGCCGCTGACCGCTTGACAGCGGTCTCATAAAACGGTATTAAACCGTTTTATGAAAAACTAGTATCAAAAAACCGGAATCAGCAGCATCTGCCCGGAAGACGGCTCCCCCTCCAGGGCATTTGCCTTTTGAATCGCTTCCACCGTTGACCCGGCTTTCTTGGCAATATCCCAAAGCCGCGTACCGTCGCTGCGGCGCAGAATGATGGATGGTCGGTCCGGATTCCGGGCTTGTTCCTCTCCCAGCTCCAGACCCATGACCATGGGGGTTCCCCTGCCCGACTCCGAGGTAATGCGTACAGGGATCTCTGCCCGGAAGGACATCGACCCGTTTCCAAAGCTGACCTGGGGATCACCGGGCTTTTCCGGGAATGCGGCAACCCGGGCAGCTTCATCGGCGCGGATATTCCGTTCCGTCTCAAATCTGCCCCCCGCGGACTGAAGGCTGCCGTCCTCCCCATAGTACAGCGTCTGAAAAGAGCCGGGAAAAACCAGATTCATACCGTTTTCCGTTCTTCTCTGCCGGGGAAAATCCGGCAGGATCCGGGTATCCACTTCCCTGCCGCCCTGGGCACTCACCGTCTGCTCTCCAAAGATATTCTCGCTTCTGCTGTCGGTAACCGCAGGCAGGTTGGCTTCTGCACGCTCCATGTTCAGATCCCTGCCGATGCTGTACGCATCCTCCACGGTTTCCAGCACAGACGGTTCCTCAATAACATACTGACCCAGCAGCCCTGCTTTCAGCCGGAGCTTGCCCTCGTCGTCCAGTTCCAGCTCCAGCTCCGTCACGGCGGGGATTATGTTCGCCTGGGCATCTGTACCATAGCTTCCCTCCAGTTCCGCGAACTGGGAAAATGGCAGAAGAAAATCCTGGGAAGAAACCTCGCCATCCTCTCCCGTGTAAAGCACATGCAGGTTACCGTTACCCCGAAAGGCGATCTTATTTCCCATAACTTTCTGCTCCTGGATCTGCGGAGACATCGTATAATAGAGCACCTTTTCCGCTCCCACCGGGGTCAGTTCTTCCTCCAGGAAAAACGCTTTTTCCCCTGCCTCCCTGGGCAGCACAACGGGATATTTGGAGCGCAGCAGTTCAACACCCTCCGGAACTTCTCCAGGACGGGAAAACTCCGTCTCTCCGGGGACCAAAGCCTCCGCCAGCGCTCCGACACCGCAGCGCACCATAACTTTCCGGGGGGACACGGACCGGGCATCCACAAAGCGGGTCAGGCACTTTGTCCGAATCCGCCCCTCCTGGGTATTCTCCGGAAGATCCCACTTCATCTGGAACGGGATCCAGGTATTGAGAATCTGCGCAGACCCGCCCTCTTCCGGAGCGTACAGAACCCAGACCATGACGCCTCCTGTAAGGAGGATGCTGTCCATGCGCCACTCTTTCCCGCGAAGAATCTCCTGTCCCCAGGAGGCCAGGATCCTGCCCACATCCGGAAGCCCGTCCGGAAGCTTCAGTTCCTGGGTCGCTTCCACATTCTGGACCTCCCGCACGGCATCTCCCAGATAGGCTACCTTCTCCTTTTCAAATTCCAGCTCCATAGCGGTTCACTCCTTCTCCCACTGTGATGGTGCATTGTATGCGTCCGGGGACAAGGGTATGCCATCCTCCTCAACCGGAAAATTCTTTCCCGCGCATGCCCAAGCGGATCACCGGCGCTTTATTATCATCAGGCCCAGAATCACCAGCCCCATTCCGCCGCAGCCGCACAGAAGCCAGGAGCTTAGCCAGTGGCCTATCAGAAGTCCCAGCCCGAAGCACACAAGACAGCAGCCGTGCAGGAAGTTTCTCCGACACATAGCAATCACCCCCCGCACCATTCTATGCGGAGGGTGATTGGGAAATAACAAAGAAATGGTCAACCGCCCAGGTAGGCTTTCTTCACATCCTCGGAGCTTGCCAGCTCCGCGCCGGTACCGCTTAAGGTTATGGAACCGGTTTCCAGAACATAGGCACGGTCCGCGATCTGCAGCGCTTTCCGGGCATTCTGCTCCACGAGAAGAATGGTTGTGCCGGAGGCATGCAGTTCCTTGATAATATCGAAGATCTGATCCACAAGGATGGGGGCAAGGCCCATGGAGGGCTCATCCAGCATCATGAGCTTCGGCTTACTCATAAGGGCCCGGGACATTGCCAGCATCTGCTGCTCACCGCCGGACAGGGTGCCCGCAATCTGTTTGCGGCGCTCTTTCAGGCGGGGAAAGCGCTGAAAAACCTGCTCGATGGAATCTTCGATCTCGCTGCCGGGCCGGCTGTAGCCGCCCATTTCCAGGTTTTCCCGAACCGTCATATGCTGGAAAATCCGCCGTCCCTCCGGACATAGCGCCATGCCAAGAGGAACGATCCTGTTGGCAGGCAAACCGGAAATCAACTTACCCTCAAAGGTCACGCTTCCTGTCTTGGGCTTCAGCAGCCCCGCGATGGTGTTCAGTGTTGTGGATTTTCCCGCGCCGTTGGCACCGATCAGAGTTACGATCTCCCCCTCATTGACCTGAAAGGAAACGCCCTTAATGGCATGGATGGAGCCATAATACACATTCAGATTCTCAACCTGAAGAAGGCACTTATTTTCACTCATGCTTCGTCCTCCCTCTGACGGCCCAGATAGGCCTCGATCACTTCGGGATTCTGCTGGATTTCACTGGCCGTTCCCTTGGCAATGACCTTGCCGAAGTTCAGAACGCAGATACCCTCACAGATTCCCATAACCAGATTCATATCGTGCTCAATGAGCATGATCGCAATCTGGAACTGGTCACGGATCCTTATGATATTGTCCATCAGTTCTTCCGTCTCCTTGGGGTTCATGCCGGCGGCAGGCTCGTCAAGAAGCAGCAGGCTGGGGTTGGTAGCCAGGGCGCGGACGATCTCGAGACGGCGCTGGGCGCCGTAAGGCAGGCTCCCTGCCTTTTCATCCGCCAGATTTTCCATGTGGAAAATGGACAGCAGATCCATGGCTTTTTCGTGCTGCTTCTTCTCTCCGGACCAATAGGGCGGCAGACGAAGAATGCCCGAAAACATGCCGTAGGTGATCTGATTGTGCAGACCGATGCGGACATTGTCCTCCACGGTCATCTGATTGAACAAGCGAATGTTCTGGAACGTACGGGCAAGGCCCAACTTATTTGCCTGAACCGTATTCATTCCGGCAGTATCCTTGCCGTTGACCATGATGGTGCCGGTGGTGGGCTGGTATACCTTGGTGAGCAGGTTGAACACGGTGGTTTTACCGGCACCGTTGGGTCCGATCAGACCGGCAATCTCTGTCTTGCCGATGGTAAGATTGAAATCGTCCACTGCCCGCAGGCCGCCGAAATCAATCCCCAGATGGCTGCATTCCAAAACAGGCCGCTTGTCAAGATCCCGCTCGGGAACAATCGCCCGGGAGGGGAAAGGAACCATTTTCGTATCGGACTTTCGTTTCACAGTCTCACTCATGCAGCCTCACCGCCTTTCTTTTCAGACTTTTCACGGCCTTTTTCCCGAACTGTTTCCAGGAAATTCTTAATGGACTGGTTATTGGTCAGCAGCATAACCGCGATCAGAACTACCGCGTAGACCAGCATCCGATAGTCCGAGAACGCGCGCAGTTCCTCAGGCAGGACATACAGCACCGTAGCAGCAATAATGGAGCCTGTAATATTGCCGATGCCGCCGAGGACCACATACACAAGGATCAGAATTGACGCGTTGAAAGAGAAGTTCGAGGGCGCCAGCGTAGAATAGTTCAGGCCGAAAAGCGCACCGCCCATACCTGCCAAAGCCGCGGAGGTAACAAAGGCCATCATGCGGTACTTTGTTACATCCAGTCCGCAGGCCTCCGCCGCGATTTTATTGTCCCGAACGGCCATGATCGCCCGCCCGGAGCGGGAATGGATCAGATTGATCACCACAAACAGGGTGAACAGCACAAGCAGGAAGCCTGCGGAAAAGGTCGCGATCCGGCTGACCCCCGTCGCGCCGGTAGGGCCCCGGAAAAGCAGCTTGCCGGGAAGATCCGGGCGGTTGAAAGAAAAATGCAGCGCCGTACCGTCAAGGGAAATGTAGATGCAGTTGAGCACATTGCGAATGATCTCGCCGAAAGCAAGGGTAACGATGGCAAGATAGTCGCCCTGCAGTCTAAGTACGGGGATGCCGATCAGAACACCCATGATTCCCGCCATAATACCGCCTGCCAGAATCGCGAGCAGCAACTGAGCCGTTTCCGGAACACCAAACGCCTGCCGGGTATAGGCAGCGATCACAATGCCCGTAAACGCGCCGATGGACATGAAGCCCGCGTGTCCAAGGCTCAGCTCACCGGAAATACCAACGGTCAGGTTCAGGGAAACCGCCATCACGATGTACACACAAACGGGAATCAGGAGGGATTTGGTGGTGCGGGGCATGGTTCCTGCCGCGATCATAGACTGGCAGATAAAGAAAGCGGCAATGACAAGAATATAAGGAAAGAATTTCCGCAGAAATTTCGTAACAGTCGTCTTTTTCATGGCAGCCACCTCACACCTTCTCGCGGACTTTCTTGCCTAGCAATCCGGTGGGCTTGATCAACAGGACAAGAATCAGCACGGCAAACACGAAAGCGTCTCCCAACTCGGAGGACACATAGGCTCTGCCCAGAATCTCAATGACACCCAGCAAAATGCCGCCCAGCATAGCGCCGGGAATGGAGCCGATACCGCCGAAAACCGCGGCGGTAAAGGCCTTGATACCGGGCATGGCGCCGGTGGTTGGCTTCAGCGTGGGATAGGCGGAGCACATCAGCACACCCGCAATGGCGGCGAGGGCTGAACCGATGGCAAAAGTAACGGAAATGGTCATATCCACGTTCACTCCCATGAGCTGCGCGGCTCCCTTATCCTCCGACACGCAGCGCATGGCGCGGCCCATCTTGGAGCGCCCTACAAACAGGGAAAGGGCCACCATCACAACCACGGACGCGGCGATGGTAACCATGGATACATAGGAGATTTTCAGTTCGCCGCCCATGAGCGTAAGGCTTCCCGCCGGGATCACGGTCTGGAAGCTCTTGGGATTGGCTCCCCAGATCATCTGAGCCAGATTCTGGAGGAAATAACTCATACCGATGGCTGTGATCAGCACGGCAAGAGAAGTAGCCTGCCGCAGAGGCTTGTAGGCCAGGCGCTCAATCAGAATACCCAGCAGGGTACACACCGCCATGGAGGCCAGCACACCCACCACCGGAGGAAGCCCCAAATTATACAGGCAGCAGAAGCAGATATACGCGCCCACCATAATCACATCACCGTGAGCAAAGTTCAGCATTTTGGCAATACCGTACACCATGGTATAGCCAAGAGCAATGATCGCGTACACACTGCCCAGGCTGATCCCGCTGATCAGGTTGGACAAGAACATTGTCATAGCAGTTTTCCTTTCTTCTTTCAGTGTTTTCCGAGGTGACAAGCCCCGGTCACTCCCATAGGGGGTGAGCATGGCTTGTCATCCCGGGAGCGGTATGGAACCGGGCGGATCCTTTTCTCATGGGAGCGGGACCCGCCCGGTTTATTTTAGGGGAACGGTGTCAATAAGTCAAGCCCGCATTAACCAACGGAGGCGTAAACGCCGTCCTTGATGATGTAAGCGGTCGCGACCTTGCTCACGCAGCCGTCAGCAGTCCATACCATGCCCTCGCCGGTCAGGCCGGTGTAGGTGTAGCTCTGCATCCAGGGAATCATTGCCTCGCAGATATCCTGAGCGGAGGTCTCAGAGGTGAAGCCCAGATCCTGGCAGGCAGCGTAGAAGATGTACATAGCATCGTAAGCGTCAGCGGCGAACTGGTTGGGAGTCACGCCGTACTTGGCCTCGTAGGTGGACACGAAATTGGAGGTCAGATCATCGGTCTTGTTGGCATCAAAGGGGGTCAGCATGTAGGAGCCCTCTGCCAGAGCGGTGTTGAAGCCTTCCACAGCCAGCAGGCCGTCCATGCCGTCAACGCCGAAGAACTTGAAGTCATAGCCGGCAGCGTCCGCCTGCTGCATAATGGCAACGATGGGCGTGTAGTAGATGGGCAGGAAGACCAGGTCGGCACCGGCGTTGGCGGCAGCCTGCAGCTGGACGGAGAAGTCGGCGTTGCTGTCATCGGAGAAAGTGGAGTCAGCAACGACCTCCAGGCCGATCTCCTGAGCCTTGGCCATGAAGGACTGGTAGATGCTGGTGGAGTAGTCCTGGGCATTGTTCCAGATGACAGCGATCTTCTCGCCCACACCCAGGCTCTTAATGGTCTGCGCGGAGGAAGCACCCTGGTTGGGGTCGGTGAAGCAGACCTGATAGACATTGTCCTTACCCTCGTTGACAACAGGGTTGGAAGCGGAGGGAGTCAGAACAAAGACACGCTCTTCGTTGGCGACGTCAGCAACAGCGGCGCAGGCGCCGGAAGTCGTGGTGCCCAGCAGAATCTGCATGCCCTTTTCCATTTCCACGTTGTAAGCGTTGACAGCCATGGTGGGATCGCCCTGGTCATCCTCGCTCAGCAGCTCGAACTGCAGGCCGCCCATGGCGTTGATTTCGTCGATAGCAACCTGAATGCCATTGGCAACAGCGCTGCCATAGATGGCGTAGTCACCGGTCAGAGGTCCGATCGCGCCGACCTTGATGGCGCCGGCGGGAGCGGAGGTTTCAGCAGCGGGGGCATCATCCTTCGGTGCCTCAGTGGTCTTCGGGGCATCGGTGGCAGCGGGAGCATCGTTTGCGGCGCAGCCGGCAAACATACCCAGCACCATAACAGCTGCCATTACGAGTGCAAATACCTTTTTCATTTTCAAGTCTCCTTTTCTAACATTTCTTACTTCAGGCAACCTCTGAAAACTGCTTTTTGCGTTTTGGACGAGAGATTTTGTTCTAACAAAAGTTTTGAAAATTCCGGAATACTTGGTGTATTTTGGGATTTTCAAAACGTATGCTCCGGCAAAAGATCCGTCCAAAACCCAAAAGGGTAGTTTTTAGAGTTGCCCTATAAAAAAACGGCACCGTTTCCGGTAACCGTTTCTTCCTGTTTCAGAAGCCCCGGTTACGCAAATTTCCCCAGAATAACCAGAATTACCAGGCTAATTACGCAAATGGACACTGCCAGCAAAAGAGCAGTGTCCAGTAGGCTATAAAGGCGCGCAGAGGTACAGGCCGCTGCGGTGCAGCTGCCGGAAGTGTAGGATCGAGAGAATTCATGAGCCTGCATATCGTTTGTACCTCCCCTTGAAGTTGGTCATATTGTATCTCAGGGGAGGACATTTGTCAACGAGACAAACACTACATATTTTTTCCTTGTTTTTTCAACTTTTTGTGCAGAACAAACAATACCGGCGATATTGCCTTACTCTCCGTCCAGGACTGCCTTGCAGGCCGCAAGAACAGGGGCAATCACCGGGACGCAGGCGGCTCTGCCGTAGCCGCCGTTTTCCACCACCACCATAAAGGCAAGGGGGTATTCTTCGTTCATGACAAAGCCGGCAAACATGGCGTTGGAGGTCTTTCCCCCGCCCAGCTGGCTGGTGCCGGATTTCGCACAGACCTGGAGCCCGGGGAAGTTGTCATCGCCGTAAACGGACTGCACATTGTTTCGCATATAGCTTTGCAGGGTTTCGGCAATTTCCTGATCCATGATCCGATCCGTCTCGGCGGGTTCCGCCTGGTAGGTCACTTCATCCCCAACCTCCACCTTGGACACAAGATACGGATTCACTCCTTTTCCACCGGCGGCTATGGTGCCCATAAAGGTCATATACCGGCAGGGATTGATCTGGTCCGTGTGCTGACCGATACAGCTCCAGGCAAAGGAAGCGCCGCCCGCGTCCTGAATGTCATAGTTTCCCGCCACAGAGGTCACGCCGTCAAAGGTCACGGGCTCGGTCACCTGCAGCTTTTCTACCACCTTGACCATATTATCCCTGCCCACCAGCTTGGCGATCTGGGCAAAGGCACAGTTGCAGGAACGAGCCAGGGCTCCGGACAGGTTCAGTTTTCCGTGGGCAGTTTCACAGGTGACACTTTCCGTGCCGTAGGAATACTCTCCCGTACAGGTAAAGGTCTTATCAAGAATATCCGGTACGGTTTCCAGGGCGGCAATGGTGGTGACGACCTTAAAGGTGGAGCCGGGAATGTACACCGACTGCAGGAAGCGGTTGAGATACAGGCCCTCGTACTTTTCTTCATTGTCTTCGCCGATGACAGGGGGGTCGTCCGGGTCATAGGTCGGTGTGGTCAGGGCGCAGAGGATCTCCCCCGTTTTATAGTTGTACACGCTGACGGTGCCTTTCCGCCCGGCCATGGCGTCCAGCGCCGCATTCTGCACCCGGGCCGAAAGGGTCAGCGTCATCGTCCCCCCCACGCCGCTGTAGTCATACACACCGTTTACAGGATCAAAGCCGGAAAGCTGTCCCGCGTAATTCGCAATCGCGGCAGCGCTGATATAGCCCTGCCGGTCTCCCAGCCAGTGGAGGGTGGACATCCGGGTCGTGGGAAAAGCGGAATACTCCCGGGTGCCGTCAATATTCAGAAGCACATCGCCGGACCGGTCCGTTATGGTACCGCAGCCAATATTTCCGTTGTTGAAAACATGGGGAGAACCAGGCGTTGCCACCCAGGTTCCTGCCCGAACACTGTACTCAAAAAGAAACAGTCCCAGTCCGCCCAGGAGAACGGCAAGAAAAACCCCCATGATCCAGGTCCGCTTGGTTACTCTATTCATCCTTTTCCCTCCCCTTTTTGGTCAGTTTCACGGCAAAGCTGGCGTTCTGCCGGGTGTCCGCAGCCTTGACAAAGGCAAGCAGGCCCCAGGAGCCGATCATGCTGGTGCCGCCGTTGGAGAGAAACGGAAACGTTACGCCGGTAAAGGGCAGAATATCCACCGTACCGAGGCAGTTGAGAATGGTCTGGATTACCAGAATCCCGGCAGCGGTGCAGGCACCGATGCTGTAAAAGCTGCTTCGGGCAACCCGGGCCGTGCGGACGGCAAAGGCCCCGAACACGGCTGCGCACAGCACCAGCATGCAGGCAAGAATCAGGCCCCATTCCTCACAGATCGTGGCAAAAACGATATCCGAATCCGCCGCAAAGACATTTTTCAGCCAGCCGTTTCCTGGCCCCAGACCCAAAAGGCCGCCGGAGGCGATACACATGAGAGACTTGGTCTGCTGATAACCGGCGTCAAGGGGATACTCCCACACATGCCGCCACACGCTGAACCGCTGCATGGCGTGCGGCGCGATGCGCAGAGCCATCACTCCGGCAAAGAACAGAGAAGTAACCGCCAGAGCCACCGTACCGAAGCTGCCGGAGCGGAGGTAAGCGATAATCAGGAACGCGCAGAAAAACACCAGCGCCGTTCCAAAGTCGTTCATAATGGCGAGAAGCCCGCAGATCACCACGGAATAGCCGATGAACAGGATCAGGTTCCGCTTATTCATGAGCCGGTCCATGGTGGAGGCTCCTGCATAGACAAAGCACACCTTCGCAAGCTCCGAAGGCTGCAAGGACACCCCGCCAATAATGAGCCAGTTTTTGGCGCCGTAATACTCCGTACCGAAAACCAGCGTCACCGCCAGGAATCCAACCCCCGCGATCACGGCAAGATACCGGAACCGTTTTGCCCGCTCCAGGTCCCGCAGAGACCAGCCGATCATCAGGAAAGTTAGGATACCCAGGGCCATGGCAACGAGCTGCTTGGTCACCTCCCCGGGCTTCACGGCGGTGATGGCAGCCATGCCCATGGTGCACATTAAAAACGCCATAGTTTCCAATTCAAAGGATTTCCGGCGGATCATGCAATAGAAGGAAAAAAGCACCCACTGGCTCACGGCGATGCCGGCAAACCCCTCCAGCGCGGGAAGCATTGCCGCTTCATCCCCGTTCATCAGAAATCCCAAAGCGATCATTGTCTGAAACAGGGTCAGCAGGATCAGATTTGAAACCGTAGTAAAGCTGCCGGAAGCTTTCGTCCGAAGCTGGGACTGAAGCACCTCCTGCCGCTGGGTGATAGGCTGGAACTTCATTTTGATCCCGCCTATGGAAATGGAGTCTCCCTCCTGCAAAGCGCAGATCTTGACCCGCTCCTTGTTCACATAGGTTCCGTCCTTGGAGCCGGCATCGGTGATCGTCCAGCTTCCGTCATCGTACCGGGTGAGGACCGCATGGTTCCGGGAGGCTGTGGGGATGTCCACCACAATGTCGCTGCTCTTGCTCCGGCCGATCACATTTTCCCAATGGGTAATGGGCACCTGTTTTCCGCCGGTCATTGTCAGCCAGGCCCAGATCTCCGGCTCCCGCCGGAAAGTCAGCAGCGGAACGGCGCACCGAAGCAGCAGCAGTCCCGCCGCGATGGGGGCGAAGTACCGGAGAAAACCGATATACACACCGGCATAGGCTCCCCGCGCAGCCTGGAGCGATTCCAAAAGCATTTCCCATTGCGTCATAGTCCGCCCCTCCTTTCTTTTATTTCATAAAAATTACGTTTCTTCCATGCTCCGGAGCAGGGCGATCTCCCGGGCGTAGCCGGGAAGCTCATTGGGGGTCTCCAGGATCATGGGCTTACCCTTGAGGGCGGGATGATTCACGATCCGCTGGAAAGCGGCCGTTCCCAGACTGCCCTCTCCGATGCACGCATGCCGATCCTTGTGACTGGAAAAGGGGTTTTTGGAGTCATTCAGGTGCATGGCCCAGAGCCTGTCCAAACCGATCACCCGGTCAAATTCCGCCAGAACACCATCCAGGTCCTTTACGATGTCATAGCCCCCGTCGTACACATGGCAGGTATCCAGGCACACCCCCACCTCGCTGCTTCCCACGGCATCCAGGATCATCCGAAGCTCCCGGAATGTTCCGCCGATCTCCGTACCCTTTCCCGCCATGGTTTCCAGGCACACCCTTACGGGATACCCGGGAGCCAGGGCTGCGCGCAGGGCCTGGCTGATATACTCTACGCCTGCCTCCACGCCCTGCTTGACATGACTGCCCGGGTGGAAATTATAGAAATTGCCCGGGAGCGCCGCCATCCGGCGCAAGTCATCCGCCAGAATGGAGGCGGCAAAGGCTCTGGCATCCGGATCCGCTCCGCACAGGTTCATGGTATAGGCCCCATGGGCAACAAGGGGGCCATAGCCCCCGCTTTGAAGCATTTCCACAGCCCGGGCGGCATCCGCCGGGTCTTCCTCTTTGGCCCGGCTGCCCCGGGGATTCCTGGTAAAAAAGGCAAATGTATTCGCGCCGATCTTTTCCGCCGTCTCCACCATTGCCGTGAAGCCATCGGAAGCGGACAGATGGCAACCTAAAAAAAGCATGCTGTGCACCTCCATTTTTCCCTATGCTACCACATTCCTTGAAAAAAAGCAAATTAACATTTTCCATTTCCAGAATATGTGCTATAATGGGTTCGCAATCCGCTGCCACAAACAATTTACGGGCACAGGAAAGGAGGGCCTTTATGCCGAAATCGGAAAAGCAGAAGCTCAAGGTCCTGTATATTCTGGATTACCTGAAAAGAAATTCCCACGAGGATCACCCCGTGGGAGCAAAGGAATTGATTCAGATGCTGGACATGCACGGAATTACCTGCGACAGGAAAGCGGTGTATTCCGACATCCGGGCGCTGCAGGACTACGGCGTGGATATTGAAACGCTCCACGGCAAGGGCGGCGGCTTCTATATCGCCAGCCGAAACTTTGAACTGCCGGAGCTGAAGCTTCTCATTGACGCCGTACAGTCCAGCCGGTTCCTGACGGAAAAGAAGTCCCGGGAGCTCATCCGCAAGCTCTGCGCCGAATGCAGCGAGGATGATGCCCGTCTCATTCGCCGGGAGGTTCTGGTCTCCGGACGGGTCAAGAGCATGAACGAAAGCATCTACTACAACGTGGACGCCATCCAGGAGGCCATCGTCCAGAACCGTCAGATCTCTTTCCGGTACTTTGACTTTGGGATCGACGGCCAACGCCAATACCGGGACCGGGAGTACATCGCCAGCCCCTATGGACTGTGCCAGGACAACGAAAACTATTATCTGCTGGCCCACTCCCCCCGCCACGGTGTCACCAGCTACCGGGTGGACCGGATGGAGAAGATCTTCCTGGAGGAAGCGCCCCGGACGCCCTGTCCGGAGCTTGCCGGGGAGGGTCTGGCCCGGTACGCCGGCCGGATGTTCCAGATGTTCTCCGGAGAGCCCACCGCCGTCAAATTCCGGTTCCACCGGGATCTGGCAAACGCGGTCATCGACCGGTTCGGCAGGGATACCATCCTGATTCCCGACGGAGAGGACCACTTTGTCTTCACCGCCCAGGTGGCGGTCTCTCCCCTGTTTCTTAGCTGGATTCTCGGCTTCGGAACAAAGGCCAGGATCCTGTACCCCCAGTGGGTCATAGACCAGTGTACGCAGCTTTGTGAGACCGTGTTAAAGCAATATCAGACCAGCGAGAAAGACTGATACACATCCTCCCAGATGATCTGGGACACCTCCGCCTCGGAAGGACGCAGAACGCTCATGCAGTAATGGTAGTTCCCGTCATCCAGAATGACACCGTGGCCCAGCTGCTCCCCCGTTTCCCCGGCGGCGGCCCAGACAAATTCATAGCGGTTCACGTCCTCTGATTCCGTGGTGATCACCGTCAAATCGGATTTGTGGAAGCCCGTCAGGTCATAAATGGTTCTGTCCAGATCCCCGGCATCCAGCGTCTCGATGGATATGGAATAGTCGCTTCCAATATACAGGTTCCCGCTTACGCCCTCCACTATCGTCTGCTCTCCGTCCTCCGGCAGGTCCACGGCGATTTCCCTAGGCTCCGCCATGACGGGCACTGCCATATCATCCGCTATCGTCTCCATCGTTTCCCGGGAAGCGCAGGCGGTGAGCAGCAGCATAATCAAGAGAAGTACGCATCCTTTTTTCAAACCGATCCCTCCCAAAAGGTTTTTTATCATGACACAGAATTTCCTCCTTGCCTACCTCCTTATTATCAATGCGGCAGTCTTTCTTCTTATGCTTGCGGACAAGCATTGGGCACGCAAAAAGCTCCGGCGCATTCCGGAGAACATCTTTCTTCTCCTTGCACTTCTCGGCGGAAGCATAGGCATTCTTGCCGGCATGTACACCGCCCGCCACAAAACCCGCAAGCCAAAATTCTATATCTGCGTCCCGATCATTCTGGCAGCACAGCTGCTTTTCATCGTTTGGCGAATGGGATAATACTATTCCGGCATCCAGCCGCCGGATTTTGTTGATTGGAGAGAATACGGTATGCAGAAGCTGCTTGGATATGATGATTTGCCCCAGGGCATTAAAAATCAGATAACTGGTGTTGTTGAAATCTGGAAAACGCACTTAAAAGAAGAATTAGTCGGCGTATATCTGCATGGCTCCATTGTACTGAATGCTTTCAATCTCAATTCGGGAGATATTGATATTCTGGTCGTCGTAAAGGGTTCCATCAGTGTTTCCCAAAAGCTTGCCATCGCCAAAGACATCATTACCCTTGACGGCGCGCCCCGGCCCGTTGAGGTATCGGCAATCAAGCGCTCCGATGCCAAAGCCTGGAAAACCCCTGGAAACTGTGTCTTTCACTACAGTGATTTCTGGAGGGAAAAATATTTGGCCCGGTTCCGGGATCCTGCATCGGCGGTCTATGTTGCTGACCAGGAGTTTCCCGACGCGGATGTGACAAGCTATATCAAGCTGATAAAGCAGAACGGGATTATTTTGTTTGGGCAGAACATCCAGGATGTCTTCGCAGACATATCCGACGAGGATTTTTGGTCCGCGATATGTGCGGATATTGATGAATATGATTTTCACGCCTATGACCCAAGGTATTTTGCCAGCAATATTCTGATCCTGGGAAGAATTCTTTCTTTCAAAAGAGAGAAACGAATTCTGTCAAAATACGACGGCGGATTATGGATGATCCGGAATGTTCCGGAGGACTTGCGGTATCTGCCGGAAGCCGCCATGAAAATCTGGTTTGAAAATGAGGACTGTAATTTACCGGAGGATGACCTGGAAAAGCTTCGGAAATACCTGATAGAAGAGATAAAAGCCTGAGAAGACAACAAATTCTTCTCAGGCTTTTTTGCGGAATCTTCGCCCCGCTTTTGTGGGGGCGAAGATCAAATGTTTTACTTCAGCTCAGGCCAGTAGCCCTTGTTGGCCTCGATCATGTCATCGAGAATCTCCTTGGCAACGGTCATGCTGGGGACGGTCTTGTTGAGGGTAAAGGCCTGGAGGACCTTCTCGTAGCTGCCCTCAATGCAGCCCTCCACCAGCAGCTTCTCGGAGTTCAGCTGCTGCATCATGAGGCCCTGCTGGAACAGGGGGATGGGATCCCGGGCAATGACCTCGGGGCCGTTCTTGCCGATATAGGCAGGCAGCTCCACCATGGCATCGTAGGGCATATTGGGAATGGCACCCCGGTTTTCGGTGATGACCAGGAAACGGGCCTTGGTATCGTTCTTCAGAGCGATAGCCAGGTCCGCGATCCAATCGCCGTGGCTGCCGGCATAGAAGACCTTTTCATCGATCTTGCCGGTGGCAAGGTACGCGTCTACGCCGTCAAACAGGTTCTTCTCCCGGGTCTCCATGACCTCGTTGGCACGGGTATGGTTGGGATCGGAATGCTCCACGAACTCCTTGCTCTGCAGATAGTAGTTGAGGTAGGTGTTGGGCAGTGTCTCCGGGAAGTTCTCCATGATCTCATAGACGCCTTTCCAGACATAGTACCAGCTTCCCTTGGTGTGCCGGTTGCCCTCGGTGCCGGTACCCTCTTTCTTGACGGATACGCCCAGAGCAGCCTTGTCTTTCAGGTAGGCTTCCGGCATGAGAATCTTGTGCTCCTTGATATAGGCACGCAGAGGCTCCATCAGGTCCTTGCCCTTGTACTCAATGGAGGTAAACCAGCCGAAATGGTTCAGGCCGAAGTAATCGTAAACGATGTTCTCCTTGTCCCGGATGTTCATGGCGGCAGCGACCACATCGATGATGGCAATGGGCATGTCGCAGATGTTGATGATCCGGGCATGGGGCCGCAGCTTCCGGCAGGCCTCGGACACAATAGCGGCAGGGTTGGAGTAGTTCAGGATCCAGTAGTCGGGTCTGGCGTACTTCTCCGCGTCGTCAATGACTTTCATCATGGGAAAGATGGTCCGCATGCCGTAGGCCATGCCACCGCAGCCGCAGGTCTCCTGACCCACGCAGCCATGACGCAGGGGGATCTTCTCGTCCTGCTCCCGCATGGCGTACTTGCCCACCCGCATCTGGGCAAAGATGAAGGAGGCATCCTTGTACGCGGTCTCCGGATCGGTGGTGGTGATCAGCTTGATGCCGCACTTCAGATCCTCGTGGAGGATCCAGTCCACCACTACGGCAACCTTGTCCTGCCGCTCCTTGTCGATGTCGAACAGGCGGATCTCATCCACCTCCAGTTCTTCCCGGCGCAGAGCGATGGACTTAACGATTCCGGCGGTAAAGGTGCTGCCGCCGCCCACAATGGTAATAATCATATCTTCGATCGTCCTTTCTTGTCAGCGCTCCGGTATCAGAGCTTTTCCAGTTGTTCGTTCACTGCCTGGTGAACCTCCGCCACATGCAGGCCGAAGACAATCTGGACGGAGTTTCCTTTCTTTACAATACCACGGTTTTCCACCTTGTTGATCAGTTCTTCATTCAGAAGGCTGGGATCCGCCATGGTAACACGCAGACGGGTGATGCAGTTTTCCAGAGCGGTGATGTTGGCCTTTCCGCCCAGACCGTTGATAAGATTCATAGCCATCTCATCATCGGTTCCCTTGTCAGCGGGCTTGGCTTCCGCCTTGGGTGCTTCCACCGCAGCGGCGGCACCGGCGCTGCGGGGCTCGCCCTCACGGCCGGGAGTGTGATAGTTGAACTTCTTGATGAGGAAGCTGAACACCACAAAGTATACCACAATCTGGATCAGGCCAAGCACCCACATCAGCCACATCCGGTTGGTCTTGTCCGCGTTGGCAATATTGGTCAGGATACTGGCCAAGAGGTTGCCGTTCCACAGGGCAATGACATCAAACACTTTCAGCAGAGCCATGAACAGGCCCGCGATGCAGGCATGGAGGAAGTACAGCAGCGGAGCCGCGAAGATGAACATGAAGTCGATGGGCTCGGTAATGGTTGCCAGGAAAGCAGTGACCACCAGAGGAATGATGGTAGTAGCGGTCTTCTTCCGGTTTTCGGGATAGGCGGTGTAGATGAAAGCGGCACCGATGCCGATGTAGCCGAACATCTTGGTAAAGCCGATGGAGGTGTAGTAGATGCTGTCGGAGAACTGCTCCACGGGCATATTCATTTCCGCCATGACGATGGGATAAGCGCCGGCGATGGTGGTCTCACCCAACTGCAGCACACCGCCCAGGTCGGAGAACTGGAACGGGGTGTAAACCAGATGGTGCAGACCGGTGGGCAGGAGGAGCCGCTCCAGGAAGCCGTAGAGGAACAGGCCGAACGCGCCGGTGCTCTTGATGAAGCCGCCCAGAGCGCTGATCCAGCCCTGCACGATGGGCCATACCGTATTGGAGACCAGGGCGAAAACCATAGCCACAAACAGCAGGCAGATGAAAGAGAAGTTGGCGCCGGAGTAGATCTGCATGGCGCCCTTGAAGCGCTTCTGGTATGTACGGTTGAATACCCAGCCCACCAGGCAGCCCAGGATGATGCCGCCGAAGACGCTCATGTCCACGCACTGGATGCCCAGAATTCTGGTCTGGCCGGTGCCGATCAGGCCGATGAGAGGCTGATCCTGGGCCAGTGTTCCGGTAGCGGTCAGCAGGGTGTTGGAGCAGATGAGGTACATAAGGTAGGTCATAAAGCCGATGATGCCGGCCTTATGCTTGTCGGATTTGGCAAGCGCCGCGGGCAGGCCGATGACAAACAGCACGCCCAGGTTGTTGATGATTGCCATAATGGCATTGTAGATCAGCTTGCCAAAGATCTGAATGGGTGCCCATTTCAGGAAAGGCAGCGCGGCGGTGATAGTGCTGTTGGTCAGCAGAATGCCCACCACGATCAGGCTGCCGCCTGCCGTAAGATAGGCCAGCGGCTGGACCATTGCCTTGGCAAAGTTTTCCAAGGTGTCCATGATTTTTTGCTTCATGCGTCTCTCTCCTTAGAATGATTTGAAAACGGTTTTTCGGATGAATGTATTTCACGAGCTCTGCCGCAGCGCGCATGAGGCAGAGCTCATTACTTACTCTTACTCTTTTTCCAGAACCCGATTCAGGTGGATCAGCAGGTAAAACTGCTCCTGCCGGTTGAGCGGGGGCGCGGCATGCTGCCGCAGGTAATCGTCCATCCGCTCCAGACAGGCAGGATTCCTGGGATCCCGTCCCAGAAGATAGACATACAAGGAATCCTCTTCCCCATCTTTCCAGATGCTGTTCTGCTGAATGCGCTGAGCCAGGAATTTCAGATGGGTAATCAGGCGCAGGGCATCCAGGCTGTCCTCATCCAGCGTAATATCGTAGGTGCCGCGAATGATGTCCAGCATGGCCTTGACAAATTTCAGCGTACTGTAGGCGGCGGTGCTGTCTACGGAAATGGACACCAGATGCAGGGCGATATAGCCTGCCTCATCCTCCGGCAGGGAAACGCCGCAGGTCTGCCGTATGATCTCCAATCCCTGCTGGCCGAGAGCAAATTCTTTCTGATAAAGCAGTCTCGTCTCACTGAGCAGAAGATTCGGCAGAGACATATGCTTTTCCTGCCGCTCAATGGCGAAGCTGATATGATCCACAAGAGAAATCGTCGCCTGGCTGTTCATAGGGAAGCCCTCCGCTTCCGCCAGGGAAATGATCCGCTCCGCGGCCTCCATCACGGCGGGCTGAACATCCTGGAGCATTTCCAGAAACTTCGTCTGCATTTCGGTCTGAACATAATAGACCTTTTCCACCCGGTACTCATCCACCGCTTCTCCGGCACGTTTGTGAAAGCCGATACCATTTCCCAGCAGAATGGCCTCCCGGCCCCCCGGGAGGATTGCGGATACCGAGTTGTTGTTAAACACCTTGATGATCTTCAAAGCTGTCTCCCCTTGATGCCATGACAAAAAAAGAGCATGACTTCAAAAAATGGCTATCCAAAAATGGCTATCCACATTAAGAACTCATGCCTGATCGAACAGTAACACGTTAACAAAATATTCACTTCTGCATAAATTATAGCAGAGCGGAACGAAATTTGTCAATCAGCAGTTCAGTATAATTTCTCCGTCAAAAATTGTGCAGTTTGCACATGAATCACTTTGTATTCCAAATTTTCAGAGCGTTGTTGTTAAACAGGGGCACCCGTGACGTTCCCATTTCTGATACTAGTTTTTCATAAAACGGTTTAATACCGTTTTATGGGACCGCTGTC
>CAZVDH010000002.1:0-60532 GCA_964625595.1 uncultured Oscillospiraceae bacterium | reverse complement strand
GTTCCTGCGCTAGCGCAGGGACACCCCCCTCACAAGTGCGGGGGGCAAGGCGTCTACCCACCCGTGCGCTTTAACTGCGCGCCAAATTCCAATTTGCCTCGCTGCTGCATCAACCAGAAAAGAGCAAAAAAATCCCCTGACCAACGGATACACAATCCGTTGGTCAGGGGATTTTGCGATCTGAGGGCGTAGGGGGCATTCAGATGAGCTGGGTATATACCCTTTCCACTTCTTCCCGGGTGGCAAGATACCGGGAAAAGGCGCTGGCGCTTCCGGCGGCAACGCCCATGCGGAAAGCGTGGCCGTAGTCGTGCTGCTCCTGCCATCCGGCCAGGAACCCGGCGACCATGGAGTCTCCGGCGCCTACGGCGTTCACGAGGGTTCCCTTGGGTGCAGGTGTCAGATAGACACTTCCGTCTTCGGCAACCAGCGCGGCGCCCTGTCCGGCCATGGAAACGAGAACATTCCTCGCGCCCCGCTCCTGCAGCTTACGGGCGTAGGGGACAACGGCTTCCCGGGTGGACAACGTGACGCCGAAGAGCTCCCCAAGCTCGTGATTGTTGGGCTTAATCAGGAAAGGTCTGTAGCGCAATACGTTGAGCAGCAGCTGCTTTGTAGCGTCCACCACAAAGGTGACGCCCTTTGCATAGAGCCTTTCCATAATGTCGCTGTAAATGGAGGACGGCATGGAAGCGGGGATGGAACCGGCGAGAACCAGCGTGTCTTTATCCGTCAGCATGTCCAGCTTTTCGTACAGGGCATCCAGCTGCGCCCTGCCGATGCTTGGCCCCATGCCGTTGATCTCGGTGCCGTCAATGGAACGAAGCTTCAGATTGATGCGGGAAATGCCCTCCGGTATGGAAATAAACTGGGCGCGTATTCCCATCCCGGCGACCTGACGGCGGATCTCCTCACCGGTGAACCCGGCGATGAAACCGAGTGCGGTATTCTCAATGCCAAGATTCCGGAGAACGATGGAGACATTGATGCCCTTGCCGCCTGCCATCATCTGCTCGGAGCAGGTGCGGTTCGTCATTCCCAGACGAAAGTCCTCCACATCAACAATGTAGTCCAGGGAGGGGTTAAAGGTAACGGTATAGACCATAGACACTTTCTCCTTTCGTATTAGCGCCTGCCCTGCAGGCAGAATGGCAGTTCCATGCGGTTTGCTTCCAGCAGAGCCCGGTCCCGGAGAATCGTTTCGGCCCTGCCGTCGGCAACGATCTTTCCGTGGGAGAGCAGGATGACCCGCCCGCAGGTATCCAGGATCATGTCCAGATCGTGGGAGGCGATGAGCTTCGTCTGGGGAAGTCGGTTGATGGTGTTGATCACTGTGCGGCGGTTCACCGGATCCAGGGCAGTGGAGGGCTCGTCCATCAAGATGACCTCCGGCTCCATGGCAAGGATGGTGGCAATGGCCGCCATTCTCTTTTCTCCGCCGGATATTTTGTGGTTGTAGCGGTGCTTCAGATCCATAAGTCCCAGCCGGTTCAGTACGTCATCCACTCGCTGCTCCGCCTGCTCCTTTGTGAGACCGTAATTTCTGGGGCCGAATATCATATCCTCATATACTGTGGGCATGAACATCTGATTATCGGAATCCTGGAGTACAAAGCCCACGGCCTGCCGGATTTTGGGCAGATTTTGTTTATTCATTTCCAAACCTGCGACCCGGATTTGTCCCTGACCGGTGAGAAGACCCAGCAGCAGCTTCATAATGGTGGACTTGCCCGCACCATTGGCGCCGATCAGACCCACGCTTTCCCCCTTGGATATGGAGAAACTCAGGTTTTCCACCACTGGGGCAGTCCCGTCATAGGAAAAGGATACGTTCTGAAATTCGATCATGTTTTCACCCCACGAAGAAGCTCCCCAGAAGTCCGGGAATATCAAAGGTTCTAGCGCATAAGAATGCCGCCGCACAGGCTGCCGCATACAGAAAATCCTGGAAGCGGAACGATGGAATATCCGCGTAAAAGAAATTGCCGTTAAAGCCCCGCAGCACCATGCTGCCGTAAAGCTCCTCTGCCCGGTCCATACTGCGCAGCAGCAGCTGGCCCAGAAAGGAACCCCAGGCGGAAATATGGATTCCCTTTTGCCCGGGGGCGCGGAGGCTGTAGGCTTCCGTCATAACAGTAACCTCATCCAGCATGACCCCGATGTAACGATAGGTCAGAAGAAGCAGGGTAGTCAGGATCCCCGGTACATGGAGCTTGCGCAGAGCCGCGCAGATTGCATCGATGGAGGTGGTGGCAATGAGCAGAAAGGACGCCATCAAAGAGAGAATCCCCTTGAGCATCAGCGTCACCATGGAAACAAAGCCGCCGGTTACGGTAATGGTCCCCAGCTGCATCAGCGGGGTATGGTCCCAAAAAGGGTTGGCAAGCCCCACGGCGCAGACCAGGGGCAGCACAATGCGGAGCTTGTAAAAACAAAGTCCCACCGGGATCCCGGACACCTGAAAAGCGATGACGGGGTAGAGTACCATCATAACCAGCCCGGAAAAATTGTATTTGGGAAAGGAAACGGTAACGGCAATGTAGAAGACCGTCACAAAAAGCTTACACAATGGGTGCAGCGCGTGAATGGGAGAGTGTTCTGCCGCCAGAGCATCCATTTCCCGAAGCTCTGACTGGGCTTTGAACAGTTTATTCATAGCAGTGCTCCTTGCAAAGGATTCAACGGTATCCGTGTGGATGCGGTTTCCATTATATCACGGATTCCGTGCTTTTTCACCCGCTTTTTCTACCACACATCTGACTCCATTGTATCAGGGCGGGATCGGTATTGGAACCCCCCTGGGGGGATGTTTTTGCGGAAATTAAAAAAGAGGAATGCTGGGAATTGGGATTGAAAAAAGGAATGGATTCTGGTAAGATTTAGAAAAACGGGAATCCGGTATAAGGAGATAGAAAATGCAGACAGAGCAAATCGTGGCAGGGCAGACCTGCGTCATGTTTCTGTATATGCTGGTGGGCTTTGTCCTTTCCCGAGCGGGAAAGCTGACGGAGCAGGGCAGCAAGGATCTTGCGGGGATCCTCATAGCTCTGATCCTGCCCGCGGTGATCGTCAAAAGCTTCTGCGAACCCTTTACAACAGAAAAACTCACTGGATTAGTTGTCAGCACCCTGGTTGCCGCCCTGGCGCTGGGGCTGTGCATGGGGGTTGCGAAACTGGTGTTTCCCCGGGCTCCCATCGACTTTTTCTCCGCGTCCTTTTCCAATGCCGGCTTTATGGGCATTCCCCTGGTGCAGGCCCTCTACGGGGTGGAGGCGGTTTCTTACCTGGTGGGCTACATTGCGCTGATGAACCTATTGCAGTGGGGTATGGGTCTGAGCGTCCTTACCGGGAAAAAGATCCGGCTGGATGTTAAGACGGTCCTGAAGAATCCTCTGCTGATTTCCCCCTTTGTAGGCCTCCTGATTTTCTGTACCGGGCTGGGGGACAAGCTTCTGGGACCGGTTTCCACAGCCATCGGCGGTATTGCCGGGACGAACGGTCCCGTTGCCATGATCGTACTGGGCTCCTATCTGGCAAAATCCAATTTCAGGAGCCTCTTCATGACCATGCGGCAGTACGGGCTGTGCGCGGTCCGGCTGCTCCTGATCCCCGTGGCCGTCATGGCGGTGTTTGCGTTCCTGCCGGTGGACCGGACAATTCGGCTGGCGGTATTCATTGCCTCCGCCGCGCCGGTGGGGGCCAATGTGGCGGTGTATGCCCAGCTTTTCAATCTGGATTATCCCTACGCCTGCCAGAGTGTGGCCCTGTCCACCCTCTTGTCGATCCTGACAATGCCCGTTGTGATCGTCGCCGCGTCGTTCTTTTTCCGATAACAAGAACCCTCCCTCTGACCCGGTTCTCCCGGTCGGCGGGAGGGTTTTTGGCAAATTCCCCTTGACAATCCGGGGTATAAAGATTATAATGCATGTTATATAACAAATGTTACAAAAGGGGTGATGATATGCCGCCGAAAGGAAAGGTGGACCGGCAGATGATTGTGGATGCGGCGTTTGCCATTGCCCGGGAAGTGGGCGGGGATAAGATAAGCGCCCGTACGGTTGCCCAGCGTCTGAACTGCTCTACGCAGCCGGTCATGTACCACTTTAAAACCATTGAGGAACTGAAAAAGGCTGCCTACAGGGAAGCGGACGCATTCCATTCCGGGTATCTGACCCGTGTTTCCGGAGAAGAGCCCATTCTGGAGATGGGGCTGAACTACATCCGGTTTGCGGCGGAGGAGGGGAATCTGTTCCGTTTTCTCTTTCAGTCAAACGAGTTTTCCGGTAAGAGCATTTCTCAGCTTGTGAGCGGGGAGGAATTGCGGCCAGTCATAGGGTTGCTTGCCGAGGCGGAGCATCTAACTGTTCAGGATGCCTGCACGCTGTTTCGATCCCTTTTTCTGTTTGTCCATGGCTACGCCAGCATGTTTATGGGCAATGCCCTGGCGTTTGACGAAGAGACCATCCGCCTTGATCTGCGGAGGATCTATCGAGGGCTCACCCAAGTTCTTCGGGAGGAATCAGAATGAAACGACTTTATGATAAGAACGCACTGAATCACGCACTGCTCTGGATCGGGCTCTATATTGTGCTGTCCATTCTTGCCGACCAAGTGTCTGTAAAACTTGGGATCCAAAAGCTTTTTACCGCGCCGCTTCTCATTGGAATGAGTGTTCTGCTGTGGCGGTTTATTCAGAAAGAGGATTTAACCCGGAAGTTTGGGCTCACTGCGTTCCGGGGGGACCCGAAAGGATATCTGTTCTTTATTCCTCTGGCGGTGATTGCGTCCTGCAACCTGTGGAATGGGGTGCAGTGGAATCATTCCCTCCCGGAAACAGTGCTTTATATCGTCAGTATGCTCTGCGCCGGTTTTGTGGAGGAGGTTATCTTCCGGGGCTTCCTGTTCCGGGCGATTCTGGGAAAGCATGTCCTCCGGGCGCTCTTTGTTTCCGGACTGACCTTTGGCCTGGGGCATATCGTAAATTTACTGAACGGGGCGGATTTCCTGCCGACACTTTTACAGATAGGCTACGCATTTGCGATTGGCTTCCTGTTTGCGGTGATCGTGTATAAAGGCAAGAGTCTGTGCCCCTGCATCCTTACCCACAGCTTCCTCAACGCGTCCAGTGTTTTTGCGGTGGAATGTTCCCGAAGAAAAGAGATACTGATCTCATTGATCCTTTGCATAGTCTCCGCCGGGTACGCTATGTATCTGCTGAAAGGCGGCTTGGAGCAGGAGACGGAGAAAAGTTAAGATATGATTTGCCCTGGGATGGCCGCTCCCGGGGCTTATTCATTTGGCAGAAAATGTCGGGTATTATTTGCAGGTCTGCTGCATTTCTTCATCCATAAAGTTGTTGATGCACTCCCGCAGCCGCCTGGCGGCAGGGGAGAGGAGCTTCGGATCCATGGCGGCCAGGCCGATGACCCGGTGTTCCTCAGGCTTCAGGCGCAGGACTTTCAGATCTCCCTCCAAACCCTTGGCGGTGAGGCTGGGCATGATGGAGATTCCCCGGCGGCAGGCGATCATCGCCATGATGGAGGTGTCGTCCAGAACGTGACAGCTGGTGTGGTATTGCAGGCCGTATTTTTTGAAGAGCATCTGTACATCGGCATCGCTGCCCTCCCGCTGAATGATGAAATGCTGGTTGCGCATTTCGTCCAGGGAGATGAAGCCGGGTTCCCGATTGGGAAAGTCCGGGGGAACGATACACACCAGGGGATCCACGTACCGCCCGTCCACGGGAAGCTCGCAGGTGCAGGTGGTGGAGAGAAACCCCAGCTCCGCGAAACCGTTTTTGATCCAGTAAATCACATCATCATAGCTTCCCTCGAAAATATTGATCCGAATATCCGGATAGGCTTCTTCAAACCGGCGGAAGATCTCCGGCATCCAGTTTGTGCAGACGCTGTTGAAAATTCCTAAGTTTACCGTTCCGCTGCGCAGACCACGCAGATCATCCACGGTCTGATTCAGAGAATCCTCGCAGCCCAGAAGCTGTAAAACGGCGGGATACAGTGCCCGCCCGTTTTCCGTCAGGGTCACACCGGTTTTGGTGCGGTTAAACAGCTTGAAGCCCACCTGGTTTTCGGCATCTGATACGGCATGGCTGACGGCGGAGGGGGTCATATTCAGGCTTTCCGCGGCTTTCAGAAAGCTCCCCTCTGTGACGACGCGGCTGAAGATGCGGCAAAAGGTCAGTGTCATGGGTACTTCCTCCAAAGTGAAATAAATTCAATTTAATTGTGAGAATGTTGAGTTTTACTTCATATAAGAATTGTAGTACAATCAATCCAATCCGTCAAGACACTGTTTGCGGATGGGGAAAGGAGCGAGTAACATGAAAAAGACGAAACTGACGATGAAAGAGTATATTGCCGTGGCTTCCATGCTGTTCGGCCTGTTTTTCGGGGCCGGGAACCTGATTTTTCCGGTGAGTATGGGACAGCAGGCGGGCAGCCGGATGCTTCCCGCGGCGATTGGCTTCTGCATCACCGGCGTGGGCCTGCCTCTGCTGGGTGTGGCTGCCATGGGCATCTCCGAGAGTAAGAGCCTGTTTCACATGAGCAGCTTCGTCAGCCGGGGGTTTGCCTATTTCTTCACCTGCGCGCTGTACCTGACCATCGGTCCGCTGTTTGCCATTCCCAGAACGGCAACTGTGTCCTTTCAGGTGGGTGTTGCTCCCTCGGTGCCGGAGAATATGAAAACGCTGATGCTGGCAGCCTTTTCCTTTTTGTTTTTTGCTGCCGTCCTGTTTTTCTCCCTGCGCCCGTCCAAGATCCTGACCTGGGTGGGAAAGATCCTGAATCCTGTGTTCCTGCTGTTCATGGCTGTCCTCATTGTCACTGCGTTTTTAAATCCCATGGGAAGTGCGTCCCAGGCGGAAGCCTCGGGACAGTACGCCCAGCACAGCTTCTTTACCGGCTTCCTGGAGGGCTACAACACCATGGATGCCCTGGCATCCCTGGCTTTCGGTATTGTGCTGATTGAGGTCATCCGGGAGCTGGGAGTGACAGATCCGGTCAGGGTGTCCGCATGTACGGTGAAGTCCGGCGTCTTTTCTACGCTGCCTATGGCCCTGATTTACTTCTGCCTGACCCTGCTGGGAGCACAGTCGGTCAGAAAACTGGGAATCAGCGCTGATGGCGGCACCGCCCTGTACCAGATTGCCCGCCATTATTTTGGCCGTGTGGGCCGCGCGTTCCTGGGGGTCATGATCACCTTTGCCTGCCTGAAAACCGCCATCGGTCTTGTCACCTCCTGCAGCCGGGCATTTTCGGAAATGTTTCCAAAGCTTTGCTCCTACAAGGTATTTGCCATCGTGTTTTCCCTGTTTTCCTTTGCGGTTTCCAATGTTGGCCTCAGCGCCATCATTCAATTCTCCCTGCCGGTGCTTATGCTCCTGTATCCCATGACAATCGTGCTCATTGCCCTGTGCCTTTTGGGAAGACTGTTCCGTTACCGCAAATGCGTGTTTCTGTGCACCATGACTCTGACCATTCTGGCAGCGGTGCTGGATATGTTGGCGTCTCTCCCGGACACGATTCAGAATATTCTGCCTTTTGGCAGACACCTGATGGGGCTTTCACAGGTGCTTCCCCTGGCCAGTCTGGGAATGGGCTGGATTCTCCCGTCACTGATCGGCTTTGGGTTTGGAATAGGGATCCTGTTCTTCGGTGCAAAGCGCCCTGACGCGGACACTGGGGGAAACAAAGAGAACTAACAACGCCGGAAAGATAAACCGACATTGCAAAGGGGCGCCTCGGCTGTCCAGCCGGGGCGCTCAAACTTAGCATTTGCCGAAATATTCTGCTTCGCAAAATGTGAAATAATAATTTGGATTTCCAAATGTGTCAACACCGCCAGCCTTCTCAAGGGCTTTTTGAAAAGCAGTAGCATTTCTAGAATTCTGCACCTTGATTTTTCCGTCTGCATATGATATCCTACAAATAGAACCGTAGCGGTTTTCCCCGACCGGCAATTGGAGCCCAGTAAGGGAAAGCCAGCTATTGGTTCTTTTTGTGTTAGGATCGATGTACAGAATCGTGTTTTCATTGATATACTGCTGCAATGCACCCTTGCTATATGCGCTCTTAACAACAGAAAAGTCACGAACAGTCGTACTGTTCTTACGGGTTGGCATCAATTTCAAAGAAACAAGAACAGGCCTTTTGTTTATTTTTCTGTTCTCTTTAACTTCAGCGTACAGTTCTCCGAGGACAGTAATACTGCTGTCGTACTTTGGTTTCCCTGTTTTTGGGTCAATGGCATCCGAAAATTGAACGATTACAGGATTTTCAAGGAGCTTAGGAATCTGTCTGAAAAGGCCCTTTTTCATTTAAGGATGTTGCCATCTCCAACGGTCATAACAGCTCGAAGCTGAAGTACGCCGTGCACGCAAATGGCAACATGATCATAAGCAATATGTCTGATGTTTATGATATTGTCAAGAAAATAAATCGAAAAAGGAGGCATTCAATTTTCGGTGGAAGAAGACCTGAAATACGAATTCAATTCCTATATTTACCGGAATCATGCTCACGAGAATATGGTATCTGTGAAGCAAGCAAAAGTGAAATTAAATTTGCCCACTCGGCGTCAGCCGAATTTCACATTGCAAAGCAATATTTCACTGCCGAAGGCAATTTCTCTTGCCCGCAAGGGCAAATTTAACTGAAAAAGCTCACTGCAAAGCAGTGAGCTTTTTCTGGTGGGGGAAGGTGGATTCGAACCACCGAAGCTATAAGCAGCAGATTTACAGTCTGTCCCCTTTGGCCACTCGGGAATTCCCCCATATTCACTTTCCTGTTTGAAGGGTCTGTATGGAGCCGGTAGACGGACTCGAACCCCCGACCTACTGATTACAAATCAGTTGCTCTACCAACTGAGCTATACCGGCGGCTCAAACAGAACACGCTTATTATAGCACGGGTGTGCCATTTGTCAAGCACTTTTTTGCGGGATTCAGACATCTTGGTGATTATTTCGAAAAATGGAAGCCTTTCCCGGCCCAAACCTTGCTAATCTGCCGAAGTCACAGTATAATAGGAGTGAACAGATCGTAAAAAGCGGGATTGCGTGAAAGAGGGAGTAGGAGCGTGCTGAACAATAAACCGCTTCCCCGTGGGTTTTATCTCCGGGATGCCAACTTAATTGCCCGGGAGCTGCTGGGGAAGTGCCTTGTCCATGTAACGGCTCAGGGGACCGCCGCCGGAATTATTGTAGAGACGGAAGCCTATGTGGGCACCTGGGACAAGGGTGCCCATTCCTATCCCATGAAGCGCACGCCCCGGACGCAGGTACAGTTTGGCCCCGGGGGCTTTGCTTATGTTTATGGGATTTATGGCATGCACTTTTGTTTCAATGTGGTGACAAACGGGCCTGATGTGCCCGAAGTGGTGCTGGTGCGGGCGCTGGAGCCTGTGGAGGGGATTCCCCTTATGGAAAGCAGACGGGGGACAACGGAACGGAATGCCCTTTGCAGCGGCCCCGGAAAGCTCTGCCAGGCACTGGGCATCGCAAAGGACCAGTACGGCCTTGACCTGACAGGAGGAGAGCTGCTTATCACCCCTGGCCGGGAGATCCCGGATAAGATGGTTTGCGTATCTCCCAGAATCAATATAGACTATGCAGAAGAATGCGCGGCGCTTCCGTGGCGGTATTATGTAAATGGCAATTCCTGTGTATCCAGGGTTCCGGCCAGGTATACCAACCTTGCCCGGCCATTCGCGGTGGACGAACCGGGGCATTCGTATTGATTTTCCGTTTTGATTCCGGTATAATACCATAAAAAAGAAAAATGGAGGAATAGGAACCGTGAAACTGATTCACAACACGGCGTATACCGATTCCGGACTTCAGGTCTCCATGCCTGTTTCCGGCATTGTCCGGGTCACTGACGGAAAGCACAAGCCCAGCTGTATGATTTCCGCAAAGCTGCGCAGCCGGACACCTAAGGTTGACTGCGGCAGGCTGACCTGGGGGAATATCAGCGTGGAGCCGGAAAACGGCATGGCGCTGTACTATAACGGAAAGCTTCTCTGCCGGGACTATCCATCCCCCCGCCGGCCCCGAACCTCCCTGCCGCCGGAGGAAGTCGCCCAGCTCATGTCCGAGGGGCACCTCCCGGCGGAATTCCTGCCTGGTGCGGATAAGTGGGAAGTGGAGGTTGTAAAGGAGCTTGCGCCCGATGCCCATATTTACGGCCTGGGAGACAAGACCGGCTTCCTGGATAAGCGCCATTATGCCTATGAGAACTGGAACACCGACGACCCTGCGCCCCAGTGTGACAATTTCCAGCGGCTGTATAAATCCATCAATTTCTTCATGGTGTATTCCGCTGCCGGGTGCTGCGGCATTCTGGCGGACAACACGTTCCGCACCCGCTTTGATTTCGGAAAAGAGCAGGACGACTACTATTTCTGGTCCCACGACGGCGGTCAGCTTGACTACTATCTGATCCCCGGCAGGGACCCCAAAAAGGTACTGGAAAAGTATCTGACTCTCACCGGGAAAAACAAGCTGCAGCAAAAGTGGGTCTACGGCTTCCATCAGAGCCGCTGGAGCTATTACACCCCCCGGGAGGTCCTGGAAATGGTGGACACCATGCGTGAGCATAAGCTCCCCCTGGACGGCGTGTTCCTGGACATCGACTATATGCAGAATTTCCGGGTGTTCACCTTTAACCGGGAGCGGTTCCCGGACCCCAAGGGGCTGATGAAAGCCCTGGGGGAGCGGAATGTAAAGGTCACCTGCTCCAATGATCCCGGTGTGAAGATCGACCCGGGGTACTATGTATACGACGAGGGCGTGGCAGGGGAACACTTTGCCAAAAATCCCGACGGCACCATCTATGAGGGCGCGGTATGGCCCGGTCCCGCCGCTTTCCCGGACTTTACCCGCCGGGAAACCAGGGGCTGGTGGGGAGAGAAGCTCCGCTTCCTTACGGATGCCGGTGTCCGTGGCGTGTGGAACGACATGAATGAACCGGCAAACTTCACAGGACCCATCCCCGATGATGTGCGCTTTGCCGCCGGCCCCCATAAAGAGGTTCACAATATCTATGGCCACTTCATGGGACAGGCCACTTATGACGGCCTCCTTGCGGCGGACGGACGGCGGCCCTTTATCCTGACCCGGGCCTGCTGCGCCGGTTCCCAGCGGTACTGCGCCGCCTGGACCGGTGACAACCACTCCATCTGGTCCCATTTGCAGCTTAGCCTGACCCAGATGATGAACCAGGGGCTTTCCGGCCTGTACATGACCGGCGCGGACGTGGGCGGCTTCGGTTCCGACACCACCCCCGAGCTGCTGGTCCGGTGGTGCCAGCTGGGCGCCGTCAGCCCCTTCTTCCGCATCCACTATGCCAAGGGCACCCGGAACCAGGAGGTATTTGCCTTTGACAAGGCAACCATGGATGCCTGCCGGGCGTCCCTGGATCTTCGCTATCATCTGCTGCCCTACATCTACGACCTGGCCCATGGGGATATGCCCATCCTCCGGCCCCTTGTTCTGGAATTCCCGGAGGACGAACAGGTGTGGACACTCACGGACCAGTGTATGCTGGGCCCCAGCCTGATGGCGGCTCCCGTCATGACTCCCGGTGTCACTGCGAGGGCGGTGTATCTTCCCAAGGGCGTGTGGTACGATTACTACACAGGCAAGCGCTATACCGGCGGAAAGTACATTCTTGCTCAGGCCCCCCTGGAGCGTATCCCGCTGTTTGCCCGGGCGGGCGCGGTCATTCCGGTGTCCCAGGGAAAGCCCCAGACTGTGGAGGAGATCCGGTCGGAAGTTCTGGAGGTATTTCCCGGGAAAGGCACCCACACACATTACTATGACGATGGGGAGACCCTGGCCTACGAGACAGGGTCGCTTCGCAGCCTGAAAATATCCGTCAGCGGCAGAACCGTGAAGCAGACCGTCACCCGGGACGGCTACCCGGGCCCCGACAGCCTGGAAGTAATCTGGAAAGCGTGACCTGTTTTCACCGGGGCAGTCCAATGTGACCGCTCGGTGAATGGTTTTGTTCTGCTGATACTAGTTTTTCATAAAACGGTTTAATACCGTTTTATGGGACCGCTGTCAAGCGGTCAGCGGCATCGCCGCAAAAAACGTAGTCCATACATTTCTCGCCGCCACCGGCGGCCTGCGCAAAAAGCGCAGGATAAAATGGTATTAACCATTTTATCGAGAAATAGTATGATATGATAAAACAACAAAGGGAGGCACTTCGTGGAAGCGGCCTCCCTTTGTTGTTTTCAAGGTGCAGCAGAAACCGATTTGACCATGGAACGCCGGATGGGGTAGGATGAAAAATCGCTGCGCTCAGTGCCGCAATAACCGAATATAGTGGTTCGCCTCCCGCAGGACATGGTCTGCCAGCAGGGGGAGAATGATACTTCGTATTTTACACTGCTGGATGCCCTGTACCGCTGCCGTCTTAAAATCCCGGAAACGGACGGTCTGGGTCAGAGAGTCCGGCAGTTGGGCCTTTTGGGCGTTCCGGCTGCATTCCAGGAGCTTGCAGAATTCCTTGGCGAAATTGTCCGCGGCGCAGAACAGCTCTGTTTCACAGGGATCCAGCAGACCCCGGATAAACTGGGCGTGCTCCATCATGATCTGATTCCAGAAGCATTCGGTTTCTTTCATGCTGCACTCTGAAAGGTCGCCGCCCCGTTCCAGCTGCTCCACGAATTGTTTGTACAGCTTTGCTTCCCGGAGGATGTGTTCAATGAGCAGGGGATAATTCAGGGTAAACATCTCGCAGCCCAAAACCCGTTTGAGAATGGATTCCTTGAAAGCAATCAGCCCGTTCAGAAGCTTCAGGGCGGTGCGGTTCAGCCTGCGCACCTTTCCCTGCGTTGCGGACAGGTCCCGCCGGCAGTCCCTGGGCTGTAAGCAAAGGGAGCGGGTGGTGAGCTCTCTGTCAATGGGGATTCCGTTGAAACACTCCGTCTGTCTTTCCGCCCAGACTGTAAACTCGGTCACTACCTCTCCTGATCCCAGCACTTCTTTTCCGGCGATCCCGCTTGCCAGCGCGATGGTATCCCGCAGCAGTTCTTCAAATTCCTTTTGATAGAATGCCGCTTTCTCGGAAAAAGAAGGGTCGGCGGGTGTAAACCCTGCCCGCAGGAAAAACGCGTGCTCTTTCATGATCCGTCCGAAGAACAGGTGCAGCTCCAACGAATTTATAACATACCGGTTCGTATTCATAATACCTCCCGACCATAGACGAATTTGCTTGCAATAGCAGTATATGCGCCGGGATGCTGGCATGTTCTAAGGAAGCCCGATACTAACGAGTTCAATGAAAATGAGCCTGATTTTTTGTGGTGTCCGTAAAACTGAACTGTTTTGTGTACTCCACTCCCAATCGATACCCGTTTTGGTCTATGAGAAGCCAACTCTACTACCATTCGGTTGCTATTTCAGGCTTTATCCGGTAAAATAAAAGCACTGAAAGGGAGGAAAAAAGATGTTTGAGCTTGACAAAAAGAAATTCGGGGCTTTTGTGTCAGTACTTCGTAAGGAAAAAGGATATACGCAAAAGGACCTGGCCCAGAAGCTCCTTATATCGGACAAGGCGGTCAGCAAATGGGAAACGGGAGTGAGCTTTCCTGATACCTCGCTGCTCATTCCTTTGGCGGAGCTGCTTGATGTGACCGTTTCGGAACTTCTTATGTGTGAACGGATGAAGAAAGAGGAACCGATGAATTCGGAACGGGTGGAAAACATCGTTAAAACTGCAATAGCCTATTCTGAGGGAAAACCTATAAGAGCGTATCAGGCAAAAACCAAATGGCCGGCCATATATTTATGTTCTGTGAGTGTTGGGATTATGAGTACGCTGGTAAATTATTCGCTTCAGTTTTACTGTGAGACTATGCTTACCGCCGTGATCCTGGGCGCGGTTTTCGGTGCGTATTTCTGTTTCTTTGTTAAAACAAAACTATCGGCATATTATGACGAGAACCGGTGCGGGCTGTATTATGACGGGGCATTTCGCATGAATATCCCCGGGATGGCGTTTAATAATTCTAATTGGCCGTATATTGTGCGTGTGGGCCGTATTTGGTCATGTCTTTCTGTTGCGATGTACCCAATCATTCATATAGGCATGAGCTATCTCAACCTCGAGTTTTGGCAGCACATTGAACTGTACGTTTTTCTGATGCTTGTTCTTGGTGGATTATTTATTCCGATTTATGTGGTAGGGAAAAAGTTCGAATAAGAAAGACTGCAGTTTCCATACCAATTTGTCATGCGGTAACAGCAAAAGAGTCAAGGCACAACGCACCTTGACTCTTTTGCTGTTAAGGGATAGCTATCTGTTGTTTAACGGGTTTTATGATGTTAAATTATCGGTCTTGGGGAAGCTTTGCTTTTACGGCTCAGTCCGCGAAAAGGGGAGTGGACAGGTACCGGTCTCCGGTGTCCGGCAGGAGGGCGACAATGGTCTTTCCCTTGTTTTCGGGCCGCTTCGCCAGTTCAATGGCGGCCCAGACGGCGGCGCCGGAGGAAATGCCCACGAGAACGCCTTCGGATTTGCCGATCTTCTTACCGGTTGCGAAAGCGGCTTCATTCTCCACGGTGATGATTTCGTCGTAAACGCTGGTGTTCAGGACAGCGGGAACGAAGCCCGCGCCGATGCCCTGAATTTTGTGAGAACCCGGGGTGCCCTTGCTCAGTACGGGGGAGGTGGCGGGCTCAACGGCAACCACCTTAACATCCGGATTCCGGCTCTTGAGATATTCACCCACACCGGTGATGGTACCGCCGGTACCGACACCTGCCACGAAGAAATCTACCTTTCCGTCGGTATCGTCCCAGATTTCGGGACCGGTGGTGGCTCTGTGTACGGCAGGATTGGCGGGGTTCACGAACTGGCCGGGGATGAAGCTGCCCGGGATCTGCTTTGCCAGCTCGTCAGCCTTTGCGATGGCGCCTTTCATTCCTTTGGCACCCTCCGTCAGCACCAGCTCCGCGCCGTAGGCTTTCATCAACTGGCGGCGCTCCACGCTCATGGTTTCGGGCATCACAATGATGATCCGGTAGCCCCTGGCGGCAGCCACGGAGGCCAGACCAATGCCGGTATTGCCGGAGGTGGGCTCAATGATGACGCTGCCGGGCTTCAGTAGTCCCTTGCTCTCGGCGTCGTCGATCATGGCCTTGGCAATGCGGTCCTTGACGGAGCCTGCGGGATTGAGATATTCCAGCTTAGCCAGGATTTTAGCCTCCAGGCCCAGTTCTTTCTCCAGGTGTACCAGCTCCAGCAGCGGTGTTTTTCCGATCAGCTGATCGGCAGATGTATAAATATTAGCCATAAATGATTCCTCCTGATAAATGTTGTGTGGACGGTTTTATTCTATTACGCATCAGCACGGGCAACATCGGAAGTATGCTTTGAAATTTTTCATTTACTTTCCTACCTCTCCGCTAGGATTATATGGATTATATATCCCGGAACAGGATTTGTCAAGAGGTGAAAGCTTATTTTTTTGTTTTTCCTATCCGCGCAGGGACCACTATGAGACGGAGATACAGAAAAAGCGGGGCGTCCATTTCATGGAACGCCCCGCGCGCAAAGAGTGGGGTGATTATTTTACAGCGGCAAAGCCTTTTTCCAGGTCGGCGATAATATCGTCAATGTGCTCGGTGCCGATGGACAGCCGGATGGTGTTAGGCTTAATGCCCTGATCCAGCAGTTCTTCGGGGGAGAGCTGGGAGTGGGTGGTGGTTGCCGGATGGATGACCAGAGACTTTACATCCGCCACGTTGGCAAGCAGGGAGAAGATTTCCAGATGGTCGATGAAAGCGTGGGCTTCTTTGACACCGCCCTTGATTTCAAAGGTGAAGATGGAGCCGCCGCCGTTGGGAAAATACTTCTGATACAGCGCATGGTCAGGATGGTCGGGCAGGCTGGGGTGGTTTACATGCTCCACCTTGGGGTGGTTTGCCAGGAACTCCACCACCTTTTTGGTGTTCTCCGCATGGCGGTCAAGCCGCAGAGAGAGCGTTTCCACACCCTGAAGCAGCAGGAAAGCGTTGAAAGGGGATATGGTTGCGCCGGTGTCCCGCAGCAAAATAGCCCGGATGTAGGTAACGAAAGCGGCGGGACCGGCGGCATCCACAAAGGATACTCCGTGATAACTGGGATTGGGTTCTGCAATGGGAGCGTACTTGCCGCTGGCTTTCCAGTCAAACTTACCGGAATCCACAATAATGCCGCCCAGCGTGGTGCCGTGACCGCCGATGAACTTGGTGGCGGAATGAACCACAATATCCGCGCCGTGTTCGATGGGCCGGATCAGGTAGGGGGTGCCGAAGGTGTTGTCGATGACCAGAGGCAGGCCATGCTTATGCGCGATTGCGGCAATGGCGTCAATATCGGGAATGTCGGAGTTGGGGTTTCCAAGGGTTTCCAGATAGACTGCTTTGGTATTGGGCTGGATAGCGGCTTCCACCTCTGCCAGGTCGTGGGCGTTGACGAAAGTGGCTGTCACGCCGAACTGGGGCAGTGTGTGAGCAAGCAAATTGTAGCTGCCGCCGTAGATGGTTTTCTGGGCTACGATGTGGTCGCCCTGCTGGGCCAGGGCCTCAATGGTGTAGGTAATGGCTGCCGCGCCGGAGGCAGTGGCCAGGGCAGCCACGCCGCCCTCCAGTGCCGCGATCCGCTTTTCCAGTACATCCTGGGTAGAGTTGGTCAAACGGCCGTAGATATTGCCCGCATCCGCCAGGCCGAACCGGGCAGCTGCATGGGCAGAGTTTCGGAACACATAGGAAGTGGTCTGGTAAATGGGAACGGCACGGGCGTCGGTAGCGGGGTCAGGCTGTTCCTGACCAACGTGCACCTGCAAAGTTTCAAATTTATAGTTAGACATAATTGTTACCTCTTTCATAATTATTTATTTAATTTTGGACAGAAAAAAGCCCGGGAAAGGCTAAAATACTCCCGGACCGGATATGGCAATAAGGGCTCCTCAGGAAATCGGAACCATGGGCGCAGTAAAACACCCGGCCATAGCGGCAGTCCGGGAGTTGGGCATTCGTCCAAAGCGAAAGTTTCTTCGCAGAAGTTCCACAAAAACGTTTTTCATTCCGGTTTTCGCTCCTTAACTGAACTAAACCTACTGAACAAGTCGGTTTATAGGAGAATTATAGCGGAGCAAGAAGTATTTGTCAATAGGGCAAATCTAATTCCTACTAAAATACTTCTTTGATTCTTGACTTTCCGGAAAACATTTCCTATAATACAAAAAATGTTTACAGAATGAAACGCAATAAAGAAATGGTACTGCGGGTATTTCGCCCGTCTTCTATTGCGATAGAAGACGGGCGTTATTTATGAATTAGGAGATGATCCACATGAAATCAAAGAAAACGATCAGCATTACACTGGCCATTTTTATTGGCCTTGTCTTAGGTGCCCTGTTCGGACTGCTTATGCCCGGGCGGTATGAATTTCTGCTTTCTGCCGTGGAACTGGTGAGCAGTCTATATATGAACGCGCTTCGTATGATGATTTATCCGCTGGTATTTTGCAGCCTGATTATCGGTATCCAGGGCATCGGTTCCATTGGCGCTACTGGTAAGATAGGCGGGCAATCCATACTCTATTTTGCAGGCACAACGCTGTTTGCAAGCACGCTGGGTCTGTTTCTACCCCGGCTGTTGGGCGTTGGCAAAGGGATCACCATTCAGATGATGGAGTCCGATGTGGAGGACGCTGAGTTTACCAGCCTGGTGGATACGATCAAAAACCTGATTCCCGCGAATCCTGTGGCTTCTTTTGTCAATGGGGATATGCTGCAGGTGCTGGTCTTTGCTGTCATTATGGGTATTGCCTGTCTGCTGCTGGGACAACAGGCAGAGCCGGTCGTAAAGCTATGTACGGCGGTGGATGAGATCTGCGTCAAGGTGGTTTCCTGGGTCATGTTCTGCACCCCTGTAGGCGTTTTCTGCTCCATCGCAGCCGTCATGTATGCCAACGGCCTCGACACGGTGATCGCTTTGGGTCAGGTGCTGGTTGCACTGTATGTGACGATGCTTGTGTATATTCTGGTGGTTTACGGCACAATTGTAAAGGTGATCGTGTAAAGGTGATCGGAAAATGTCCCATTGGAAAGTTTTTCAAAACCATAATGCCCGCTGCACTGAACGCTTTCGGAACCTGTTCCAGTTCCGCAACGTTGCCGATCAGCAAACGCTGTGCGGATGAATTGGGTGTACCGAATGAGATTTCTTCTCTTACGCTTCCTCTTGGCGCAACCATCAATATGGACGCGGTTTCCATTGTTATGTCTTTTATGGTGGTTTTCTTTGCCAACGCCTGCGGTGTGGAGCTGGATCTGGGACTGATGGTGGTGGTTATGCTGTCGAACGCGCTGCTGTCAATCGGCGCGCCCGGTGTCCCCGGCAGTGCCATTGCCTGTTTTGCGGCGCTGGCTTCCATTGCGGGACTGCCCGCCGGGGTAATGGGTGTTTACATCAGCGTCAACACTCTGTGTGATATGGGCGCGACCTGCTGCAATGTGCTGGGAGACCTGGCATGTACTGTGGCGATGAAGCGGACAATCCGGCTTGATACGGTTGAGACAAGTGACGAAGTTGTTCGGAGCGAGTGATTCGATAGAAAGCTGTATACACGGAAAACCGAATTCGGGCTGTCGGTCGGCAGCCGGAGCAGCAATCTTTCCCATTGCTTTGCATTCGTAAGAAATCAGGAGGAATTCTTAAATGGCAAAAAAGGACAACAGATTTCAGGGGTACGACATTACAACACAGGCGGTTCATACCGGCACGGACTATGATGCGGGAACCGGCGCTGTCCGGCGTCCGCTCCACATGGCGAACAGCTATAAACTTCCGGATGACTTGTCGCAGGTAAATTATTCCTCCACAGATCTTCTGATGTATGCGAGAAACGGGAATCCCAATCAGCATTGGCTGGAGGAGAAAGTGGCGGCTTTGCATGAAGCGGAGGATGCCATCGTATTGGGAAGCGGCGTTGCCGCTCTGCACGCGCTCTTCTGGACACTTTTGAAATCCGGTGACCGTGTGGTCTATCCCAAGGTCAGCTATATGGCAGTTTACCGGATGTTCCATGAACTGTTCAATCGGAAATTCGGCGTTGAAACGGTAATGGTCGATATGACGGACCTTGACGCGGTAAGAAAGGCAATTGTGCCGGGGACAAGACTTGTGCATATTGAAACACCGGATAATCCAACGGTCGGCGTGACGGATATTGCGGCGATTGCTGCGTTGGCCCATAAAAACGGTGCTGTTTTATCTGTGGATAACACCTTTGCATCTCCGTATAACCAGAAGCCCCTGGAGCTCGGTGCGGATTTTGTTGTGGAATCCTTGACGAAGTTTATTAACGGGCATGGAGATGCCCAGGGAGGTGCCATCATATCCAATGATTTGCAGACCATGGACCGCATTCGATATGAGGCACAGGTCAATGTGGGGTCTGTGATCAGTCCGTTCAATGCGTGGCAGATTTTTCGTGGGTGCGTAACCTTTCCTCTGCGTATGCAAAGAATCAATGAATCCACGCAGAAAATAGCGGAATGGTTGGAAAACAGAGCGCATGTTACGTTTGTAGCTTATCCGGGACTGAAAAGCAATCCCGGACATGCGCTGGCCTGGCGGCAGATGAAAAACGGGTATGGAGGCGTGATTTCTTTCGGACTAGAAACGGATGATAAGACTGTTGAGCGGTTTTGCGCGGCGCTGAAGGTGGTTACCTTCGCGGTCTCTCTGGGACATGATGAAAGTCTGATTTTCCCGCAGCCAAGCTATGATGAGCGAATCCATCTGTATCCGGAGGTATTTCGAAAAGGATTTATCCGTTTCAGCGTTGGCCTGGAAGAACCGGATGACATTATTCGAGATATAGACCAGGCGCTTGCCGCAGTGGGACTGTAAGGGAGAGAAACGATTCATGCTGAACCAGTTTTCCAGAACGGAATTGTTATTTGGAAAAGAAGCCATGGCAGCCCTTGGCGCATCGCGGGTTGCGGTATTTGGCATCGGCGGTGTCGGAGGCTATGTGTGCGAAGCATTGGTGCGAAGCGGCATTGGCGCTATCGATTTGGTCGATGACGACAGAGTCTGCCTGACAAATTTGAACCGGCAGATCATGGCGACCAGAAAAACGGTAGGGAAGCTCAAAACAGAAGCGATGAAAGAACGGATCCTGGAGATCAATCCGCAGGTGGATGTGCAGCTCCACACTTGCTTTTTCCTCCCGGAAAACGCGTCGAATTTCCCGTTTGAAAAATATGATTACGTTGTGGACGCCGTGGACACGGTTTCTGCCAAGCTGGAGCTGGTTATGAAATGCGCGCAGACCAATACGCCGCTGATCAGCTGCATGGGCGCAGGAAATAAGGTGGATCCGACGGGATTCCGGGTTTCGGACATCTATCAAACACGGGTGGATCCATTGGCAAGAGTTATGCGGCGGGAACTGAGGAAAAGAGGAATTCAAAGTCTAAAGGTCGTTTATTCCGAGGAGCTGCCCAGGAAACCTGTGGAAGACATGGCGATCAGCTGCCGGGCCCATTGCATTTGCCCTCCGGGAACAAAAAGACACTGCACCGACCGGCGGGACATCCCGGGAAGCAACGCCTTTGTTCCGGCGGTTGCCGGTATGATCATCGCGGGAGAAGTTATCAAAGACATGATTCAAAAGAAAGATGAGATACAAAATGCGTAAGGAACCGTCTCAGCTGCAGTTACAAAAGTATGAGGACTTGAAGCGGTATTTGAAAGAACTGGGCAGTGCTGCAGTCGCTTTTTCCAGTGGGGTGGATTCCACTTTCCTGCTGTACGCGGCAAAGGAGGCTCTGGGTACTAAGGTTATCGCTGTAACAGCCAAGTCCTGCTCTTTTCCGAAACGGGAACTAAACGAGGCAAAGGCTTTTTGTGATAAAGAGGGGATACGCCACTTTATCTGTGATTCTGAGGAACTTGAGATCGAAGGCTTTTCCAAAAATCCGAAAAACCGCTGCTACCTGTGCAAACACGAGCTCTTTGAGAAAATACAGACGATCGCGGAAAGAGAGGGGATAGCAGCTATTGTGGAGGGGTCAAACCTGGATGATAATGGTGACTATCGTCCCGGGCTTCAGGCTGTCGCAGAACTTGGTATCAAAAGCCCGCTCCGCCATATTGGATTTTCCAAGGACGACATCCGCACGCTTTCCGGATATATAGGTCTGCCCACCTGGGACAAGCAGTCTTTCGCCTGTCTGTCTTCCAGATTTGTATATGGTGAGACCATTACAAAGGAAAAACTGGATATGGTGGATAAAGCCGAGCAGCTTCTCCTGGATCTGGGCTTTCATCAGGTGCGGGTGCGGATACACGGAGCAATTGCCCGGATTGAAGTGCTGCCGTCAGAGTTCCCCAAATTGATTCAGAACCACAATCGTCTGATAATTACGGATTCGTTCCGCAAATATGGATTTTCTTATGTCACAATGGACTTGATGGGGTATCGAACGGGCAGCATGAATGAAGTACTGGCAAAGTAAAAACCGGAATCGGGGATTGCGGTCATAAAAAATCTGTCCGGTCATGTGATCGGACAGATTTTTTCAATTAAATCACATAGTCATCCCCGACTGTATCATGCTCCATCAAATCCGCGATGGTCACGCTTTCCAGATAATCCCGGATCACCTTATCCAGTCCTTTCCACAGCGGGAGGGTGCGGCAAAAGGAAGCCCGGGAACAGGCGTCAGCGTTTTGTTCCAGACAGGAAACCGGAGCCAGAGATTCTTCGGTAAGGCGCAGAATGCTGCCAACTGTGTACTGGTCCGGCGACTTTTTCAGACGGTAGCCGCCGCCCTTGCCCCGCAGGCTTTCCAGCACTCTGGCCTTGACCAGCATCCGAATGATGCTCTCCAGGTATTTTTCGGAGATCTCCTGCCGCTGGGCGATGCCCTTGAGAGAAATAAAATCCTCCGTCTGGTGCTCCGCAAGATCGATCATGACCCGCAGCGCGTAACGCCCCTTTGTGGAAATCAGCATGTGAAATACCCCCTTTTTATTTTCCTATTATACACCGGGGGTTGTGGGGAATCAAGTGCCCATTTTTTGAAATTGGGTGGGGCGTTATAAGCCTTTGCGGGCCTGGGAACGTATGATGGCTGCAGGCTGCTTTTGGGGAAGCGTTACGGTAATTTTCAGGGTGTTGAATTCCGCTATGGAAGCGTGGATCTGACCGCCGTGGGCCGTGACAATGGCTTTTGCGATGGACAGGCCGATCCCGTGTCCGCCCGTCTGGGAATTCCGGGAGGGATCCGCCCGGTAAAAGCGCTCAAACAGACGATCCAGGTTCTCTTTTGGCAGGGGCACCATAGACGAATTGGAAACCGCCAGCTTCAGCAGCTTTCCCTGCTTTTCCAGAGACAGGCGGATGCTGCCGCCCTCCGGTGAATATTTCAGCGCGTTGTCCAGCAGAATGCTCACCAGCTGCTGCATGGCTTTTTCATCCGCTTCCATGGAAAGCATGGGCTCCACAGCAAGCTGAAGATCTTTTTCCTGGGTTTGGGCAAGCCCTTGGAAAGATTCTCCGGCCTCCAGAATCAGATCGGAGATGGGAATTTCCAGAACTTGCAGGGGTGCTCTGCCTTCCTCCATCCGGGCAAGGCTGACCAGGTCGTTGGTCAGGCCGGAAAGCTGCTTAATATGGGCCTGAATATCCGAGAGCCATTCATTTTCGCCAAGTTCCATTTCCAGCACATCCGCGTCCGCCTGAATGATTGCCAGCGGGGTTTTGATCTCATGCCCCGCGTCCGTGATGAACTGCTTCTGCTTTTCATAGCTTTCGGCAAAGGGACGAACGATCCTGCCGGAGAAATAGACCACAATGCCGAATATCAGCAGCATGCCCAGGGAGGAAAGAACAATGCTGGTCATCAGAAAACGCCGAAAAGATGTGATTTCCCGTCCGCAGTCCAGAAACAGAATGCGCACTCCGTCGCTTCCGGATTGCTTGCGGAACCGATATATGCCCACAAATCCAAGGTCTTTGAATTTGGAGAAGGCTTTAACAGCCAGGTCGGAGGCTTCGGCGGCGTCTATTATGGTTCCGCTTTGCAGATCCATTTCCAGAACGTTACCCTCAAGAGTCAGAAGAACAGAAAAGAAGCGGCTGGTATTTCGGTCCTCCGAGAAAAATTTTCCGAACAGTCCGTTTGCCTCTTTTCCAAGCGGATATTTATTCTTGCTGAAACGCTCCGGAGGTTCCGACAGGGCCGAGAGCGTACCGTCTGCCTCTGATACGATACCGCTGTAATTGGCGATATTGATTCCCCCAAGGATGACAAGGAGCACAGCAAGCAAAGTGGACATGGCGAGAATGATAAAACGGATCCGCAATTTTTGAATCATAGGGTTTCCTCCAGCAGATACCCTGCGTTTCGCACCGCTTTTATGGAAACATCGGCTTTCAGAGCGGTGAGCTTTCTGCGCAGATAGGAGATATAGACCCAAACCACGTTGGCTTCCGCATCGGAATCAAAGCCCCATATTTTTTCCAGAAACCGCTCCGTGGGGATGAGCTGCCTGGGATTTGCCATCAGCAGCTCCATGATCTGATATTCCTTATTGGCAAGGCGGAAGCTGCCTGCCTGTGATCGTAATTCAAAGTTTGTGCGGTTTAAGGACACCTTTCCCACTGTCAGGCAGGAATCCACAGACTGACGGCCACGGGTCATGGCACGGATCCGTGCCAGCAGCTCCTTGGTGTCAAAGGGCTTTGTCAGGTAGTCGTTGGCTCCAAGATCCAGCCCCAGGACCTTATCGTCAATTTCCGCTTTGGCAGTGAGCATCAGGACAGGAACGGGGTTTCCCCGGCTGCGCAGTGCTTTCAGAACGCTGATACCATCCAGCTTCGGCATCATAATATCCAGGATCACGCCGTCGTAGTCTCCGTTTTCCAGGTATTCAAGAGCAATTTCTCCGTCATACACCGCATCCACACTGTAGCAGTTTTTCTCCAGAATGTGGACGACCGCTTTGGACAGGGAGCGTTCATCTTCGGCAAACAGTAATTTCATGGTCCGGTCCTCCTGTGGGTTTGCCAATAGCATACAGGTTTTTCCTTAACTATACCTTAAACTTTTTGGGAAGTAAAGAATGGGAATTTGAACTTTTTGTGTATTTAAGGTTCGGTTATGGTTGGAATGTTATACTGCCATCAGCAAAGGAGGAACCGCAATGTACTATCAATCTGTTTTCAGACGGTATGAGCTGAAATACTTACTGACACCTGCCCAGAAGAAAAGGGTTTTGGATGCCATGGCACCGTACATGAAGCTGGACGATTACGGGCGGACCACCATACGGAATGTCTACTGTGATACCCCCAGCTACCGCTTGGTACGGCAATCCCTGGAGCGCCGGGACTATAAAGAAAAGCTGCGGATCCGCAGCTATGAACAAGCCGGCCCGTCCAGCCCGGTGTTTGTGGAGCTGAAAAAGAAATGGGACGGTGTCGTCTATAAGCGCCGGGTCGCCCTGCCGGAACGGGAGGCGATGGACTGGATCTGCGGCGGGACGCCCTGTGCGCGCCAGGAGCAGATCGTCCGGGAAATCGACTATTTTCGCTGCTTTTATGGCGGCCTGGAGCCTGCGGCGTTTCTTAGCTATGAACGGGAAGCCTTCTATGCCATGGGCGGCTCGGATTTCCGGGTGACCTTTGACGAATCCATCCTCTGCCGGCAGAAAAATGTTTCCCTGTGTGCCGGCGTGTGGGGTTTTCCGCTGCTGGGGCAGGGGCAGACGCTGATGGAGATAAAATGCTCCGGCGGGATCCCGCTGTGGATGGCGGCGGTCCTTTCGGAGGAGAGCATCCATAAGACTTCCTTTTCCAAATACGGAACGGCCTATGAGAAAATGATTTATCCAACTTTACAGGGAGGACGGAAATATGCTTGACCTTTTCTTTCGGGGATTATTTCATACAGACATCTCCGATGTGATTTCTATTAGTGATTTTCTGCTGTGCGTTGGCTGCGCGCTGGTAATCGGACTGATCCTTTCCCTTGGATGCCGGTACCAGGGACGGTATACAAAAAGCTTTCTCGTGACCCTGGCGCTGCTGCCCACCGTGGTATGCGTTGTCATTATGATGGTCAATGGCAGTGTGGGTGCCGGTGTGGCGGTGGCGGGCGCTTTCAGTCTGGTGCGGTTCCGTTCCGCGCCGGGAACGGGCCGGGAGATCACCATGCTGTTTCTTGCCATGGGCGCGGGGCTGATTTCCGGTATGGGGTATCTGGCCATTGCCCTGCTGTTCACGTTCATTATGACTGCCATGAATATTGTATTTAATAAATTCCTTTTTGGAGAGAATGAAAAAGCGGCAAGGTATCGCACGCTTTCCATTATGATCCCGGAAAATCTGGACTACAGCGGGGTGTTTGATGAGATTCTGGGGCAGTTTGCTTCCGAATACACCCTGACCCGGGTGAAGACCACCAATATGGGAAGCCTTTTCCGGCTGACCTATGACCTGACCCTCCGGGAAAATGTCAGCGAAAAGGAACTCATTGACCAGCTTCGCTGCCGGAACGGCAATCTGGAGATTATGCTTTCCTGCCAGGAAAACGCGCCTGCGGAGCTTTGAGGAGGATTGTTATGAAAAAACAAGCAATCATCGGCCTGCTGCTCTGTGGGGCCTTAACACTGGGCGGCTGTGGGCAAGAGGCCGATAAGACAGCAGCTCCGGCATCCGCTGGGGAAACGGCAGCAGTGTTCACCTCCGTTGTGGAGGGAGCCGGTGAAAAGGAAACCGCGGAAATTACGGTATTCAGCGACCGGGACACGGACCCATCCTATTCCGCCAAAGACAGTGTTTCCATTGTGCTGAATGGAAACGAAATTATCTGTGACAGCAGCACTGTGGCGGTTTCCGGAACCACCGCAACGATCCGAAAAGAGGGAACCTATCTGCTCAGCGGTACATTGGAGGATGGTTCCATCATTGTGGACGGGTCGGAAACCGATAAGATCCAGCTGGTACTGAACGGTGTCTCGATTCACAGCACATCTTTCGCGCCGGTCTATGTCCGGCAGGCGGACAAGGTGTTTGTGACTCTGGCAGAGGGAACAGAAAACACACTGTCGGGTGGCGGCAGCTTCGATGCGGATGGGGAAGTCAATGTGGACGCGGTCATTTTTTCCCGTGATGATCTGACTTTGAACGGCTCCGGAAGCCTTGCAATCACCAGCCCCGGCGGGCACGGGATCGTCAGTAAGGATTCTCTGCGGATCACCGGGGGTGCCTATGTCATTGACGCGGCCAGCCATGGCCTGAGCGGAAAGGACGAGGTCAGCATTGCGGCCGGAAGCTTTGACCTTACTGCCGGAAAGGACGGCATTCACGCCGAAAACACCGAAGATACGGAAAAGGGCACTGTTTGTATCACGGGTGGGGATTACAAGATTACCGCCGACGGGGACGGCATCAGCGCCTCCGGAAGCTGCCGGATTCTGGACGGTGCGTTCTCTATCACCGCAGGCGGCGGCAGCGAGAACGCCACCCGGGACACAGCCGGTTCTTTCGGAAACCGGCAGAATAAAATGCCCACAGGAAGCACTTCCGGCGGTGCCGGGCAGGCAGGCACCGCCCGGAGCTTCCCGGATGGGCGGTCGGGAAGAAAAGGCGGAAGTCCGGAGGACAGCAACAGTACCGGTCAAATGCAGCTGCCCCAGGGAAATATGAGTACGCTGGGTTCGGCTGCTGAAGCAGAGGAACCCAATTCCGTCAGCACAAAGGGAATAAAGGCGGCAGACCTGACCATTGACGGCGGCACACTCCATATGGACACTGCGGATGATGGGCTCCATTCCAATGGGGACCTGACAGTGCGGGGCGGTACACTGGAAATCGCGTCGGGGGATGACGGCATCCACGCGGACGGAACCGTTACGATCCTTTCCGGTTCGATTACCATAACGGAAAGCTATGAGGGAATCGAGGGACTGTATGTGTGCATCTCCGGCGGCAATATTACGCTGACAGCGTCGGACGACGGGCTAAACGCGGCGGGTGGTATGGACGGCAGCGGCTTTGGCCGGCGGACGGATACCTTTATCCAATCGGCAGATACTCCCAGTATTGTGATTTCCGGGGGAACTGTCCGTATCACAGCCTCCGCTGACGGGATTGACGCCAACGGCAGCCTGGAGATTACAGGCGGCGATGTGACGGTATGCGGCCCCATTCAGGGAGACACATCTATTTTGGACTACGATCTGTCCGGTATCATATCAGGCGGTACCTTTATCGGGACTGGCGCTTCCGGTATGGCCCAGACTTTCAGCGACAGCAAGCAGGGGGTGATCTCCGTCAATGCCGGAACCCAGAAAGCAGGCGCAAAAATAACCCTGACCGGCAGTGACGGCAGACTTCTGCTGTCCTATACCCCAGAGCAGGACTTCCAGGTTGTGATTCTGAGCTCCCCGGATATTCGGCAGGGGGAAAGCTGCACACTGACCATCGGCAACCAATCCGGCACGTTTACCGCCCAATGAGGGATAAAAAAGGCCGGGATTTCTGAGGTAATTGGCTCAGAAATCCCGGTTTGTCAGCAAATGCGCTGCCGTTTTAAGCGGCTGCTTTTTCCTGCCTGTTAAGCTCACGGTAAGTGCCGATAATCAGGAATACCGCGATGGCGAACGTTAGAATATCCGAAACGGGCATGGAGTACAGCACACCTTTCAACCCAAAGAACAGGGGAAGCAGCAGCGCAAATCCTACGCCGAATACGATCTCACGAATCAGTGACAGCGCTGTGGAGGCGGCTGCTTTGCCCATGGCCTGCAGGAAAATAAAACAGGCTTTGTTTACACAGGCAAAAATCATCATGCAAAGGTAAGTCCGGAATGCCTTGATAGCAAATGCCGTGTAGTAGGTGCTTTCGTTTGCGGCGCCAAAGATATTGATAAGCTGCCGGGGAAAGCCCTCCACCAGAATGAGTGCGCCAGCGCCAACGCAGGCTTCGGCAATCAGCAGCTTTGTAAACAGCTCTTTGACGCGATCTGCTTTTCCCGCACCCATATTGAATCCGACAATGGGGATGCAGCCCGCCGCCATGCCGACAACAATGGAAATAACGATCTGGAAGAATTTCATTACGATGCCAACAACTGCCATAGGAATCTGGGCGTACTGCTCCTGCCCGAAGATGGCGTCCATCGCGCCGTATTTCCGGAGCATATTGTTGATGGCGGCCATGGCGGCAACCAGGCTGATTTGCGACAGAAAGCTGGTGATGCCCAGAACCAGCGTCCTGCGGCAGACGGCGGCGGACAGACGGTAGTTTTCCTTTCCCGGCTTGATGTTTTTCATGTTCAGCAGATACCAAATGGACAGCACCGCGGTAACCACCTGTCCCAGTACGGTTGCCACTGCCGCGCCCATCATGCCCCAGCGGAAAGCAAAAATGAAAATCGGGTCAAGGATGATATTGATTACCGCGCCGGCCAGGGTTGCAATCATGGCAAATTTCGGATTCCCGTCCGCCCGGATGATCGGGTTCATGGACTGGCCGAACATATAGAAAGGGATGCCCAGGGTAATATAAAAGAAATATTCCCGGGAGTGGTGAAAGGTTTCGGGATTCACCGTGCCGCCGAACATGGCAATGATCGAATCGGAGAAAATCAGATAAATCGCGGTAAGAACAAGACTGCTGACAACGGTCATGATGACGGAGCAGCCCACGCTGTTTTTCGCGGAAGCAGTATCCTGCTTGCCCAAACTGATGCTGACGAAAGCACAGCAGCCGTCGCCGATCATCACCGCAATGGCAAGGGCAACCACCGTCAGCGGAAACACAATGGTATTTGCCGCATTGCCGTAGGAACCAAGATAGCTGGCGTTGGCAATGAAGATCTGGTCCACGATATTGTAAAGGGCGCCGACCAGCAGAGAAATAATGCAGGGAAGGGCATACTGCTTCATCAGTTTGCCGATCCGCTCCGTCCCCAGAAATTGATTGGAATTGTTCATTGGATTTCACCTTTCCTTTGCATAAAAACAGCGTGCAGCCTGGGAGTGCCGGATTTACGCCATAGGCTACACGCTGGAGATTATTTCAGATAGTCCCCTACGGGGCAGGAATTGTACTGCTTGATGACCTTGACCAGAATCGAGCCGTCGGGCTGCTCAGTCTCTTCCAGAATCTTGTACTGGGTGCCGGTGCGGTCCAGATTCTTTTTGTAATGTGCTACTTCTTCTCGAACCTGTTTGATGGCGCTTGCATAATCCATTTCCTCTTTCAGCGAAAACCGGAGGGTCTGGCAGATGCAGGCTGCCTTTACACGTTTCATTTCCTTTTCCCTCTTTCAAAAAAATAAAACGGGCGGCATATTTACGCAACTGGATTTACGCAGATATGCCACTCGTTACATGATTATTATAATGCTTTTCCGCAAACATTTCAAAGGGCGTTTTTCACAAAAAAATCTGTCAATTCCCTGCAAAAAAACACATATGTAATAGTGCGTGGATTCGAATATTTTCCCTTGTTTTTCTCTTTTTTATAACCCGGTTTTCCGGAAAATGGGATTTTTTGCTCTGGGAGAATGGACCTGTTTTCTCGGTATGAATTGGCTGTATATCTCGCAGTCCCAGCTTCATGAAAAAACCGGGCGGCGTCAGAACGGAAACTGGTTCCGTTTGTGGCGCTCCAGGGTCTTGTCGTCTCGATGCAGATGCTTGTTGATGAAGTGGTTCTTTTCCCATGTGAAGTGTAAGGGCTCTCCCGGCAGCTCGGCGGAGGGCGCGCTGTCATCTTCACGGGGTGTACGCTCGCGGGAAGCAGCAGCAATCAGCAGCAGAACGGCAATGACGATCAGAATCGCAATAACAATCATGGGGATACCTCCTTTTCGTCTCTGTTTTGGAACGGCAGGGGAAACCAGGCAGTAATCCTTGACAAGCGGATAAAGCAGGCAGTAATTATCCTGTATTTTGAATATATCACATCGGAGGGATGGAAGCAAGTGTTTTGTAGTTTTAAGAGGTTTTCCGCTCCAACATAACGGCTTGCCCGGAAGCGCCGTACCAATATTTTGTCTGAAGATTGACATTAGGGTACAAAGATGTTAGGGCAGCACCGCATAGTGGGGCAAGGAGATTCGGCGAGAGGTTTTGACACAAGCGAAAGTATGAAAAATGCGGGAATACTGGATGTATTTCCCATTTTTCATACTGCACGAATGGGGCAAAAGATCCGCCGAAGCCCGCAGCTCCCATTGTGCGGTGTTGACTTAGATAGAAAAATAGACAGGCATAACCCTGCATGGAGCGCCGGAATTGCTGTTTGCTGAAAGAGGGAAAGACCAATGCATTTAAAACACATTCCTATGGATGGTCCATAAAAATCGTCGATCCATATTTGAAAGGGGAGGGGATTTCTATGGATGTACTGCGTGCAAAAGGGAGATTGGCGAAAGTGCCCAAAAAGTAATGCCTGGAATGGGCATGATTGCTGAAAATTAATACAGAGCAGCGAATGGTATTGACAATTTGTTTTTCCAAGCTTATACTGAAATTGCTAAATCGATTTAGCAATTTCATGAATGGAGGAACGGAACATGAAAAGGATAAAATGGATCACCTTGCTGCTGGTCGCGGCAATAGTCATCTCTCTGTTCGCGGGCTGTAACAACACGCCCCAGGAAACGAAATTTTCTGTGGAGTATATGGACGGAGACAATGTTCTGAAGACAGAGGAAGTTACAGAAGGCGGCACTGCTACGGCCTGGACGCCTGAAAAAGAGGGTCAGACCTTTGTTGGATGGTTTGCCACTCCCACCATGCGGGTGGAGTTCGATTTCAGTAAGCCAATCACTGAGAACACAAAGGTTTTTGCCGGTTTCTCCGCGTATGCGGAGGATACCCGCAGCTGGGCAATCGTTGGCTCCGGCAAGGGCGATTTGCTGATGTCCTCCAACTGGGGCAAAGTGATTACGGATGCCCACAAGCTGGAAAAGATCGGCGACAATGTGTATGCCATCACCCTGGATCTGTACGCGGGGGATGAGTTCCAATTTGCCATTAACACCGAATGGCATAATAAGCGGGGATTCGGCTACCTGGAAACCGTAAAAGACGCTGCCGGCAGTGAGGCGTTCTCAGGCTCCGGCGGTATCGGCGAAACTGCCGCCAAGGGGCAGAACATCAAGGTCAGCCAGGACGGCAACTACACCCTCACCCTGTACACCCATCCCGGCGACGATTACTACGATGAGGGTAACGCCAGTTACTCCGAAGCCAATAAAGAAGTCTTCAATCTCAACGATTTCGATAAGATCACCTGGGTACGCAACGGGGATGCCGCCCAGCTGAGCAATGTAATCACGAATTACTACATTAAGGGTGCCAAGATTACCCTGTGGGCAGATCTTTATAACGATGCTACCGGTTTTGCCAAGGCGGGGGATACGCACACGCTGACTATCTACCTGCGTGAGGGCGAGGAATTCATGTTCACCAGCCTGGTTACGGACAATGGCGTATCTGCGGTAGGCTCGGAGTACATTCGCTATGAGAATCTGGACGAAGACAGCCGGGCCCTGTTTACCGGCACCGGCAATCTCATCGCCGTTAAATCCGGCACCTACACGTTCACTTATGACGAAACCACCAAGGTTCTTTCCGCGAAGCTGGACAATGAAGAGCCTATGCAGGAGCGGGACTACTACATTGACGGCAACTTCGACGGCCACAGCTGGAACGATACCTACTATAACCCTGATTTTAAGTTCACCGCTCTGGGCGATGATATGTACGAGCTGAATAACGTGACGCTGGACGCAGGTGCGGAATTCATTATCCAGTCCTTTGAAAAGGATGCTTCCTCCGGCGGCAAGCTCAGCGCCTACAACTTCAAGTACTACCGCGGTGACAGCAGCTTTGTGGCGGCCAGCCCCGAAAATTCCAACTACAATCTGAAAGTCGCCAAAGCCGGCGTTTATGACATTGTTTATAACGCCTACGCAAAGGTGATCGAAATTAACCCGGTGGGTCAGGAAGATACCGTGCATATCAAGGGCAGTTTCGTGCCGTCCTGGAATATCATTGACCCCGAAACCAATCTGCCCTCCGATGAATACAAGCTGACAAAAGAGGGCGGCATCTATCAGATCACTATGACCATTACCGAGGACATGGTGGCAAACGGCGCTGACTGGCAGGCCGGTCTCATGGTCAACACAACCACCGGCGTTGACGGCGAATGGATCGGAATTTCCTGCCTGGGTCCTGACAGCCCGGACAATGTAAACGCCCTGTTCCGGCCTGCGGGCGGCAACAACCTGACCTGTACTACCGCAGGTACTTACCGCATTACCTTTGACCTGGCCGGCAAGACCATCAATATCTACAAAGCATAAGGCTGATCCGCTCAGTCAAAAATTCGGACGGCTTGCAAAAGCCGTCCGAACCATTATCATTACGCGATAGAAAAGCTGTGCTGCTCCAGACTTTCATGGCTGACAGCCAGGGAAGCACAGGCAAGGATCTGCCGAACCTGGCGCTCCAGAAGGCCCTCCGGATAAAATACCTCCTGGCCGATTTCCAGCAGGACCCTCTGCAAAAGAGGTTCCGTAACAAAGGCGGCTTTTACATCCAGCGCTCTTAAGTCCGCACAGGTTTTCACAAACTGCACATCCGGGAAGACCCCCAGAAGCCGCTGGCGCAGGGGTTCATCCTTTGGGCATCTGCAAACATAGGTGTAGCCTGTTGGAAGCGCCGCGTCTGCTTTCCCTTTCAGGGCCGGATAGTCCAGGCTGACCTCGTAAAAGATGGGGTCGCTTACCAGACAATCTCCTGCAATCACGGGGATGAAATTGCACTCTGCCAAAGCTGTGAAATCCGCTTTCGGCAAATCCTTTGCTACGATCGCATCCACATTGTCGAGCCTGTCGATATCCAGCAGCAGCTGAGCCCGCTGCCCGGACTCCAGCAGAATATTTGCCGCTGTGTCAAAAAATGCAAAGAAGCTCAGCTTTTCCAAATCGGAAAGACCCTGACCCATGAAGAATGCAATCACTTTATTCATTTGTGTGCCGCGCAGGTTTTTGGCGTATAGATTGGGCCGATAGTTCAGCATGTTGATAACCTGCCAAACCTTTTTCTTGGTTTGCTCACTGATCCGCAAATCGTCCCGTCCGTTCAAAATGAAGGACACGGTGCTTTTACTGACACCGGCAGCCTCGGCCACATCCTGCATTGTAACTTTTTTATCCATAGTGAAACCATTATAGAAAAAAATGACGGCTTTGTCAATGAAATTCGGAGGTGAACAGATGATCGAACAGGCGATTTTCCATAAGCCGGAAACGGAATACGGCTATGCCAGGGACGGCAGGACTTTCAGTCTGCGCATTCGAACTGCCAGAGAGGACTGCCCCGCAATCACCGTGGTGTACGGCGGCAAGTACGACTTTTGGGAAACACAGTTCAGAAAAGAAATGATCCTTTCCTACCGGGACCGGCTTTATAACTATTATACGGCGGAGCTTCAGCCGAAGGACATTCGGCTGGTATATGTCTTTGAAATCCGGCAGGGAGAGAAAGCCTATTACTATTCCGAGGACGGTCTGAGCGATGCTTACGACTTCACGCTGAACTTTTATAACGCCTTCCAAATCGCCTATATCAATGATTGCGACGTTCAAAAACCGGTGTATTGGCTGCAGCACGCCTGCTTCTACCAAATTTTTGTTGACCGATTCTTCCGGGGAGACAGCGGCAAGGACGATTCCTATATCAATCTGCCCTGGGGGCAGCTGCCGAATCCCAAAAGCTTTTCCGGCGGAGATTTGCAGGGCATCCGAAAGAAGCTTCCTTATTTGCAGGAGCTGGGGATCAATGCCCTGTATCTGACCCCGATTTTCAAGTCCATCAGCAACCACAAGTACGACATCCAGGATTACTTTACCGTGGATCCCATGTTCGGAACCAACGCGGATTTTGCCGAGCTGGTACAGGCTGCCCACGAAAGAAACATCCGGGTGGTCATTGACGCGGTATTCAACCATGTCAGCGACCGGTGCAGCCAGTTCCAGGATGTGATAAAAAACGGGAAAAAGTCCAGATATTTTTCTTGGTTTGTTATTCACGCTGACGCGGTAGACCAGGAGAAAGTCAACTACGAATGCTTCTCCGCCTGCAATTATATGCCGAAGTGGAACACCTCCAACCCGGAGGTGCAGGATTATCTGATCCGCATTGCTGTTCATTGGATCAAGGAATACCATATCGACGGATGGCGTCTGGATGTTTCCGATGAGGTGTCCCACCATTTTTGGCGTAAATTCCGGCAGGCGGTGAAAGCCGCGAATCCGGAGTGCGCCATTATCGGCGAAAACTGGCACAATGCCAATTCCTATCTGCAGGGCGACCAGTATGACTCCATTATGAACTATGCCTTTACGAAAGCCTGCCTGGACTTTTTTGCTTTTGGTACTCTGGATGCCGAGGGCTTTGCGGATAAGCTCAATGAGCTGCTTATGCGAAATACCGATACTGTCAACAATATGATGTTAAACCTCCTGGACAGCCACGACACCCACCGGTTCTTCACCCAGGTGGGGGAGAATCGGGATAAGCTGGAAAGCGCTCTGGCTGTGCTGTACCTGTTTGTGGGCGCGCCCTGCATCTATTACGGCACGGAGATCGCTTTGCCGGGAGGCTACGATCCCGATTGCCGCCGCACCATGGATTGGGATCGGGCGCAGGCGCGGGGGAGCACCTGGCAGCTGATCCGGGAACTGACGAAGCTGAAAAAGGAGGAACTCGTCCTCCATTCCCACCAGGCAAAAGCCTATGCCCAGGGAAATGTTTTCTGTTTGGACAGGGGAGACATTCGCCTGCGGATCGATGGCGGCAGCTTTACCCACACCATAGAAAGGTTGGGATAATATGAAACGAAATATCCTTGCCCTGATTTGTCATGTGCTGGTGCTGGCGGTCCTTGTGACAACGTTTGGCTGTATCAGCCTGCAAAGAAACGAATTCCAGGCCCGGGAAAAATTCAGCGGGGAGCTGGAACGGGGTGTAATCCTGCGGGTCTTGGAAAACGACACAGCCAAGGAAAAGGGCTATTTTCAGGAACTGCTGGACGCGTTTAACGCAGCCTATGCCCAGTACGGTATCGTAGCTGTGGATGCCAACATGGATCAGTACACGGACCTGGAGCAGGACGGTCCCTACGGCTACGGCCCGGATGTGCTGTATCAGGCCAACGATGCCCTGATGAAGTACACGGACGGTAAGCATATCCTGCCCCTTCCTGTGGAGAAGCTGAACTGCTATGACCAGATCTCGGAGCAGGCATGGGATGCCTATACCGCCGAATTTGGCGGCGAGAGCTATGTATTTGGTGTTCCGGTCAATATTCAGGGTCCGCTGCTGTACTATCGCAAGGATCTGCTGCCGGATAACTGGAAGACGGAATGGGATGCGGATCAAAACGGTGTGCCGGATATGACGGAATACTGGACGGAGCTGTATGCCTACTCCAAGCAAATTAAGGAAGAAAGCGGCGGCACCAAATTCGGGTATATGAAATCCCTGTTTGATACCTATTTCTCTTCCGGGTATCTTTTTACCTACGGCGGTTATGTTTTCGGGAATGGCGGTACGGATACCACCGACATTGGCTTCTCTGCGGGAGACGCTTACAAGGGCGCGTACATTCTGCGGCAGCTCGCCTCTGTCATGAACCAGGACTGTATTGATGATACCATCACCGTCAACGCCTACAGCATGCTGGGAAACGGCACCTACTTCGCTACGATGACCACCCCGGATGTGTACACCCTGTTCCTGGACGAACTGGCAAAATCGTATATGCGGACAAAGAAGCTGAGCGAAGAGGAGGCCCTCGGGAAAGCCAGGGAGAACCTGGTGGTTACGGATATTCCCAAGCTGCCTGCCAGCGGGGATCTGGAAGACCGGGACGGGGAAATGGTTGACAGTATCATGATGGGCGGCATCAACGGGTATGCCATCAGCACCTACACCAAGGCCCCCAATGCGGCGCTGGCCTTTGTGGATTTCGCGACCAGCTATGAAATGATCTCCCGGCGCAATGTGCTTTTGGGAATTGCCCCGGCCCGGGCGGATGTGGCGGCGCAGGTGGGCGGCCTTTCCGAAACCATCAACAATAACCTGATGGCGGGCCGCATTGCGGTGATGCCCAGCACAAGAGCTGTGGCCCAGATCTGGACGCCGGCGCAGACATTCTTCTCCGACCTGGCAAAGGATCCTTTCCGGGTGCCGGGAGAGCAGAAATACTTAACAGATGCAGCGCTCCGGAAAGGCCTGGAAAAAGTGGATGAGCAGATCTACTCTGCGATCCACACGCTGAACTAGGAGGGAGAATCATGGGCAAGATATTGCGAACAGGCAACAGCCGCGTCACGGCATCCATACTGGTGATGGGTTTTGGCCAGCTCCTTTACAGGCAGTGGGGGAAGGGCCTCCTGTTTCTGGCGGTACAGCTTGGGTATCTGTACTATTTGGTTACCATCGGCGCCCGGGACCTGTTCGGTTTTTTCACGCTGGGCAGTGTGGCATCCAATCCCTGGTACGGCATCGAGGGGGACAATTCCGTAATCATGCTCATTATGGGCGTGCTGGCATGGATTGTCACCATTCTTTACATTGCGGTCTATATTTCCAATATTAAGGATGTCTATGCCACCGGGCTGCGGGTGGCGGCGGGAGAAGCGCCGAAACGCTTTCGGGAGGAACTGGCAGAATTGCTGGACGGAAGGTTTTATCAGACGGTGTTGTTTCTGCCTGTTGTGGGCGTCTGTGTATTCAATGTCCTGCCGGTGGTGTTTATGATCCTGGTTGCTTTTACCAACTACGGCGGGGATATTGTGCCGCCGGCGTTGGTGGACTGGGTTGGGTTTGCCAACTTCAGGAAGATCCTGGCCTTAGGTGAATTTGCCCCCACATTCTTCAAGATTTTAAGCTGGAACACCCTGTGGGCCGTTCTTTCCACCGCCATTAACTACTTCGGCGGACTGAGTCTTGCCCTGCTTCTGAACAAGAAATGTGTCAGGGGCAAGGTGTTCTGGCGGGCGTTTCCCATCCTCGCCTATGCCATCCCCGGCTTTATCACGCTTTTGGGCTTCAAGTTTATGTTCTCCTACGGCGGCCCCATCAACTACTATATTACGGGAATGGGAAACCAGGCTGTCGGCTTCCTGGACCTGGACGCGAAATGGTCAGCCAGAGTGATCGGCTTGCTGGTAAACGCGTGGATCAGCATACCGTCCTCCATGCTGCTGGCTACCGGCATCCTCTCCAATGCGGGGCAGGATCAGTATGAGGCCGCGCGATTGGATGGTGCCAACGCTATGCAGCAGTTCCGGTATCTGACACTGCCCTTTGTGGTTTTCGCGACCACCCCGGTGCTGATTTCCCAATTCATTGGCAACTTCAATAATTTCGGCATCTTTTATTTCCTCCGGGGAGGCCTGTATATCGACGGATATTTCCTTGCCAGCGATACAGACCTGCTGATCAACTGGCTGTATAACCTGTCCATTGACAATAACTACTATGCCATTGGCGCGGCCATCAGCCTGATTATCTTCCTTATCACATCGGCCATCTCTCTGGCGGTGTATGTGTTCTCGCCAGCCTACAGACAGGAGGGGACTTATCGATGAAAAAGAAGAAACATCTTCGGCTGGGAACGGTTGCCGACCGCCTCATTAGCTATTTGCTTTTGCTGATAGTCGCGTTTATTTTCTTTTTTCCCTGCCTGTGGCTGATCCTGGCATCCTTCTCCGCATCCGGTTCGATTTACGCGTTTGAGGGCTTCTTTCCCTCCGCGTACAGTCTGGCCAGCTTCAAAAAACTCTTTACCGATACTGCCATGTACGACTATCCCCGGTGGTTCGGCAATTCCCTGTTCATTGCTGCTTTGAGCTGCATCCTGGGGACGTTTCTGACCATTCTTACAGCCTACTGTATGTCCCGGTTCCAATTCAAAAGCCGCAGGGCATTGATGAAAACCACCCTGGTGCTGGGAATGTTTCCGTCTTTTATGGGTATGACTGCCGTATATCTGCTGATGACCCAGTTCAACTTCATCAACAATCACTGGGGCCTGATTCTCATTTACACCGCCGGCGCGCCTTTGGGCTACATGGTGCAAAAGGGTTTCTTCGATTCCATACCCAATTCCATTGACGAAGCCGCACGGCTGGATGGCGCTACCAACTTCCAGGTGTTCTGCAAGATCCATATGCCGCTTTCCATGCCCATTATCGTCTATACGGCGCTGACCTCCTTTACCTGGCCCTGGAGTGATTACATTCTGCCCAAGCTTCTTCTGAAAACCAAAGATACCTGGACGGTGGCGGTGGGACTGATGAGCCTGGGCGAAACCGAATTTTCCCGCTTTGCCGCCGGGTCCATCTTCATTGCCGTACCCATCGTAATTCTTTACCTGTTCCTGGCAAAGTATCTGATTAACGGCATGGTTTCCGGCGCGGTGAAGGATTAAACGACCCGTGTATAAAAATACGCTCTTTGGTAGTTCCCTGCGATTGTTGTATATGCGGCTGTTCTTTCCGCATTGCAAAAAACAAATCGGCCAACTCCGTTTTGGGTTGACCGATTGTTTTTTCACATGTCCCAGCGCGCTTTTTGTATGGAAGGATTACCGTACGTCCTTGCTGGCCTTGCCGGCTTTCTTCTCAGCTTTAGCCTTAGCCTTGGCTTCCTGGGCTTTCTTAGCCTGGGCCTTGGCGGCTTCGTCGGCGGTGTCGTTGGAGGAAATCGCCCATTTGGCAATCTCGATACGAACCTGGTCCGCACCGGTCTCCAGAACGACCCGGTCTTCTTTAACGTGAACCACGGTGCCCATTATGCCGCCGATGGTGGTGATCCGATCCCCGGTCTTCACGGCGGAGCGCATTTCCTCGGCTTCTTTCTTCCGCTTGTTTTCGGGACGGATCAGCATGAAGTAGAAAACGGCAAGCATCAGCACCAGCATAATGAGCGTGCTGCCCAGGCCGGCGCCGGAGGCGGCGGTGGTGGTCGTCAGAAAATTCTGCATTGGAAAAACCCCTTTTTATTTGATATGGTCTATTATATCATTCTGTCAGCAAATTGCAAGAAGTATTTCTCCTGCCCAGGCTTATATTCTTCTTCCCAGCTTCTCGGAATACTCCCTGCGGAAGTCTGAGAAAGTGCCAGCGTCCAGGGCATCCCGGATGCGCTGCATCAGATGGTTGTAAAAATACAGATTGTGCATTACGCTCAGGCGCATGGCAAGCATTTCTTCCGCTACGAACAGATGCCGCAGATAGGCCCGGGAATAGCGGCGGCATACCGGGCAATCGCATTGAGAATCGATGGGGCGCTCATCCAGCTGGTATTTGGCGTTTTTCAGATTGATGGCCCCCTCCCAGGTGAAAAGTCTTGCGTGGCGGGCGTTCCGGGCGGGCATGACGCAGTCAAAGAAATCCACACCCCGGGCAACGGCCTCAATAATATTGCTGGGCGTGCCCACACCCATCAGGTATCTGGGCCGGTCCTGGGGCATAAAGGGTTCCACCGCTTCGATGATGTCATACATCTCCTGGGTGCTCTCACCCACAGCCAGTCCGCCGATGGCGTAGCCCGGAAGATCCAGCTCCCGGATCCGCTGCATGTGCTCCACCCGGATGTCCGGGTAGGTGCCGCCCTGGTTGATGCCCCACAGCTGCTGGGTTGGGTTCACGGTTCCCGGCAGGGCGTTCAGGCGGGCATTTTCCGCCTTGCACCGGGCAAGCCACCGGTAGGTTCGGTCCGTGCTTTTCTTCACATAGTCCCGGGGCGCGGGGTTTTCAATACACTCGTCAAAGGCCATGCAGATGTCCGAGCCCAGATTGGACTGGATCTGCATGCTTTCCTCCGGCCCCATGAAAATCCGGCGGCCGTCGATATGGGAGGCAAAGTACACGCCCTCTTCTTTGATTCTCCGCAGGGAGGCCAGGGAAAACACCTGAAAGCCGCCGGAGTCTGTAAGAATGGGGCCGTCCCAGGTCATGAATTTATGCAGACCGCCCATTTCCCGTATCAAGGTATCCGTGGGCCGCAGGTGGAGGTGGTAGGTGTTGGATAGTTCCACCTGACAGCCGATGTCCTTCAAGTCCTTGGCGCTCAATGCCCCTTTGATGGCTCCCTGGGTGCCCACATTCATAAATACCGGGGTCTGCACCGTCCCGTGGGCGCAGGTGAATACACCCCGGCGTGCTTTTCCGTCCGTTTTTTTCAGTTCAAACATTTGGCCGCTCCTTGTAAATAATGTATGTCCGAATCCGCTCCGTTACACCGGTTGGCATCGTTTGCTCCATCTCGAACAGGTAGGAGAAGCCGCACTTTTCAATCACCCTGGCTGAGCGGGCGTTGCGCAGAAAATGGCCGCAGGTCACGAAGTCATAGCCCAGGGTGTCCAGGCAGTATGCCGTCATGGCTCTCAGGGCTTCCGGCATCAGTCCTCTGCCCCAGTAGTCCTTGTTCAGGTCAAAGCCAAATTCCCGCCCACGGAGGGTGCGGTCAATGGGATATTTCTCCCAGTATCTGGGCTGTACAGAAAAGGTGCCCACCATTTTTCCGTTCTCTTTCAGCACAAGGGCAATGGTTTCCCCGTCCTGAATATGCCGCCCCAGGAATTTCCGGGTATCTTCCAGGGTTTCCGAGCAGCTCCATCCGTTCATGTCCGCAATCTCCGGCACCGCAGCGATCTCGTGCAGATCCTGCAGATCGCTTTCCAGGATGGGTCGAAAAAGCAGCCGCTCCGTTTCCAGCCGGACACTCCCGGCGTCAAAGGGCGCCGTCATTTTTCGGGGGTTGTATTGGATGTACAGCCTTACCTGCTCCGTTGTTCCGAGCCGGATTTCATGGGTCACTTCTTTCACAAACTGAAATCCGCACTTCTCGATCACCCGGCGGGACTGGCGGTTCCAGTCAAAATGCCCGCAGGTCAGGTAGTCAAAGCCCAGCACCGAGAAGCAGTAATCAATGACTGCCTTTACCGCTTCCGGCATTAGCCCAATGCCCCAGTAATCCTTACTGAGGACGTAGCCGATTTCCCGGCCCTGCAATTCCTCCGGGATGTCCAGGTTTTCATCCCGGGCTTCCAGGCCCAGGGAGCCGATGACCTTGCCGCTTTCTTTCAATTCCAGGGCAAAGGTTTTCTTCTCCCGGATAAAACTGTCCAGAATTGCCTGGGATTTTTCTATGGATTCATGGGGCTTCCACCCGGCCATTTGCCCCACACCATCCACACGGGCATATTCATAAAAGTCAGATAGATCTTCCTGACGCCAAGGGCGCAGGATCAGGCGGTCCGTTTCAATCCGGATATTCGTCACATCTACAGGTGCGTTCATAATCTGTTCCTCACTGAATAAACATGGCATCGCCGAAGGAGAAGAAGCGGTAGCGCTCCTTTACGGCTTCCTCGTAGGCGTTCAGCACATGCTCCCGTCCTGCAAAGGCGGAAACCAGCATCACCAGGGTGCTCTCCGGCAGGTGAAAATTGGTAATGAGAGCATCCATGGCCCGGAAGCTGTAGCCGGGGTAGATGAATATTTCCGTCCATTTGGAGCCTGCCCGGAAAGAGCCGTCCTCGGAAACCAGGGATTCCAGAGTACGGCAGGAGGTGGTGCCCACGCAGACAATCCGCCCGCCGTTCTTCCTTGTTTCGTTCAAAATTCCGGCGGTTTCCTCGTTCATCATGCACAGCTCCGCGTGCATATGATGGTCCGTAATTTCCTCCGCTTTTACCGGGCGGAAGGTGCCCAGACCCACATGCAGGGTAACAAATGCCGTCTTTACCCCCTTGGCCCGGATCTTATCCAGCAGCTCCTGGGTAAAGTGCAGCCCGGCTGTGGGCGCGGCGGCAGACCCCACCTCCCGGGAATACACGGTCTGATACCGCTCCTGGTCGGAAAGCTCTGCCTTGATGTAGGGCGGCAGGGGCATTTTTCCCAGCCTGTCCAGAATCTCCAGGAAGATCCCCTCGTAGTGAAACTCCACTACCCGGTTTCCGTCCTCCTGAACCCCCAGGACTGTGGCAGTAAGCTCTCCGTCTCCAAAGGTGACCGTGCTTCCCGGCTGCATCTTCCTGCCGGGCTTTACCAGGCACTCCCAGCGCTTGTCTCCCAGGTCCCGCAGAAGCAGAACCTCTACCACGCCGCCGGTTGGCCGGTGGCCCAGAAGCCGGGCAGGGAGCACCCGGGAGTCGTTCATCACGAGACAGTCCCCGGGATTCAGATAATCGATGATATTATAAAAATGATCGTGACGAATCGCTCCGCTTTGGCGGTCCAGCACCATCAGACGGGAAGCGTCCCGCCGCTCCAGGGGTGTCTGGGCGATCAGCTCCTGGGGCAGATCATAGTAAAAATCATGGGTCTTCACACCGCATTCCTCCGCATTGTAGTCCATTCAGTATAACCGATTTCCCGGAAAAATGCAACAGACAAAACGGTCCCGGCGCGCATAGACTGGCGTGGAGGTATCAGCCTATGAAAAAACCTGTTTTTACCGGGGCTTGCACAGCCCTGGTCACTCCTTTCCTGGGAGAAGCCGTCAATTATCCCATGCTGGATCAGCTTCTGCGCCGGCAGCTGGAGGCAGGAATCCAAGCCGTGGTCCTGTGCGGCACCACGGGGGAATCCGCCACGCTTTCCGACGGGGAGAAGCTTGCCATCATCCGAAGAGCCCGCAGCTTTGTTCGGGACCGCTGCACCATCATTGCAGGAACCGGTTCCAATGACACGGACCACGCAATCAGCCTGAGCCGTCTTGCCCAGGAGGCAGGCGCGGATGCCCTGCTGGTGGTGACACCCTACTACAACAAAGCCACGCCGGAGGGCCTCGTAGTCCACTACAGCGCCGTTGCCGCAGCGGTACATATCCCCGTGATTGTGTACAACGTTCCCTCCCGCACCGGTTTGGATGTTCCCGTGGAGATATGCCGGGAGCTTGCCGGGATCCCCAATATCGCGGGAATCAAGGAAGCCTCCCCGGACATTTCCAAAATCGCCAGGCTACGGGCGGAGTGCCCGCCGGAATTTTCCGTTTGGAGCGGGAACGACGACCAGGCCGCCGCGGTAATGGCCCTGGGCGGGGCGGGGGTGATCTCCGTTGTCTCCAACCTTTTCCCCGAGGAAGTGCAGGCCATGGCCTTGGCGGCCCTTGACGGTGACTTTGACACCGCTTCCGACCTGCAGCTGAAGCTTCTTCCTCTGATCCGTGCCCTGTTCCGGGAAGTCAATCCTATTCCGGTAAAAGCCGCCATGAAGCGCCTGGGGTATGACTGCGGCATTTGCCGCCTGCCTTTGACACCCCCCTCCGTGGAAACGGTAGAAATCCTGAAAAACCTGTTGCCGGAAGCCTGATTCGGTGCTATAGTGGGGGAAATACAAAAGAGGCGGTGCACTATGAAATACATTCTCATCGGCGCGGGTTCCCGGGGCATGACCTACGGCGCCTGGGCGGCAGAACACGGAATTGAAATTGCGGCAGTGGCGGAAAAGCGGCCCGACCGGCTGGCTGACGCGGGAGAAAAGCTGGGCGTACCGGCTTCCATGCGCTTTTCCGATGGTCTGGAGCTCCTTTCCCTGGGGAAAATTGCCGATGCTGCCATCATTGCCACCATGGACCGGGATCACTTTGCCCACACCATGGCAGCGCTGGACTGTGGCTATGACATTCTGCTGGAAAAGCCCATCTCCCCGGACCCCCGGGAGTGCATCGCCATCGAGGAAAAGGCCAACGCCCTGGGCAGGCGGATCACAGTCTGCCATGTGCTGCGCTATACCAACTTCTTCGGCACCCTGAAGCAGCTCCTGGACTCAGGAGAACTGGGGAAAATCGTAGCCATCAAGCACTCCGAAAATATTGGCAATTTCCACATGGCCCACTCCTTTGTCCGGGGCAACTGGCGCAATGACCGCCTGTCCAGCCCCATCATCATGCAGAAGAGCTGCCACGATCTGGATATTCTGCTGTGGCTCACCGGGTCCCACTGTACCAGGGTCGCCGCGTTCGGCGGGCTAAGCTTCTTCCGCCCGGAAAACGCGCCCCAGGGGGCAGGGGAGAGGTGCTGTGACTGTCCGGCTGCGGATAAGTGCCGTTTTAACGCCTACCGGGTCTACACGCCGCTCCTGGGCCAGTGGCCCGCGGATGTGGTGTGTTTGGAACAGAACGAGGCTGCCCTGGACAAAGCCCTGCGGGAAGGCCCCTACGGACGCTGTGTTTTCCGGTGCGACAACAATGTCTGCGACCACATGAGCATGATCCTGGAATTTGAAAACGGCGTCACCGCCACCTTCTCCCTCACCGCCCAGACCAACGGCATCCACCGGAATATACACATCATGTGTGAGGATGGGGAAATCGAAGCCGACGACGGAAAGCGGCAGATCATCGTCACAAAGTTCGCTGCCAATCCGGCAGAAAGCTTTGACTCCCGGGTTATCAACGTCCGCACCGGCCCCAGCGGCCACGGCGGCGGAGACGCGGGGGTCATGGAGGACTTTACCGAAGGACTGCATAATCCGGGCAGGGAATCCCGCAGCTCCATTTCCCGCAGTGTGGAAAGCCACCTCATGGCCTGCGCCCTGGAACAGTCCCGCCTCACGGGAAAGACTGTGGATATGGCAGTGTTTCGGGCATCTCTTTTGGAAAACGGATAGCATTTCGCCCCCGCGTGACTTTGATCGCGCGGGGGTTTGGCCTGTCCACACAGGCCGTTCCCATAAGGAAATCTTCTGTTGTTTTTCCCCGTTTCCTCTGCTATAATAGGAAAAATACTTTGGGAGGCGACTATGCTGAAATTTCCCTGTCTGGTGCTGGACCATGATGACACGGTGGTTCAAAGCGAAGCTACCGTCAATTATCCCTTTTTCTGCCAGATCCTGGATGCTTTCCGTCCGGGCACGAAGATTACCCTTCGGGAATACACCGACGGGTGCTACTGCCTGGGCTTTGCCGACATGTGCAGGCAATGGTACGGTTTTACCGAGCAGGAAATTGCGGAGGAATACCATGGCTGGCAGCGCTATATAAGGACCCATGTTCCCGATCCCTTTCCCGGCATCGGGGATGTTATCCGCCGCCAGAAAGCTATGGGAGGCATTGTCTGTGTGGTCTCCCACTCCTGCAATGAAAACATCACCCGGGATTACCGAACCCACTTCGGCATCCTCCCCGATGACATTTACGGCTGGGACCTGCCGGAGGAACTGCGCAAGCCCAGTCCCTGGCCCCTGGAGCAGATCATGGCAAAATACGGCCTCGCCCCCAACCAGTTGCTGGTGGTAGACGATATGAAGCCCGCCTGGGTGATGGCCAGCAAGGCATCCGTACCCATTGCTTTTGCCGCGTGGAGCCGGAAAGACTGTCCGGAAATCACCGGGGAGATGACCCGGCTGTGCAATTATTCTTTCCAAACGCCGGAAGAATTGGGCCGTTTCCTGTTTGACGGCTTGACAACTATGGTATAATGAAAGCACAGCAGGGGAGGTGAGTCGTCTGGAAAAGGAAAGCATCAAGGTCATGGCAAGAAACCGGGAAGCCTACCATGAATACTTTGTTGAGGAGGAAATGGAGGCCGGTATTGCCCTTTCCGGGACCGAGGTCAAATCCATCCGGGCAGGCACCCTCAACCTGAAGGATGCCTGGTGTGGCATCAAGGACGGGGAGCTGCTCCTGAACCAGATGCACATTTCCCCCTATGACCATGGCAATATCTTTAACCGGGACCCCCGTCGTCCGCGTAAGCTGCTGATGCACAAGCGTGAGATCATGCGGCTTTACGGAAAGGTAAAGCAGGACGGCTACGCGCTGATTCCCCTCACTGTGTACTTTAAGGGCAGCCGGGTCAAGGTCAAGGTCGGCCTGTGCAAGGGCAAAAAACTGTACGATAAACGACAGGCCGCGGCAGACCGGGACGCCAAGCGTCAGATCGACCGGGCCATAAAGGAGAGAAACGTATGAATCCTACATTTACCATCACCATGGAAAACGGCGGTGTCATCAGCGGTGAGCTGTACCCGGACAAAGCCCCGGAGAGCGTCCGCAATTTCATCGACCTGTGCAATCACAAATTTTATGACGGTCTGATCTTCCACCGGGTCATCCCCGGCTTTATGATCCAGGGCGGCTGCCCCGAGGGCACCGGTATGGGCGGCCCCGGCTACTGCATCAAGGGTGAGTTCCTGTTCAACGGCTTCAAAAATGACCTGCGGCATAAGCGGGGCGTTCTCAGTATGGCCCGTTCCTCTTCTCCCAACTCCGCCGGAAGCCAGTTCTTCATCATGCACGCGGATGCCAAGCACCTGGACGGACAGTACGCCGCTTTCGGTAAGGTAACCTCCGGCATGGATGTGGTGGATGCCATTGCCTCCGTCAAGACTGACCGCAATGACCGTCCCCAGACGGAGCAGAAGATCGCCTCCATCACCGTGGATACCCACGGGGAAACCTACCCCGAGCCCAGGAAGCTCCCCGATCCCTACGGCAGATTCTGAGTTAAGATACAAGATAACAGATATGAGATATTAGATAGCGCAGCTTATCATGTACCTTATATCTGCGCGGATGCTTTTATGAGATTACGTTCCTCTCCGCCGCTTTTCATTCCGGCAGAGAGGAACCGCCAAAAGGGAGAGAATCATGAAAAAGACGATTCTGGGTTCTGACATGCTCATGAGCGGTGTTATCGGCTTTGCGCTTTGGGTTCTGGCCTGCACCAATACTGTTCAGCATGGTGCGTACAGCAGGGTCTGGCGCTGTTTGAACGACAGCGAATGGATTGTCGCCACTGCATTTTAAGCCTTGGCCATAGTCGGTTTTTTCATTGCTTTGCGCTCTATCAAAGAGAAATAACAACTTCTTCACTATTCACTATTACCTCTTACTTCAAATACGGGGCCGTACTGGTTTCGACGGGGGCAGTGAGGCCGGAATAGCGGGCCGTGGCGCCTGGCCACGATAAAACGGGTACTTTTTAAATTTAACTGACAACAACACTGTTGCCCTGGCTGCCTAATTAGGCGCCCATCCTCCCCGGAAGGTCCACGAGCCGGGTCAGGGTGTGATTTGAGTGGAGACCGTGCGTACGCAAAGCTTTGCGCGTACCATGCATTATGAAGCTACCAAATCCGGCAGGGTGTTTGTTCCCGTCCGGATAAGGGAATGTAAATAACAAACTGCGCCCGGAGAAGTTCCCTCCAAGTTGTTTTCGGACAGGGGTTCGATTCCCCTCGGCTCCACCAATAAAAAACCACCCCACCGGGGTGGTTTTTTATTGGCAGCGGTCAAAAGAGAGGAATCGAACGATCTAATGCAACAGTCCGGTGGACTGTTTCTCGCTGCCGGCTGGACGGCAGCAACACCTATATTGTCTTCCGCAGGGAGAAAATGCAGATCGTTTCCCTGGGCTCCACCAGTTTTACTCGAGTCCAGACCAGACTGGGCTCGATTTTTTCAGCTTTGTTTCGATTCGTTTTCTTCCGTATGAGCATGGTTTGATTCCGCCGTGGGATACTAACCCGGAGGTGATCAAAATGGCAAAGCAGGGCATGACCCATCCCGATATGACACGGGGACCGAAAAATGATGTTTCCCCTGTTCCCCAGCTTCAGGGCAAGGCCAAATGCGGTAAGGAAAAAGCAAAGCCCATCATTTCGGGAACCAACGGCACAAACCAGAAAGTATGGCACGAAAAGCCCATTTCCAAAGCACATGGGATCATTGACACAGACCTGGCAAGGGATAACCTGGAAAACGACATCCCGTTCGCGGATTTGCAGGACCTGTAAAATCTCCTGCCGCTTAAAAATTGCAGGGCACGATAAAAACCGTGCCCTGCTCCATTCTTTATGGGAATTATGTGAATGTCACCGCAGAAGCTTTTGAATGTTCCGCAGAGGAGCGGTTTCCAGAACGGTAAGTCCGTATTCCTTCATCAGGGCACGGGCCTTGGCTTCCATAGCGGTGTCCAGGAGCGCGGCCGGGTCATGGGCATCACAGCCGAAGATAACCTGGCAGTTTTCCTCCGCCGCCAGCTCCAGAAAGCGGCGGCTGGGGTAGTGCCGCCCGTCGGCCATTCCCAGAAAGTTCACTTCCAAAGGAATGCCGCAGTTTTTTGCTTCCCGGAACAGGCCGGACATTTCCGCCCTGTATACTTCGTCGCTTCCAACGAAGTGAATGAGATCCGGGTGGGCAAAGTAGGTGAAAAGCCCGGTCTGCATGGCATCTTTTGCCTGGCGGCAGTAATCTTTCAGAACCTGGGGATCTTCGGTGGGCGCGCCGCTGTATACGCCGTCCGTTTCACTGCCGGTAAAATGCTGCCCCAGCAGCAGATAGGTAATGGGGGTGTCCCGCAGGATGGCGGTGAGCTCCGGAAAATACCTGGGATAATATTCCGCTTCCAGACCGATCTCGATCTGTATTTTCCCGGCGTATTTTTTCTGAAGCTCCTGGATGCACGAGCAGTACCCAGGCAGTTGGGCCACCCGCATCCGGAAGGTGGACAGGTGTCCTCTGGGGAAAGGGTAGGGGGTATGGTCGGAAAAACCCAGAATTTTCAGGCCACGCTCCATTGCGGCCCGGACATACCGGTTCTCCCCGGGCTGGGCATGGTTACACCGCCAGGTGTGGGTGTGGTAATTTGCGATCATAGGGTATCATCCTTTGGCTGCAGTCCCTGAGTGGGGAGATAATTTTCACATTCATCCAGCGGGAAAATCGGTCTGGGGGTGCGGCAATAGGGGAGGGTAGCCAGGTCTTCGTTGGTGCTTCCCTTGGTCAGAACGATGATGCTCCGCTTGGAAACCCTTGCCTGGTCCGCAGTCAGGTAGCCCAGCTTGCAGACTACGAGATCCGCGTCTCCTGGCTCCCGGCCCAGATCCCGGAACACATCGGGGATCACATAGCCGATATGCTTCTCAGCCAGCACCACATCCACCCCCTGGGTGCGGAACAGGGCAATGTCACTTCTGTTTCCCGGGAATTTATTCCAGCCGGGGAGGTAGGCCATGACGGTGCCCTCCGCCGTAATGGGAACGGTGGTTTCTGTATCAAATTTTGCTCCAAAGGTAAGGGTCAGCGTTTTTCCCACATTGTCCTTGCAGCGCAGGGTGGCTTCCGGATCGTAAATGCCGCCGTAGAGAGCAGGGGAGCGGAGGGTTCGGGTCCTGGGGTCTTCCATCAGCCGCTTTAAGAAGCCCACACAGTCGGAGGAAGAGCCGGCGGTGGGATTGTCGCCGGAGTCGGACAGATAGATAGGGGTATCGGCACCGGAGAAAAGGGCATCAAAGGCCACGTCCAGGGCGGTGCTTTCCGGATAGGTTTCCACTTGGAAGCAGAATTTCTTCCGGGTATCCCACAGAAGTTCCGCCAGCCGCACAGCCTCCTGGTCTGCCTGTGCTTGGGTATCCGCCGTTACGCAGACGGCGCAGGCACTGTCCGGGTTGTCGCACCAGGGAAAGCCCATCAGGTAGGAGGCAGCCCAGATTCCGGGGAGGGTTTCCGTCCGCTGCAGCTCGGCGATAAGGCCGCGCATGGGCTCCACGGTGGTGGAGGACTGCTCTCCGGCGATAAGCAGGGGGACCTTTACCCATGCTGTGCAGGCTTTCACACCGGTTTCCAGTGCCCGGATGGTCATTTTTGCCGCGTGGATGCCGGTTTCCAGCCGGTCGGTATGGGGCGCGCACTTGAAGCCCACAAAGCCGTCGGCATTGCGGTACATCCTTTTTGTCATGGTGGTATGCATGTCCAGGGAGCAGAAAATAGGCGTTTCGGGGAGGATCGCCCGGAGGCCCTCCAGCAAGAGACCCTCAGCGTCACCCAGATCTGTGGTGGTCATGGAGCCGTGGAGAGCCAGGGTCACCGCGTCCAGGGGCGCTTTTTCCTGCTCCTGCCGGGCGATGGAGAGGATCTCGCTCCTGACCCGGTCATAGAATTGCCTGTCTACCAACCCGTTGGGCACCGCGCTGACGAACAGGGTGGGCACCGGGGTATAGCCCGCGGCTTCCAGAGTATTCAGAATGCCGGTGAGGGCGTCGTTGGATGCCCGGCGGCGGATAACATCCTCTCCCCGGAGGACCTGAAAGTCCTTTTCTCCGGCGATGATGGGATTAAAGGAATTGGATTCGTGGGCCATGGCGGCAACCAGAACGCGTTTCATGCATTGGCCTCCTCAACATAGGTAAGTCCATCACTTTGCAGTACCACCGTACCGCCGTTTTCGGCAGGGCAGGTCAGGACAAAGCTGCGGGAAGTGATCTCGGCGGTGACAGGGTATTCCGGCAGCGGGCAGTCCAGTTTGGCCAGATCAGCCGTAAAGGCACCTGTTGCTTCAAAGTGCCGGAACAGAGCGTAATAGATCTGACGCAGTGCAAGCTTTCGCCGCTCGTCTTCGGGGACATGCATCATTTCCCCGTGATCGGTGAAGAAGAGGAAGCCCCAGAATTCCGGGCAGTGAATATCAATGAGACCGGTGGGTGCCCACACCCAGTTGTCCTCCGGCAGCCATTTCCCCTCCGGCGTAAGAAGCTTCCGGTACTGGTCATCCACATGCCACTGGACCCGGGAGAAGTTGAGACGCCAGAACTCTCCCAGCCTGGGGGCGGTGCGGGGCGGATAGCACCGTTCCAGCTCCGGCGGGTTTTCCTCCTTGGAGTAGGTCTCCATCAGGCCCCGGAAGGGAATCTTGATTTCCACGGACCAGAACTTGTTGTCCGCACCCGGTTCGTTCAAAGTACCTTCAATATGGACTGCCGTTTCCAAGCCCTTCATATCCCAACCGGTAACGGAGCGGCCACCATCCCGGTATGGATGGGTGAGCATCAGATCCCATTGGGTGTTCAGGGCATTCATTTCCAGCTCCATATAGTTGTGGGTGGAGGAACTGGGATCCAGGAACACCTCAAAATCGTTGTCATAGTACATGACGCTGTCCCGCTTGTGGATGTTTGCCCAGATTTCCGGGCCCTCCAGCAGCGCGGCAATATACAGGTTTTCGTCGTCCCAGCAGAGCTTCGCCCGGGTGCGGAACCTGGGGGTGGGGAAGTCGTATCCGGAAATGTCCGCAAAAGGCGCGGTAAAGGGAACATTCTCCCAGAAAGGCTTCCGGATGTCCCCGTCCAGGGTCAGGGTTCCCACGGCCCTGGGGCAGAAGTACACCGGCGGTTCCAGGGGAATCCTGGGTGTCTGAACATGAAATTTCGGCATGGTTAATCCTCCTTAAGGGTTACCGATAAAACGGTGTCGGTTTCATCGGGGAGAATGGGGCTGGGGCCCAGATCCGCAAACGCGATTTCGGGATAGTCGCTACGGCACCAGCTGTTAGATACGGGAATTTCGTGCCCGTCGGCAAGCAGGCGGATGGACTGAATCTGCTCGGGCTTCACGCCCATGAGCGGTACCGGTCCTAAGGTGTTTTCAAACATGTGAAAATACAGGGTGTTGCCGTTTCGGGTGACGCGGCCGTATTCCGGCTTGGGAAGCTCTGCCGGGCCGCAGTTGTAGATGCTTTCCCTATTGCGGCGCATCCACTTGCCGATTCCGCGCAGGATTTCCACGGATTCCTCCGGGAAATTGCCCCGGGCATCCGGCCCCACGTTCAGCAGCATATTGCCGCCCTTGGACACACACTCCACCAGCTTTTTAATGAGCAGGGGAGCGGGCTTAAAATCCCTATCCGTCGGGCAGTAGCCCCAGTGGTTATTCATGGTGATGCAGGACTCCCACACCAGGGGCTCCCCCCGGGCATCCATAAGCTGGTAGGGCGGGATCATGGTCTCCGGGGTCACAAAATCCCCGTGGTAGGGGGTGGGGTTGCCGGTAGCGAGAGACCCGAAGCCCTCTCCGCTGGCTTCCAGACGGTTATCAATGAGAATCCCGGGCTGGGCAGAGCGGACCATATCCACGAGCTCGGATGCTTTCCAGGCTTCCCCCCGCATATGTCCATAGGAGAAGTCGAACCACATCAGATCCAGCTTGCCGTAGTTTTCGCACAGCTCCCGGACCTGGCCGTGCATATAGGCGAGGTACCGGTCAAAGTCTCTGTTTTCGTTGCCGCACTCCGGATGATTGCGCATGGGATGATTCTGATCTGCGTAGTGGGGATAGTCCGGATGGTGCCAGTCCAGCAAAGAATAGTACAGACCTACCTTCAGCCCCGCCTCACGGAACGCGTCCAGAAACTCCCGGACAAGGTCCCGTCCGCAGGGAGTATTGGTGGATTTGAAATCCGTAAGGGCGCTGTCAAAGAGGCAGAAGCCGTCGTGATGCTTGGCGGTAAGGACGGCATAGCGCATTCCCGCATCCTTCGCCATTTTCGCCCAGACTTTGGGGTCAAAGTCCACGGGGTTAAACTCCCGGAAAAAAGGCAGATAGTCTTCTTCCGGCATCTGCTCGGTGCTGCGGACCCACTCTCCCCGGGCGGGAATGCTGTACAGCCCCCAGTGCAGAAACATGCCGAACCGTGCCTGCCGGAACCATTCCGTTCTGGCGTTGTAATCATCCCGGTTAAAGGTATACATAGCATTGATCCTTTCCTGAAACAAAAGTATTGTTATCGCACGGGTGCGGAAACTGCATGACCGTTATATCACCCGTAGGGAAAAATGTCAAGAATGGCTGCGCCAACTGCTTTGGACGCGGAGCATGGGCAGATGGGAAGCCGCTTACAGGAAAAATCCCGGCAGAGATAGCCCTGCCGGGAAGTATTTAAAATCAGCAGCAGAATTTGGGATTGGGCCCGTACTGGTTGGATCCGGGCTGGCTGTCTTTCGCGTACTGCACGATGACCATGATCCAGCCGACGATGGGAAGCAGCAGCCACAGAAGATACAGGCCGCTTCTGCCTACATCATGAAGTCGGCGGAAGGACAGGGAAAAACCGGGGATCAGCGTAGCAAGGCTCCAAATGTAGCTTACTGCTGATACAAAACCGCCCGCCTCGCTGCCAAGGAAATTGAGAACAACGGAAACAAGCCACAGAAACAGCCACGCGAACCAGTACTCACTCCGGCGGGATCTTCCGGAGAAATTGGTATAGTTGGTAAAGAACAGCCTGATCGCCGTGCCAAAGGAGACGCTGGGCAGGGGCTGACCGTGTTCAAACTGGGGCCGGCTGTTGACCGCCGAGGAATGGGGCGCCTGCTGAGCGCCGCAGGAGGGACAGAACTTTGTCCCATCGGGCATTATATTGCCGCATTTGCTGCAAAACATAGACTTACATCCTTTTTATTCCTTGATGGTTCCGTCGGGATTGAACAGGGGAAGCTTTTCCAGATAGATAATGTCGGAACGATCCTGGGCGTCGCCCTCGGCAAGGATTGCCATTCTTCCGCAGATCTCGCCGCCGGCCTTTTCGACCAGAGCTTCCAGGGCGGACAGGCTCTCGCCGGTGGAAATCACGTCATCCACCACCAGGATCCGCTTGCCCTTCATCAGGGCGGCATCCGCTCCGTCCAGATACAGGTGCTGCTCCTTGGAGGTGGTGATGGACTTCACGGACACGCTGAAAATGTCCCGCATGTAGAGCTTGGGGCCTTTCCTTGCCAGGATGTACTTCTTGTCGCCTGCCTGACGGGCCATCTCGTGGGCCAGGGGAATGCCCTTCGCCTCGGCGGTAATGATGTAGTCATAGGCGGGGGCCTTGGCAAGCAGGTCCCGGGCGCAGGCTACTGTCAGCTCCTGATCTCCAAAGATAACAAAGCCGGCGATGTACAGGCTGTCCGTCACTGGGCAGATGGGAAGATCCCGCTCCAAACCGGCAACACGCATATGATAGTACATAGGAATCGCTCCTTTTTCCAATTTTTCTACAATTATTATAACTTACTGGGGACGAATGTCAAGTGGTTTTGTTGGGAACGGAGGGAACCACGCCCCGGGAAGAAGTTGCGTTGGGGGTGATTTCTCCGGCCTTGGTAAGGGCCATTTTGGTAAGCAATGGACCGACCAGCTCATAGACCAGCACGGAGAACAGAACGATGTTGCGGATGATGGCACCCTCCGCCCCGTAATCCGCGGCTACGGTGACGGACATGCCCAGCGCCACGCCGGCCTGGGGCAGCAGGGTGATACCCAGGTATTTGCACACGGACTCCTGACAGCCCATGAACCGGGAGCTGATACCGGCGCCCAGAATCTTTCCGGCGGAGCGTGCAACAATGTACAGGAGACCAACGCTCACCACGGCAAGGCTCTGGAACACCCGCAGATCCAGCTCAGCACCGGACAGGACGAAGAACAGAACGTACACGGGGGCGGTCCAACGCTCGGTCCGGTACATGATTTCCTCGGAGAAATCGCAGAGGTTGCAGAAAACTGTGCCGCACATCATGCACACCAGCAGGGAGGAAAAGCCGATTTCCACACCGTCAGGCAGGGATATGGTCACTTTGGAAATGGCGGCACAGACGAAAACCACGGCGACTGCCAGGCTCAGACGCTTGGAACGGGAGTGGTAGAACTTTTCTACCATGCTGAAAAGCCAACCCATTCCCGCACCCATGGCCAGGGAGGCGATGATCTCAAGCAAGGGATTGACCAGAATGGAAGTAAGGCTTACGGTGCCGAAGCTGAGGCCCTTGGCGATGCCGGTGGAAATGGCAAAGACAATGAGGCCTACGGCATCATCCAGAGCTACAATGGGCAGCAGGAGGCTGGTGAGGGGGCCTTTGGCTTTATACTGATTGATGACCATAATGGTGGCAGCGGGAGCGGTGGCGGTGGCTATGGCCCCAAGAATCAGGCAAGTGGAAACCGGCAGCTGATCCCCGAGGAAAATATGGAAGATGAGAAGAGCCGCATCCACAAAAAGCGTGGCAGCCAGCGCCTGGAAGATGGCAATGACGGTGGCCTGACGGCCGATGGTTTTCAGCGTAGTAAGCCGGAACTCGTTGCCGATGGAAAATGCGATGAAACCCAGGGCCACATCGCATATGAGCCCCATACTCTCAACATAGTCAAAGGACGAAAAGCCCAGTCCGGGAACGCCCAGGGCGCCCAGTCCCAGAGGCCCGATGAGCAGACCGGCGACAAGATAGCTGGTGACATCCGGAAGCTTGAAGCGGGTAGTCAGTCTGGTGAGAAACAGCCCGGCAAACATGGCAAGGCCGATGGAAAGCAGATATTCCATGAAAAAAACCTCGATTCTCGGAAAATAAGAAAGCTGCGGGGAATGCCCATTTCAGCCCATTTATTATACCACCGAAAACCGGGGACGCAAGGAATGATTTCTACAAGATTTTGCCTCTGTTTCCGGAAAGAATTGTAGAAGTTTTGCGCTGGCAGAAAAGGGGGAAGAAGCGAAGAAGAACGGGCTTCCCACTGCGGCTCCCATTTGACGGGCTGATGTTCTTTGGCGGGAAATGGGCCTTGAAAATCTGGGGAAAGCCCGGTATAATCTTGATAGCTTCAAAGGAGGAAATAAAGCATGGATATTAAAAAGCTGCTGATCGATTCTCATATTCTCAGTGCTGTTGTGGAACTGGTGATCGGAATTCTTATCATTCGGCTGGTGGTCACAACTCTGCGAAGGCTTCTGGAAAAATCCCGGCTGGAAAAGGCGGCCCACAGCCTGATCGTATCGATCGCGAACATTATTCTGTATGTTCTTCTTGGCCTGATGGTCGCGTCCCGCTTGGGGGTGGATGTCACCGGTGTCGTGGCGCTGGCCAGTGTTCTGACCCTGGCTGTGTCGCTGTCACTGCAGAATATGCTGACCAACGTGTTCGGCGGATTCACCGTGCTGACTAACCACCCGTTTCACTCCGGCGACTATGTTGACATCGGCGGACAGTCCGGAACCGTGGAGGAGATCAGCATGACCTATACCAAGCTGGCGACTCCCGATAACAAGATCATTTTTATTCCCAACAGTGTGGTTTCTGCGGCACAGATTGTGAATTACTCCACTGCGGAAACACGCCGGGTGGAACTGACCGTCAGCGCGGCCTATGGGATTCCGACTCAGAAAGTGATCGATACCTTGCTTGATGCCGCAAAGGTGGAGAAGACCCTGCTGGATCCTGCGCCCTTTGCCGCCGTGAGCGCCTACGGTGACAGTGCCATTACCTATGTGCTCCGGTTTTGGGTAAAGACCCCCGACTATTGGGATGCCTATTTCCAGGTCAACCAGCGTATCGGACAGTGCTTTGAAGAAAATAATGTGGAGATGACCTATCCCCACCTTGTGGTTCACGTGGATAAATAAAAGTTGGCAGCCGGGAGCGGAAAAGAGGAGTATCTTTTCCACCCTGGCTGCTGACCTTATGCAATACCCATAATGGCAAGCAGTGCCAGTACGCCGATCCCCGGAGCGCCCAGTGTCCCCGCTACCAGCACCGTGATGAGATTAATGGGGAACAGCACCCCTGTGAATATGGCAATGGCGTTGAGAAGCCACAGGCAGAGAAAACCAAGAACAGCGTGGATGCCCAGTCGGAAAAGAAACCGCATGGGCACTGCCAGCAATCGCAGAAACAGAACAGCAAAAATTGCGGGGATCAGGAGAATGACAATTTTTTCCATAATAACCTCCGTATAGCTGCCGCGCCTCGGGGCATACTGGCTTTGGACAGAAAGTAACGCGAACGCACAGTCCTTTGTGACGATGAAGGAAAGCATTTGCCATTACATTTCTGTCAAGTGTATCACCGAGAGGATCCGACGGCTTGATGCGAACAGCAGGTGGGCAGGGAACGGCCCACCTCGTACATTCTGCCACATTTACAGGAAGAAAAAACGAAAAATACCCCGGCTTGTTTCTTTTTCCGGGCACAGACACAAGATGCTGTGCCCCGACAAAGGAGAGCCGGGATTTTTTTATAAATTCTCCCTCCATTTGCCATTGTCCGGGACGAAAGTCTGTGATATAATGGGTGATAAACAATTATATGGCCATTGTGTGTCGTTTTTTCGTCATGCAGGGAAACAGACTATTGTAAGGAAGACAGAAAGATGATTGCACAGGAATTTACCGTTTCCGAGACGGATCTGCGGAAGCTTCTGGGCGCCGCCAGTCCCGATGCCGCGCTTCTGTATTTGTATATCCAGGGCGGAAACAGCCCCGACAGCGCGGAAGCCGCGCTACATATCAGTCCGGCCCGCTTGTCCTGCGCCTCGGCGACGCTGCGTCAGCTGGGCCTGTGGCCGGAGGAAAAGAGAACCCATATCGCCCCAGGGGAACGCCCCGCCTATTCTGAAGAGGACGTTCTGTCCGCACTGGAAAAGGACAACGCCTTTGCGTCCCTTTACACTGAGGTGCAGCAGCTTCTGGGGAGGACATTGAACACCGAAGAGCTGAAGATCCTACTGGGGTTTGTCCGGTATCTGGGAATGCCCGCCGATGTGGTTTTTATGCTGGTGTGCTATTGCCGGGACCGGCTTCGCCAGCGGGGAAGCAGCCGCAATCCCAGTCTGCGCACCATCGAAAAGGAAGCCTATGCCTGGGCGGAGCGGGGGATCGATACCATGGAGGAAGCGGCGGCCTATATCCAGGCCCAGAATGTCCGGGCGTCCCGGCTGCACCGGCTCATGGAGCTGCTGCAGATACGGGGACGGAACCTGACCCCGGCGGAGGAACGGTACGCCCAGAGCTGGCTGGACATGGGCTTTGAGGAAGCGGTGATCTCCATGGCCTACGAGCGCACCTGCCTCAATACGGGCGGGCTCAACTGGGCTTATATGAATAAGATTTTGCAGTGCTGGCACCAGCAGGGGCTTCACAGCGTCCAGGCAGTCCAGAACGGGGACCGGAAAGTTCCGGTACCCAAGGGCGCCTCCGGAGAGCTGGGAGAAGCGGAGCTGGAAGCGATCCGTGCGGTTTTACGGGAGGGATAAGGTATGGCGTACAGTGCCGAGGTGGTTCGCCGGGCAAGACAGCGGCTTGCCATGGCAAAGGAAGATCGGGAATCGGAAAACCGGGATCATCTTGCCCGGGCCTATGCCCAGGTGCCCCGGATCCGGGAAATAGATATGGAGCTTCGCCGTACCATGGCCCAGGTGGCCCGGGCGGCTTTCGACCAGGGCTCTGACGGCAGGGATATGCTTGCCCAGGTGCGGGATCGGAACCTTTCTCTCCAACGGGAACGTGCCCGGCTGGCGGCGGAATACTTTGAAGAGGGTTTCCTGGACGAAACACCCATCTGCGAAAAATGCGGCGGCTCCGGCTATATAGGCTCTTCTATGTGCGAGTGTTTGGAGGAGCTATGCCGCCAGGAGCAGAAAAAGGAGGTCTCCATCCTCTCGGGAAGCAGGGACAGCTTCAGTCAGTTCCGGCTGGACTACTATTCTGATGTTCCGGATCCCAAGCTGGGGGCCAGCCCCCGGGCCATTATGGAGCGGAATTTCCAGACCGCACGGCGGTATGGCCTGACCTTTCACCAAGGTTCCGGGAACCTGCTCTTTGTGGGCAGTACCGGCCTGGGAAAGACATTTTTGTCCGCCTGCATCGCCCGGGCGGTCACCGACCGGGGCTTCAGTGTGGTGTATGAAAGCGCGGGGCATTTGTTCTCCAAGCTGGAACAGGCCCGCTTTAACGGCAACGAGGAAACAAGGGCGGAGGCAGCCAAGCTGACTGCCTGTGACCTGCTGATCCTGGACGACCTGGGCACGGAAATGCCCAGCCAGTTTGTGACGGCGTCGCTTTACAGCCTGATCAATGACCGGATCCTGGCGGGAAAGCCTATGGTGATTTCCACCAACCTCAATATTGACGAACTGAGCAGACGCTACTCACCCCAGATCGCCTCCCGGCTTCATGGCAGCTTTACCCGGCTGACCTTTGTGGGGGAGGACATCCGGGTGATAAAGAACAGAGGTGCGAATGTATGACTGCGGTTCTTTTTGATTTGGACGGGACGCTGCTGGACACGCTGGACGATCTGACAGCCAGTGTAAACGCGGCTCTCGCCTCCTTTTCCCTCCCGCCCAGAACCCGGGAGGAAGTGCGGCGGTTTGTGGGCAACGGCGCGGAGCGGCTGATCCGCCTGTCCCTGCCGGGAGAAAAATCCGACCCGCCGGCGGAGGAAGTCCTGAAAGCATTCCGGGAGCATTATAACGCCCACTGCCTGGACCGTACCCGGCCCTATGATGGCATTCTGGAAGCGTTGGGCGAACTATCCATGCCCACTGCCATTGTGTCCAACAAGCCGGATTCTGCGGTAAAGCCCCTGTGCGCACGGTTTTTCCCCGGTGTCCCTGCCTTTGGGGAAACAGCGGACTGTCCAAGAAAGCCCGCTCCGGACATGCTTTTCCGTGGCCTTGCAGCTCTGGGCGCGGACCGGTGCGTCTATGTGGGGGACAGCGAGGTGGATATTCTTACGGCAAAGAACGCCGGAGTGCCCTGCCTGTCCGTGCTCTGGGGCTTCCGGGATAAAGATACCCTGGAAGCGGCGGGGGGGACGGTTTTCTGCCGGACACCGGAAGATCTTCCCGCAATTTTGAACCAGTGGGAGAAAGACAATGGCAAATGAGTTCTATGCCCTTTTGGGCAGAATGCGCTATATCACCCGCTGGGGGCTGATGCGCAACAGCTTTTCCGAGAACATCCAGGAGCACAGCCACCAGGTAGCGGTTCTGGCCCATGCCCTGGCGCTGATACGCCGGGATATTCTGGGTCTTCCCGGCCCCGACCCGGACCGGTGCGCCGTGGCGGCTCTCTATCACGACGCTTCGGAGATTCTCACGGGGGATCTGCCCACGCCCATCAAGTATGACAATCCGGACATCAAGGCCGCTTATAAGCAGCTGGAGCGTGTGGCAGGGAACAAGCTGCTGGATATGCTGCCCCCGGCCCTGCGGCCCAGCTATGAGCATCTGGTGCTGGAGGACGACCCCCAGGTCACCCCCATCGTAAAAGCAGCGGATAAGCTCTCCGCCCACATCAAGTGCATTGAGGAGCAGAAGACTGGCAATACGGAGTTTGATTCCGCAGCCTCTCAGACCTGGAAAGCCATGAAAGAGATGGCGCTGCCGGAGCTTGACTGGTTTCTGGATAACTGCCTGGCGGCGTTCTCCTGTAACCTTGACCAGCTTCGGTCTTGACGGGTGGAAAAAAGTGTGCTAAACTTGGCATAACGCCGCTGTGGTGGAATCGGTAGACACAGGGGACTTAAAATCCCCCGGTAGCGATACTGTACGGGTTCGAGTCCCGTCAGCGGCACCATTTGTTGTGCACACTATAGATATCAACCTAGAAAAATTGATTTTATAGTGAACATTTTCTATTTTCGGCGGTTTTGAGTAATCGAAAGTTGTGAAAACTAGGGTGAAATGTTAACATGATTTTAGTGGACCAGAAAGCTGGCTTTACCTATCTGGAAACCATACAGGATGAAATCGCATACTCCGGGAAAACAGAAAATTTCTGGGTAATGTCCATTCAATAGAATCATAACCACCACTAAAGTGGTGGTTTGCACAGACCCTAGAAGGGTCATTACT
>CAZVDH010000001.1:0-77957 GCA_964625595.1 uncultured Oscillospiraceae bacterium | reverse complement strand
CAAACTCAATCGCCTTTTTCTAGTCTTTTGGTCTCACATCAATTGTAACACTACAAAGCTTTTCTTCCCTTTTTTGAAATACCCCTTGACAAATTGCCCCCTTTTGGGTATCATAAATCGGTAAAACACATGGATGGGGAGGTTCCGCATCAGGAAACCTTGCAGAGAGTGCGTGTTTGGTGGGAGCGCATGGGTTTTGGTGCGGATAGTCGCCCCGGAGTGGATCGCCTGAACAGCAGTAGGGCGGTACGGCTGCGCCCGTTACAGCGTTTTAAGAGCCGGGGAAACCCGGAATTCAGGTGGTACCGCGGAAATCTTTTCGCCCTGAGCTTATGCTCAGGGCGTTTCTTTTTGGAGGGATAGAAAATGCAGCGAGAATTACCGAAGGTGTATGACCCCAAAGCAGTGGAAAGCCGGATCTACGATATGTGGGAAAAAGGCGGCTATTTCCACGCCGAGCGGGAGGATGGAAAGAAGCCCTTTACCATCGTAATGCCCCCACCCAACGTTACCGGGCAGCTTCATATGGGCCATGCTATGGACGCCACTTTGCAGGATACCCTGATCCGTTTTAAGCGGATGCAGGGCTACAATGCCCTGTGGATCCCCGGTGTGGACCATGCGGGTATCGCCACCCAGATCAAGGTGGAGGAAGAGCTTCGCAAGGAGGGCAAGACCCGCTATGACCTGGGCCGGGAAAAGTTCCTGGAAAAGGTCTGGGACTGGAAGTACCGGTACGGCAACCGGATCGTGGAGCAGCAGAAGAAGCTGGGCGCCTCCTGCGACTGGGACCGGGCCAGATTTACCATGGACGAGGGCTGCTCCAAGGCTGTGCGGGAGGTGTTCGTCTCCCTGTACGAAAAGGGCCTTATTTACAAGGGCAACCGGATTATCAACTGGTGCCCCCACTGCGTCACCGCGCTGTCCGACGCGGAAGTGGAATATGTGGATAAGCCCGGTCATCTGTGGCACATCCGGTATCCCCTTACCGACGGCAGCGGGGAAGTGGTGGTGGCGACCACCCGTCCGGAGACCATGCTGGGCGACAGCGGCGTGTGCGTGAACCCCGCCGACGAGCGCTACAAGGACATTGTTGGTAAGACTGTAACGCTGCCCCTGGTGAATAAGCAGATCCCCATTGTGGCGGATGATTACGCCGAGATGGAGTTCGGCACCGGCTGCGTGAAAATGACCCCTGCCCATGACCCCAACGACTTTGAGGTGGGCAAGCGCCACAACCTGGAGATTATCCGGGTGCTGGACGATAACGGCCGGGTGAACGCTTTGGGCGGCAAGTACCAGGGCCTGGACCGGTATGAAGCCCGGAAGAAGATCGTTGCCGATCTGGAAGCGGGCGGATACCTGGTAAAGGTGGAGGACTACTCCCACAGCGTGGGTACCTGCTACCGCTGCCACAACGATGTGGAGCCTATTATCTCCGACCAGTGGTTCGTGAAGATGAAGCCCCTGGCGGAAGAGGCTATTCGGGTGGTGAAAGACGGGCAGACGAAGTTTGTTCCCGAGCGGTTTAGCAAGACCTACCTCAACTGGATGGAGAATGTCCGTGACTGGTGCATTTCCCGGCAGCTCTGGTGGGGACATCAGATCCCTGCCTGGACCTGCGCCGATTGCGGCCACATCACCGTGTCCCGGGAGGATGCCTGCAAGTGCGAAAAGTGCGGAAGCACACGCATTCAGCGGGATCCCGATGTGCTGGATACCTGGTTTTCTTCCGCTTTGTGGCCATTTGAAACCCTGGGCTGGCCGGAAAAAACCGCCGATCTGGATTATTTCTATCCCACGGATGTGCTGGTGACGGGCTATGACATCATCTTCTTCTGGGTGGCCAGGATGATCTTCTCGGGCTGTGAGCAAACCGGGAAGACTCCGTTCCACACCGTCCTGATTCATGGTCTGGTTCGGGATGACAAGGGCCGGAAGATGAGCAAATCCCTTGGAAACGGCATTGACCCTCTGGATATGATCGACCGTTACGGCTGTGACGCCCTGCGGATGAACATGATCACCGGAAACTCCCCCGGAAATGATATGCGTTTCTATGTGGAGCGCTGCGAGGCAATGCGCAACTTTGCCAACAAGCTGTGGAACGCCTCCCGGTATGTGATGATGAACCTGCCGGAGGACGGGGAAAACCGGCTGCCGGATATGGACAAGCTGGAAATTGCCGACAAATGGGTGCTGTCCAAGCTGAATACGCTGATTTCCGAAGCCACGGAAAACCTGGAAAAGTACGAGCTGGGTATTGCCGTTCAGAAGATCTATGACTTCATCTGGGATACCTACTGTGACTGGTATATCGAACTGACAAAAGCAAGACTTTACAGCGAGGATCCGGAGCGGAAGAAAACAGCCCTGCAGGTGCTGGTGTATGTGCTGGATCAGGTGCTGCGGCTGCTGCATCCCTTTATGCCTTTCATCACCGAGGAAATCTGGCAGAGCCTGCCCCACGACGGCCCCGCGCTGATTCGCGCCAGTTGGCCCGAATACCGGCAGGAGCTGGCTTTCCGGGAAGAGGAAGCGCACATGGAGTCGGTGATGAATGCCATCCGGGCCATTCGGAACCGCCGGGCGGAGATGAACGTGCCCCCGTCCAAAAAGGCCAGCCTCTATGTGCTGACCGCCAAGCCGGAAGTGTTCCGGGAGGGAGCGGACTTTGTGGAGCGCCTTGCCTACGCGGACAGTGTGACCGTGCTGGAAAATGCGCCGGAGAATCTGGACGGTATGCTCTCCTGCGCCACCGCCGACGCGAAGCTCTATATCCCCATGGGACAGCTTGTGGACGCTGCCAAGGAGCTGGAGCGGATCGATAAGGAGCTGGAAAAGGCAAGAAAGAACCTTGCCTCCCTGGAGGGCAAGCTCAGCAACGAGAAGTTTGTTTCCCGTGCCCCGGAGGCGGTTGTGAATGCCGAGCGGGAAAAAGCCCGGAAAGCCCGGGATCTGATCGCCGGTCTGGAACAGAGCCGGGCGGATTTTGAAAAGCTGCTGTAATGACAATAAAGTAAAATAGAAACGCGGAGCGTAAATCTATGGATTTGCGCTCCGCGCTATTTTTTTCGTTTTCCTGATTCCGACTGCTATTTCGCATCGCCGCGATTATACTGATAGGAAACCGGAAAAAGAAAACTTCCGGGGAAGATACGAAGGAGGAATTACTATGCATTTTACCAGCTTCCTGGAGGATGGGCGGCTGACCATCGCCCTGACGGGAGAGATCGACCACCATTGTGCCAAAGCCTATATTCAGGTCATTGCTTCCAAGATCGAGGCCTATATGCCGGACGTGTGTATTCTGGATTTCCGGGATGTGACCTTTGTGGATTCATCCGGCATTGCGGTGGTCATTAACGCTTTGCGGAACATGGCCCAGATCGAAGGAAAACTACTGCTTACGGGTATTTCGCCCCAGCCCATGAAAGTGTTCCGGGCGTCGGGAATAGACAAACTGGTTGAAATGAAGGAGGCCGTGTTATGAAATTCCAAAACTATATGATCCTGGAGTTCCCCAGTCGATCCGCCAACGAAGCCTTTGCCCGCAGCGCGGTGGCCTGTTTTGCGGCTCAGATGGATCCGACCCTGGAGGAACTGGGGGACATCCGAACCGCCGTATCCGAGGCGGTGACCAACTGCATTGTCCACGCCTACCCCGAAGGACTGGGAACCATTATGCTGCGCTGCAGGATCCTGAAAGACAATACCCTGGATATTGTCATTAAGGACAAGGGGGTGGGGATTCCGGATGTGGAGCAGGCAAGGCGCCCTGCCTATACCACCGGGGGGAGTGAACGCAGCGGCATGGGCTTTACCATCATGGAAAGCTTTATGACCGACCTGGAAATCTCCTCCGCTCCGGGTAAGGGAACCTCAGTACATATGCGCCGGAAGCTTCAGCGAAAGCAATGAGCAGGCAGGAGGAATTGATTGCCAAAGCCAAGGCGGGAGACGCGGAAGCGTCGGAAGCTCTGGTCCAGGAGAATGCGGGCCTTATCTGGTCCGTTGCCCGGCGGTTTGTGGGTAGGGGAACGGAGACGGAGGACCTGTACCAGCTGGGGTGTCTGGGGTTTCTCAAAGCGGTGGAGGGATTTGACCTGGAATTCGGCACCCAGTTTTCCACCTACGCCGTTCCGAAGATCGCCGGAGAGATCCGCCGCTTCCTCCGGGATGACGGCGCCATCAAAGTTTCCCGGGGCATCAAGGAGCAAGCCGCGGCCATCAAGGCTGCCCGGGCAAAACTGACCTTGGAATTGGGCAGGGAACCGACGATCCAGGAAATCTCCAACTATACAGGGTATACACCGGAGGAGATCGCTATAGCGGAGACTGCCACCGCCGCCACGGAATCCATCCAGCGGGAAACCGGGGAGGAGGGCTTCACCCTGGAAAACGTTCTGACCGATACGGAGTCAGAGGAACGGATGGTGGAGAAAATCGCTCTCCGTCAGGCTGTGGAGGCTCTCCCGGAGCGGGAGCGGCAGGTGATCCAGCTGCGGTACTACCACGGCCTGACCCAGCAGCGGGCGGCAAAGGTGCTTTCCGTCAGCCAGGTCCAGGTATCCCGGATCGAAAAAAAGGCCCTGGAAATGCTGCGGGAAACCATGGGCGGGTAGATTGAGCCAGTTGCTGGTGGTCTGGGCTACCTGATCGTTCGATATAAATCCTTTTGTAAATGGAAACCGCCCGGTGAACTGTTTCATCGGGCGGTAGTCGATAATAGAGAGTAAGGCAGGTAAGCAGTTTTAAAGTATCTATAAAGTGTTTTCTGCCTTTTACCGAGTTTTCTTTGTTCCTGCTGACAACTTCAGAGATTCAATTGACAAAAGCGCATTTTATGTTATGAGACAGTTCAAAACACTTATGTAGGGAAACAGTAATTCATCAACTGCGTTCAAGCAGCTTGAGTGTATATATTTCACCCGGCGTAATATCGTAAAAAACAATCGAATTGTCTTTGAATTTATCTCCCACTGTCAAATCTCTCAAATAAATATCGCCTGAGTGAACCAAATATCCGCCGCTGTCATACAGCTTATAACTGATTGTGTCATATCCGAAAGAACTATCCCCGGATATCTTTTCACCAGAAATGATAATAGACAATTTTGACACGTAGTTTTTGTCGAATGTATACTCTGCGTTTTGTATTTGAATGATTGAAGAGATGCTGCCCGCATAATCATTGACTTTTAAATCGATAGGAAAATTGTCAAACAATACTTGCACATCTTTGGTTGGGAGACAATACAGTGCTATACAATTCACCTCATCAAAACGAACGGTATCTCCTTTGTAGACCGTCAGAAAAACTTTCCCGCTGGAGGATTTCCCGTGTGAAATATCCGAAGACGGAATGCGAACATTGGCAAGGTATTGTTTTCCGGCAGCTTGGCTTGTGTAGTAGCCATAATCATCGACGGAAACGGATTTTGTTCCGGTGTATACCACTTCGTCAGCATCGTTTACAATACGAATATCAATATCGACCTCGGCTGCCAGCGGATTGCTCTTCTCATCGAGCAATCCAAAAAAGACGCTGTAATCATTCGTCTCCTCGTTATACTGAAAGGACCAACTTTTCAGTGTTTCGACACGACCAGCTGCAAAGCCGCACCCACTGAGAAAAAAGAGAAGCAAACATCCGACAGTCAAAAAACGCTTTTTCATGTTTTGCCCTCCTAATCAATGCTTTCATTCACCATGTCAAGCATATCATTTTGGAGTTTTCGTTTCTGTTTCGGCTCCATTATACAGTATGTCCGATTGCACTGTTCACTCAAAAAGCAGGTTTCACAAATAACAAAATTGATTTCCTGCCGCATTAGTTCTTTATCGGAGGGAAGATCATAGCTTTCGATTTTTTTGACGGATACGGGAGAGGGATTTCTCAGCCCAAAATCAATCAATTTTCCGTTTCCGGTTTTCACATAGCGATAAACCTCTGCTTCAAAAGAAAGACAATCACCAACACCAAATTGTTCCAGCCCGGTTTTATCCATCCAGACATGATCTTCTTTTCCGTTAAACATTTCTCCATCCGGGCACATTCCTCTGACAAAGATACGATTGAAGCACAGGCTCGTTGCTTTTATTCTTTCAATCTGCCCCATAAATTCTATGGGAAAATTGAAATAACATTTAGCGAAGTATGAGCGATACCGTCCTAAAGACCTGAATTGAACATCAAGATATTCATTGTAAGAAAACTTTTCGGCACCTACAACGCTTTTGGAACCATCCGGGTCAAAATCAAGAACACCCTTATAAGTATTTACAAGTATTTTCTTACCATAATTAGCACAGATCAATTCCTTTTCATCGGGATATTTTGCAATCAGGGACGCTGCTTTTTGCTGCTGTTCCTTGTATGCAATTTCTTCTTTTTGCCTCTCCAGCTTCTGCTCCATATGGATTCGATTTTCAATCCGCTTTGCTTCATCGTTTGTTAATAAGGGCGATAACTCGCTTAGATTGTCATATCGCCCGTTTTGCAAATTCCTTTTGAATCGAATAAGCACATCTTTCAGTTCTTTCCCCGAAAGATACTTTGCTTTTGCTATGGAGCAACTGTAATAGCAGCCTGTTTGCACATTGCCATGTCCATTCCCGTACATAACGGCGGTATTCCACGGGCACAGATAGTGTTCTTTTTGCACAAGACGACCGCGTTTTAGCCCCTCCTGAAATTCGGGGAAAATTGCCGGATTTCCACATCCCTCATAATCATCAACCCAGAAACCCGAGGGACCTTTGTCTGAATTGTCGATCATTGCATCAAGTGCCGCAATCATTGCTTCTTTGTTTGCCTGTTTGTTTTTCATCATAATAACCTCCGTTAATAAGTGCTGCATATTTGCAGCCTGACATGTTAACAGCGGTTTTCTTATTTATAATAGCATAATTAAGTCCATAATTCAATAGAGTCAGCAGAAATGGTCTGAAAAATGATTCCCAAGCCCGGCAGCGTTGGAAGCTTTCTGCGAGGGGTGCTAAAAAACTTCTTTACCTTTTTCTTGTTTTGGAGTAAAATAGACGCATCCTAAAAAATACAGGTGCGTCATGACTGAAATATTACAATCCCGTTTTCTTGCCGCACGGCGGCAGTATATTGCTTCCCAGTTTTCCCAGCTCAACGATATGCAGCGCCAGGCGGTTCTGACTACACAGGGGCCGCTGCTGCTTCTGGCAGGAGCCGGCAGCGGAAAAACTACGGTCTTAATCAACCGGATCGCGAATCTCCTGCGTTTTGGCTGTGCCAGCGACAGCGATTATGTCCCCGAAACTGTAACGGAGGAGGATGTTTCGTTCCTGGAAACCCTCTGCGAGCCGCTTTCGGAAGAAGACAGATTTCGCGCGGACCGGCTGTGCGCCCTTGACCCGGCGGCTCCCTGGAGCGTGATTGCCATTACCTTTACCAACAAGGCGGCAAATGAAATGAAAGATCGGCTGTCCGTCCTCCTGGGACCCCAGGCGGAGGACATTTGGGCAATGACTTTCCACTCCGCCTGCTGCCGGATTCTCCGGAGGGATATTGACCGGATGGGGTATACCCGCAGCTTCACCATCTATGATACTTCGGATTCCGAGCGGATCATGAAAGAGATCATCTCGGATTTGGGCCTGGATGATAAGACCTTTCCCGCCCGGTATGTCCTGGGTGCTATCAGCCGCCAAAAAGACCGGATGATTTCTCCGGAACAAATGCTTGGCAGGGCGGAGGAAAAGAATGATCTGAAAGCGATCCAGATTTCCAAAGCTTATGAAAAATACCAGCAGCGTCTGAAAGACAATAACGCGCTGGACTTCGACGACATCATCTATGTGACGGTTCAGCTTCTGCAGCAATATCCGGAGGTTCGAAGCTATTACCAGCATAAATTTAAGTACATTTTGGTGGACGAGTACCAGGACACCAACCACATGCAGTATCTGCTTGCCTCCCTGCTTGCAGGAGAGCATCACAACCTGTGCGTGGTAGGTGACGATGATCAGAGCATTTACCGTTTCCGGGGCGCGACCATCGACAATATCCTGAACTTTGAAGAGCAGTACCCTGGCTGCCGTACCATCCGGCTGGAGCAGAACTACCGCTCCACCCAGTCCATACTGAAAGCGGCCAACGCCGTGATCTCCCACAATGCGGGGCGGAAAGGAAAGAAGCTGTGGACGGAAAACGCCGCAGGGGACCCCATTACCGTGTATGAGGCGGCGGATGAGGGCGGGGAGGGCAATTTTGTCGCGGGTCAGATCCTGTCCCGTTCCCGGGGGAAGAACCTGAAAGATTACGCCATCCTCTACCGGACCAACGCCCAGTCCAACGCTTTGGAATACGCCATGAAGCGCAACGGAATTCCGTACCGTGTTATCGGCGGCACCCGCTTCTTTGACCGGGCTGAGATCAAGGATATGCTGTCCTATCTGTGCGTAATCAATAACCCTGCCGACGATTTGCGCCTGAAGCGGATCATTAACAATCCCCCCAGGGGCCTGGGTGCCAAGACCATCGAGGTTGCCCAGCGTCTGGCGGAGGCGGAGGAAAAGCCCCTGTACGCGGTGATTGAGGACCCCGGCTCTTACGCGGCTCTGGAAAAGCCAGCACCCAAGCTGCGGCAGTTTACCGGATTGATTGCCGGTATGCAGGCCCTGCAGGAAAGTGGGATTCCTCTGCCGGATTTTTACGACGAGCTTGTAGCCCGCTCCGGCTACGCGGATATGCTCATTGCCAAGCCGACGGAGGAAAACAAGACCCGGCTTGAAAATATCCGAGAGCTGAAATCCAGTATTCAGACCTATATGGAAAATGCGGAGACCCCCACGCTGGCGGGCTTCCTGGAGGAAGTGGCCCTGTATACGGATATTCAAGAGTACAACGAGGGGGACGACGCTGTGGTCATGATGACCATGCATTCGGCCAAGGGTTTGGAGTTTCCCAATGTGTTCCTGGTGGGCATGGAGGACGGTCTGTTCCCCGGGACCCGGGCCATCGGAGACCCGGAGGAAATGGAGGAAGAGAGGCGGCTTTGCTATGTTGCCATCACCCGGGCCAAAAAGGAGCTGACCGTCAGCTACGCAAGGCAGCGGATGATCTACGGCAGAACCTCGTCAAGCCTGCCCTCCCGTTTCCTGAAAGAGCTTCCCGAGGAACTGATCACCCACCGGGGCGGGTTCCAGAGCCGCACTGAGCGCCGACCGGAGGGGTACGCCCAGGTACATAATCGCCCGGTACAGCACCGTACATCCAATCTCAGCAGCTTTTCGCCTGCTTCAGCTGGAAAAGTACCGGATCTGAATCCGGGCGACATGGTCAGCCACGCCGCGTTTGGGCGGGGAATGGTGCTGACCGTTTTGAAAATGGGCGGGGATGCCCTCCTGGAAATTGCTTTTGATGATATAGGCACCAAGAAGCTGATGGCAAAAACCGCTTCCCAGTTCCTAACAAAACTGTCATAGGGAATCCGCATAATCCCATCCCTGCCGGCATAGCCTTTCCCGGGAGGGATGGTCATGGCAAGAAGACTGCGGCGTTTTCTTGGGTTACTTGTATTTCTGCTTGCCCTGTCGCTTTCCTGCTTTGTGCTTTTTCGGGGAAAGTACCGCCCCGTGATCCGGAGCCTTGCGGAAACCCAGGTGAAGAATGTCACTTCGGATCTGACCAACGATGCCATCGCGAAGCAGATCGCCGTGGGAAACATTGCCTATGACCGGATCGTTTATTTTGAAAAAGACCTGAATGGCCGGATCACCGCCCTGAAAACCAATATTGGGGAGATCAACCGGCTGAAAACCGACATCCTGAATATTATCAATGATGAGATCCTGGCCCTGGACACCTCTGATATCGGGATCCCCCTGGGGAGCCTGTTTCTGCCGGAGTTCTTTTCCGGCAAGGGCCCGGTGATCCCTGTCCGCATTCTTTCCATCCGGAACAGCGACGCCGTTTTTGCCAGTGATTTCAGTCAGGCAGGGATCAATCAGACCCTGCATAGGCTTAACATGCAGGTCAGCATCGATGTGGCGGTGCTGGTGCTTGGTCAGGCCAGCAGCTTTACCGTGAACAGCGAAGTTGTCGTGGCAGAGACGGTGATCGTTGGCGAGGTGCCGGATACATTTTTACAAACAGGAGGAAGCTATGGAACCGAAAGAGAGAATTGAGGAGCTGACAGCCCTTCTGACAGAAGCGAATTACCGGTATTACGTTTTGGATGACCCCCAAATTCCGGATTTTGAATATGACCATCTTCTGCGGGAGCTGGAGGAGCTGGAAGCGGCCCACCCGGAATACGCAAACCCCGATTCTCCCACCCAGCGGGTGGGCGGGCAGGCCCTGAGCAAATTCCAGGAGGTGACCCATCCGGTGCCCCTTATGAGCCTGCAGGATGTGTTCAGCATGGAAGAGCTGGCGGATTTTCTGGAAAAGACCCAGGATGGCAGAGAGGTTTCTTTCTCTGTTGAGCCGAAAATTGACGGGCTTTCCGTTGCCCTGGAATACGAGAACGGCCGCTTTGTCCGGGGAGCAACCCGGGGTGACGGAAATGTGGGGGAGGATGTGACCGAGAACCTAAAAACCATCCGCTCCATTCCCATGACCATTGAAAACGCCCCGCCCAGGCTGATCGTCCGGGGCGAGGTATACATGCCGAAAAAGAGCTTTGAGAAGCTGAATGAAGCCCAGGAGGCTGCGGGAAAGCCCCTCTTTGCCAATCCCCGGAACGCAGCTGCCGGTTCCCTGCGCCAGCTGGATCCGAAAATCGCGGCAAAGCGGGGACTGGATATTCTGGTTTTCAATATCCAGCTTGCTGACGGCGTTGCATTCACCAGCCACAGCCAGTCCCTGGAATACCTGAAAAGTCTCCGCTTTAAGGTGATTCCTTATAAGCTTCTTTCCTCTGTGAAAGCAATCCAGGAGGAAGTGGAGGCGATCAATGACCGCCGGGAGACCCTGCCCTGCGATATTGACGGGGCGGTGGTCAAGGTGGACGACCTGTCACTGCGGGAGCAGCTGGGAAGCACCGCCAAGTTCCCCCGTTGGGCAGCGGCCTATAAATATCCTCCGGAAATCAAGGAGACTGTGGTGGAGGACATCCAGGTCCAGGTGGGCCGCACCGGGGTTCTGACCCCCAAAGCCGTGGTCCGTCCGGTGCGCCTTGCGGGCACCACTGTGACCAACGCTACGCTCCATAACCAGGACTTTATTTCCCAGCGGGATATTCGGATTGGCGACACGGTGCGCATCCGCAAAGCAGGGGAGATCATTCCGGAAATCCTGGATGTGAACCTTAGCAAGCGCCCGGATGGGACAGCCCCGTATTATCTTCCCGACCGGTGTCCGGTCTGCGGTGCGACTGTGGAGCGGGATGAAAACGGCGCTTTCTTACGGTGTACCGGAGCGGAGTGCCCTGCCCAGCTCAGCCGGAATATTGCCCACTTTGTCAGCCGGGATGCCATGGATATTGAGGGCCTGGGAAGTGCCATTGTGGAAGCCCTCATTGAAAAGGGGCTGGTACGCTCCCCGGCGGATATCTACTATCTTACGCTTGACGAAATCTCCGGACTGTGGAAATCCGGCACCACGGCGGCAAGGAAACTTCTGGCTGCCATTGAAGACAGCAAGAGCCGTGACTTTGGCAGGCTCATCTATGCTCTGGGTATCCGCCAGGTGGGCGCCAAGACCGGAAAGGTACTGGCATCCCATTTCGGCACCATGGACGCTCTGATGCAGGCGGATCAGGAGGCACTGACCCAGGTGCCGGATGTGGGAGAAATTACCGCCGTCAGCATCTATGAATGGTTCCGCCAGGAGCAGTCTGTTCATCTGATCCGGCGTCTGCGGGAGGCGGGCGTGAATTTTGCATGCACACGCACGGTGACGGACACCCGGTTTGCCGGGAAAACCATTGTCCTGACCGGTGCCCTGAGCCGTTTTACCCGGGAGGAAGCCACGGAAAAAATCGAGCTTTTCGGAGGAAAGGCCGCTGGCTCCGTGTCCAAAAAGACAAGCTTTGTGGTGGCGGGAGAAAACGCCGGTTCCAAGGAGCGCAAAGCCCGGGAACTGGGGATCCCCGTTCTTACCGAGGATGAATTTCTGGAAATGCTCCAATAAAATGACATCCACCGGCTTTTTATGGCCGGTGGATGTGCTTTTACAGGGAAAAATCTTCGGATTCGTATTTGGAAAAGTCCAAGGCTTTCGGCTTTGGCGGGATCCGCTTGCACGGATCGTACCGGAAGCGAAAGCAGCGGTCTTCGGAGCGTTTTACCCCACGCTTGCTGCAAAGGACCAACCCCTCTTCCATTGTCGTGCAGTGGACACAGTAGCCGCAGCAGCGGGCGATCTTTTTTCGGAAAAGCATTGGGAAAACCTCCTGCCTGAGAGAATCACTCACACTGTTTTTACCTATTATACAACGGCTTCCGGGAAAAAGCTACTGCCTTTTTTCGGAATAAAAGGATGACGGCAAGGATGGCGGGGACTATGCAGTACCATACATGTCCATAGACGGCGGCGCAGGAAAGCGCCAGGGCAAACCCGGTCTGAAGCGCTTTTCCCCATAGATAGGTTTTTACCGGAAGCTTACCCAGCAAGGAAACTGTCTGCATGGTGACGCATAAGCCGCCGAAGGACAGCATCCCGGCAGCAAGAAGTAAACGCAGCCGGACATCCGGCATTTGACAGAGTAAACAGCAGCCGTTGCTCAGTTCCAGCGCGCCTTGCGCCGCGGTTTTCCAGACAGTAGGCAGTAACCACAGCACCCACCGGTCCAGAAAGGCGGCAGCTACCCGGAAGACTATGACCCATCCGCAGACGGATCCCATACAGCGGAGAGCATTTCCCATTGCTGCGGCGGGGGTGGGTATCTCCCTGGCCGGAAGCTCTGCCCGGGCAGTTCCTGGCCTTGTCAGCAGGGATACAAACAGTGCGCTGGCGAGGATAATCTCCCACAGGACCCAGGCCATCCATCTTTCCGGCAGACAGGGCCCAACCATGCCGAACAGAAATGCCGGACCGGGCTGATTGCAGAAAGAAAGCAGCCGGAGAGCATCCTCTTTTTTCAGCAGTCCACCATCGTATGCCCTGGATACTTCCTTTGCGCCCACGGGGTAGCCGCCCAGAAAGGCGCTGAGCAGGATGGATTCTGCACCCTCCGGCACGGCGAACAAGCGTCCCAGGGTCCGCAGCAGAGGAGATCTGCTTCCCCATAGAGAGGATACCAGCACATCGGAAAGCACAAAAAAGGGAAACAGGGCGGGAATGACGGATTTCATACACAGCTCAATTCCGGCAGCGGCGCCGGAGAGGGCTGTTCTGCCATCCAGGATCAGCAGAAGAAATCCGATCCCGGCTCCAAACCCAAGGGCATAACGCTTTGCCTGCACAGACGATCACCTCGGAAGAATCTATGCAATTCGTCCGCTTCCCATTCATATGCTTTCCAAAAGGGGTGAGACCATGAGAGGTGTTCGGTTTCTGGAACGTCTGGCGGAGGGGGCCGATCTGCCGGGGGAGCCGCTTCCGGGACAGACGGTTGTGGAACTGGCAGGGGACCGCCGTGTACTTATCGAAAACCACGGCGGCGTGACCCAATACAGCGCCGAGCGGATCGGGGTTCGTGTCAACTACGGAACGGTCTGCGTCATTGGCTGCGGGCTTGAGCTGAAACAGATGACGAAAGAGCGACTGGTGATCGCCGGACGCATCGACAGTGTAAATTTGATTCGGAGGGGCAGACCATGAACCTATGGAATTCGCTGGCGGGGATGGTGGAGGCGGAGCTGACCAGCGCCGACCCGGAGGGGACTCTGGCTTCCGCGGCAGAAAAAAACATTGCGGTGTTTGCCGTTACCCGCAAAGAAGCGCTGGTAATGCATCTACGGGTCTTTCGAAAGGATCTTACTGCCCTGAGAAAGCTGTGTGAAAAAAGAGGGGACCGCCTTTCGGTTAAGCGCACCCTAGGTATCTACTGGACTGTGAAACGTTTTTTCGCCAGGCCGGTATTGGTTCTGGGTGTCGGCCTGCTGTTGTTTCTGACGCTGTATCTTCCGACCCGGGTGCTTTTTGTCCGGGTGGAGGGAAACAGCACGCTCCCGGACAGGCAGATTCTGGAAGCAGCGGAAGCACTTGGCATTCATTTTGGCGCATCCCGCCGTGGGGTCCGCAGCGAGCGGATCAAAAACGCACTGCTTGGTGCCATTCCTGAGCTTCAATGGGCCGGGGTCAATACCCTTGGCTGCACGGCGGTGATCTCCGTCCGGGAGCGCACCCCAGAGGAAAAGACGGAGGAAGAAGAAAACCGGGTCGGCAGTGTTGTGGCAGCCCGGGACGGTGTTATTGTCTCCTGCACAGTGCTGGAGGGAACTTCGAAATGTACCCCCGGTCAGGCGGTGCGGCAGGGGCAGGTTCTGATTTCCGGCTATACCGACTGCGGCATCTCCATCCGTGCGGCATGGGCCAAGGGAGAGGTTTATGCCCGCACCCGCAGGGTAATAACGGTGATTGCCCCGTCAGAATGGGCTGAGAGGACGGAACTGACCGGATCCGCCGTCCGGTACAGCTTGATCCTCGGAAAAAAACGCATAAATTTATGGAAAGGGAGTGGAATTTGGGATAGCAGTTGTGGTAGAATAGAAACAGAATATCCGCTTGTTCTGCCCGGAGGGTTTCAGCTTCCCGTGGCGCTGGCGGTGGAGAAGCTGACCTTTTGGAATGCGGAACCCACGGCGTCGGAGGAAGCGTCTGCCCAGACAGAACTGAAAGCCTTTGCGGATGACTATCTTACTTCGCAAATGGTAGCGGGGAAAATCCTGTATGCTGTGGAATCGGTATTTCCCCAGGCGGGAGGATATGTTTTGACCGGGCAGTACGACTGCCTGGAAATGATCGGCAGAGAGCGTGCCGAGGAGATGGGAGAAAACCATGGGCAATCAGATTGAACGAATGATCAATGTGGAGCGGGTGGATGACCTGATTTCGGTTTTCGGTTCTTTCGATGAAAATATCCGGCGGATCGAGGAAGCGCTGAATGTGCGCATCATCAACCGTGGCACGGACCTGAAAATCACCGGGGATGAAGAAATGGTGGATAAGGCGGCAAAGACTTTGGAGAGCCTCCTGTCCCTGGCTTCCCGGGGCGAAACCATCGACGAGCAGCGGGTGCGCTATCTTATCACGTTGGTGAATGAGGGAAATGAGCAGCTGGTGAACCAGTGGGGCAAGGACGTGGTGTGCATCACCGCCAAGGGAAAGCCCATTAAGGCAAAGACCGTTGGCCAGCAGACCTATATGAAAGCGATCCTCAAGAATACCGTGACCATCGGCGTTGGCCCCGCGGGCACAGGAAAAACTTACCTGGCGGTGGCAGCAGCGGTGGCCGCGTTCCGGGAGCGGACAGTGAATCGGATCATCCTGACCCGGCCTGCGGTGGAAGCGGGAGAGCGTCTGGGCTTCCTCCCAGGCGACCTGCAGAACAAGGTGGATCCGTATCTTCGTCCGCTGTATGATGCTCTGTACGATATGCTTGGGGCGGAGACCTTCCAGAAATACCAGGAGCGGGGGTCCATTGAAGTGGCGCCGCTGGCATATATGCGGGGCAGGACGTTGGATGACAGCTTTATCATCCTGGATGAGGCCCAGAACACAACCCGGGAGCAGATGAAGATGTTCCTGACCCGTCTCGGCTTCGGCTCCAAGATCGTCATTACCGGTGACGTTACCCAGATCGATCTGCCGGATGACAAGGTTTCCGGCCTGAAAGATGCCATCCGGGTGCTTGGCGGGGTAAAGGATATTGCCATCTGCCGCCTGACAAGCGCCGATGTGGTCCGTCATGCCCTGGTTCAGGAGATCATCAACGCCTACGAGCGGGCGGACAGTAAAAAAACGGAAATTAAAAGGCCGAGCCAGGAATTTCATGGCCGGTATCAGAGGAAAACAAAATGAAACATAAGATCAATTTGGTTTTTGAAGAATTGAGCCTCCGCCGCCTGACGGTGCCTGCCATTATCCGCGCCTGTATTCAGGGTACGCTGAATGCGGAGGGCGTGAAAGTGCCCTGCGAGATCAATGTCCTGGTTACGGACGACGCGGGAATCCGGACCGTAAACCGGGAGAGCCGGAATATCGACAGTCCCACGGATGTATTGAGCTTTCCCATGTTTTCTTTTACCCCGGGAAAGCTTCCGGAGGACTGGACGGAATACTTAGACCCGGAGACCGGGCTGTGCCCCCTGGGGGATATGTGCATTTCCCTGGAGCGTGCCCAGGCTCAGGCCTATGAGTTCGGCCACAGCCTGCGCCGGGAGGTAGGGTACCTGACCATTCACTCCATGCTCCATTTACTGGGCTATGACCACCTGGACGAGGGCCCACAGAAACGGCAGATGCGCCGGCGGGAGGAGCAGATCGCGGCCTCCATTCCGGGGATGACCAGAGAGGAAGATAAGAAATGAACACGAAAACCGCCATGATTACCATTGCCGGACGGCCCAATGTGGGTAAGTCCACCCTGACGAACTACCTGGTGGGGGAAAAAATCGCCATAGTATCCAATAAACCTCAGACCACAAGAAACCGGATCTGCGGCATTCTCACCCGTGGGGAAACCCAGTTTGTCTTTGTGGACACGCCAGGCTTCCACCGGCCCAGAACCAAGCTGGGAGATTACATGGTAAATGTGGCTCGGGAATCTATCGCGGATGTGGATCTTACCCTGCTCGTGGTGGAGCCCATCCCCGCCGTCGGGCCCCAGGAGGAAGGGCTGATCCGGAAGATCCAGGCCAGCGGCTGCCCCGGCATTCTGGTTATTAATAAGATCGATACCGTGGAAAAGGATAAGCTTCTGGAGGTCATGGATGTCTACGCCAAGGCAGCATCCTTTGACGCGGTCATTCCCATTTCCGCGAAAACCGGCGACGGGGTGGAGGAACTGCTGTCCGTATGTGAAAAGTATGCCCAGCCCGGACCGTTCCTCTTCCCGGAGGATGCCACCACCGACCAGCCGGAGCGGCAGGTGATGGCGGAGATCATCCGGGAGAAGCTTCTGTGGTGCCTGGACCGGGAGATCCCCCACGGCACCGCTGTGGAGATCACCAAGTTTTCCGAGCGGGACAACGGCATTATTGACATCGATGCCACCATTTACTGTGAAAAAGCCAGCCACAAGGGAATCATTATCGGAAAGCATGGGGACATGCTGAAAAAGATCTCCACACTGGCCCGGGCGGACTGCGAGAAGTTCATGGGCACCAAGGTGTATCTGACCACCTGGGTAAAAGTCAAGGAAAACTGGCGGGACAGCGATTTCCTTGTCCGCAACTTTGGCTATAAAGATTGACCGCTTGATTGACGGATTTTTCCGGGGGTAAAATTTTCACGGCGGCAAATCCTAATCCCGGGAGGGATGAAGAATGAACGCTGCGGATTACTGGCACCTGTTTTTGGAGACCGGTGCGCCGGAGGCATATCTTGCCTACAGCAAGGCAATGAAGATGGAGGAACATCATGTACCTGACGATCCGGGGCGTTGTCCTGCGGGTAACGGATTACAATGACCGGGATGCGCTGCTGACGGTCCTCAGTCAGGCCCACGGGAAGCTGACGGTGAAAGCCCGGGGCCTGCGGCGAAAAAACAGTCCCCTGACCGCCCCCTGCCAACTCCTTGCTTATGGGGAATTTACGTTATTTGAATACCGGGGCCAGTATACCATCAACGAGGCCCGGTCCCTGGAGCTGTTCCAGGGGCTGCGGCGGGAACTGACCCGGCTGAGCCTGGGTTCCTATTTCGCCCAGGTATGTGAGCTGGTTTCCCAGGAGGACCAGCCCAGCCCGGAGCTTACGTCCCTGCTTCTAAACTGCCTGCATGCCCTTTCTGTCTTGAAGCTGCCGGAAATGCTGGTCAAAGCGGTTTTTGAACTGCGGGTAGCCTGTATTGCCGGATTTACCCCGGCGCTGTTCGGCTGCCATGTCTGCGGAAGCCAGACCCCGGACCGGTTTGACCTGTCCGCCGGAGAGCTGGAATGCGCCGGCTGCCGGGGAGAGGGAGATGGGATCCGGATCCCTGTTACCCCCGGTGTTCTGGAAGCCATGCGCTACATATGCCTGTGTGATCCCAAGAAACTGTTTTCTTTCCGAATCGGGGAGGATACCCTTGTAAAGCTTTCGGCCCTGACGGAAGCCTACTTAGCAACCCAGACGGAAAAAAGCTTTTTCGCTCTGGAATTTTACAAGTCCCTGTTTACGGAGCCGTATCTTCCGGGCAGGGGCGGAACATAGGAGAAAACCATGTCGGAATTGTATGAAAAATCTCTCGCCAAGCTGGAGCTGGACCAGGTCCTAACTCTGCTTGCAGAATGCGCGGGCAGTGCCGGAGGAAAAGAGGCCTGCCTTGCCCTGCGGCCCACATCAGATCTGGAGGATGTTAACGCCCTCCTGGAACAGACCACGGCAGCCTCCGCCCTTTGTACCCGAAAGGGAAATCCGGTTTTCGGGGACGTGAACGATGTTTCCTCCAGTCTGGAGCGGGCGGACCGGGGCGGCAGTCTCCAGCCTGCTGAGCTGCTGAAGATAGCTGGGGTGCTCCGCAGTACCCGGCAGATGAAAAGCTATGTTGCCGAGGATGACGCGGCAACGGTTCTGGATCCTCTCTTTTCCGCGCTGACCCCTAACAAATACCTGGAAGACCGGATTTTCGGAGCCATTCTTTCCGAGGAGGAGATCGCGGATACCGCGTCAGCGGAACTTTCGGATATCCGGCGGCATATGCGGATTCAGGCGGGAAAGATCCGGGACAGCCTGCAAAAGGTCATTTCCTCTCCGGCCTACAGCAAGTTTCTGCGCGAACCCATTATCACCATTCGCCAGGGACGGTATGTGGTGCCGGTGAAGTCGGAATGCAGGAATGATGTGCCGGGGCTTGTCCACGATGTATCGGCTACGGGCTCCACCTACTTTATTGAGCCCATGTCTGCGGTAAACGTGAATAACGCTCTGCGGGAGCTGGAGCTGAAAGAAAAGAAAGAGATCGAGCGTATCCTCGCGGAGCTGTCAGCCGAGGCGGCAGCCCATGCCGAGGACATCAATCTCAGCTATTCCGTTCTGGTTCAGCTGGATGTGATCTTTGCCAAGGCCAAGCTTGCCTACAAAATGCGGGCCTGGGCTCCCATTATGAACGATCAGGGAAAGATCGAACTGCGAAACGCCCGGCACCCTCTGATCGACCCGAAAAAAGTGGTGCCCATTTCCCTGCGCCTTGGCTCGGACTTCGACACTATGATTATTACCGGCCCCAATACCGGCGGCAAAACAGTGACCCTGAAAACCATCGGTATCCTGACGCTGATGGCGGAGTGCGGCCTCCATGTCCCCGCCGGGGACGGCAGCACCCTGTCCACCTTTGACGCGATTTTAGCGGATATTGGTGACGAACAGTCCATTGCCCAGAGCCTGTCCACCTTTTCCAGCCACATGCGCACCATTGTGGATGTGGTAGAGCAGTGTGATGACCGCACCCTGGTGCTCTTTGACGAGCTGGGTGCCGGTACGGACCCTGCCGAGGGCGCAGCGCTGGCGGTAGCTCTCATCGAGTTCAGCCGGAAGATGGGCAGCCGGGTGGTTGCCACCACCCACTATGCAGAGCTGAAGCTCTATGCCATGCGGACTTCCGGAGTCATCAACGCCTCCTGCGAGTTTGACGTGGAGACGCTGCAGCCTACCTACCGGCTGCTTATCGGCATCCCCGGTAAATCCAACGCATTTGCCATTTCCCGGAAGCTGGGGCTTCCGGAGGAAATTTTAAAGGACGCGGAAAACCTGGTCAGCAAGAGTGATAAGGATTTTGAGGATGTTCTTTCCCAGCTGGAGCAGCAGCGTCAGCAGATGGAATCCGCCCGTATGGAAGCGGAGCGGCTGAAAGCGGAAACGGAAAAGATCAAGCAGCAGAGCGAGGAATTCAACCAGCAGCTTCGTAAAGAAAAGGAAAAAGCCATGGAGTCCGCGCGGAGGGAGGCTCAGGGCATCATCCAGGAAGCGAGAGCCGCTGCGAATCTTGCGTCGGAGGAACTGAAAGCCCTGCGTAAGCAGCTCCAGGACAGCGCGGACACCACGGGCCTTAACCAGCGCCAGGCGGAGATCCGCCGAACGCTGAATGAGACGGAGGAAAAGCTCAGCGCCCACCAGCCCCAGGCCCAGCGTCCCAAGCCCAGCCGGGGGATCCTGGTGGGGGATACGGTGGAACTTCTGAAGCTTGGCACCAAGGCCAGCGTTCTTGCCATCAACAAGGATGGAACCTATCAGCTCCAGGCGGGCATCCTGAAAATGAATGCCCGGGCGGATGAAATTTATCTGCTGGAAAATGAAAATCCCTATAAGCAGAAAGGCGGTCACCCCGCCCATTCCGGCAGGGAGATGAAAATGAGCGCCATGTCTTCGGAGATCGACCTGCGGGGCATGGACACCGTGGAGGCTATCTGCGTGCTTGACCGGTATCTGGACGAGGCCATGCGTGCAAAGCTTTCTTCCGTACGGATCATCCACGGCAAGGGCACCGGGGCCCTGCGGAATGCCGTTGGGCAATCGCTGCGGAAAAACAAATTTATTAAGAGCTACCGGCTGGGTGTCTACGGCGAGGGTGAGGACGGCGTCACCATTGCGGAATTTGTGTGACAATGTAATGGGGAGGGCACCGTTTGCCCCCCTGCATTACAGAACGTTCGCATAGTTTTCCAAAAATCGGGGGGATGTGACGAATTACGTTGTGCCATCTGTGTTTTTCCTATCAATTGCACCGGGATATTTCTGAAAAAAGATTGACTTTTCTGATAAAAATGGTATGATAATTCAAGACCCGTCGCATCTTCCTGAGATGTGATGAAAAGGAGTGTTTGGAATGTTCAATAAGGAAGTTGTTGTTCGTTGTGAATCCGGGCTGCACAACCGTCAGGCTACATACTTTGTGCAGAAAGCAAATGAGTTTGAGAGCAGCATCTGGCTGGAGTCCGACAACCGGAAGATGAATGCCAAGAGCCTGCTCGGCATCATGTCTCTGGGGATTGTAACCGGTTCCACCATTACCCTCAGCGCGGTCGGCCCTGATGCGGAGGCTGCGGTTAATGCCCTGGAAGCGCTCCTTCAGCGCGATGTCTATTGATTGTAAATGTTTTGCCGCCTCCCCTTAAAACGGGGAGGCGGCATTTGCGTTCCGGTAAAACCTTTTTGCCGCATACGGCGTACCCTGTGCTACAAAAACAGATAAATTACAAGGGTCAGCAGCGCGTTGTTTTTTCCCTCCTCGTTATCGCCGCACATGAGAAGCAGCAAAAGGATAACGAAAAAGTCTTCCGTGCACAGACCCTTTGGCAGAAGCTGGCGCAGAAAAGAGCCTATCCCACCATCCTTTCCCGGCGGGCAGGGTTCTGCTTTTTCGGGAACCGGCTCCGCTGGCTTATTCAGGCAGGGTTCCGGTCGCGGCGGCTGTCGGCGGTATGTCATGGGCGGACGGGTACTGGGCTTACATAGCGGCTGAGAAAGTCCCGGTTTTTCCGGCGGTTTGGGGGGCTGAGAGGGCTTTCTGGGGGCTGCTTTCTGGGCTTCCGGAACGCGGCTTTTGCGAAATGTCCCGTCCGACTGGGGAACATAGCGGTTATACATGTGGTTTCACCTCCCGGACAGCAGCTTCATGCCGCCGGAATTCAGAAAGGCGGATGCCATGCTGGCGATTTTTGCCGCCCGCATGGCTTTTTCCAATTTTGCTACCCGGTCCCGGCTGAGATAAGGGGTCAGTGCCCGAAGCAGGGCTTTCTGATTGGAATCAATATTGCTTTTCCCGGCGATCCCGGCAAGCTTAACAAGCATGGCAGGGTCTAAACCTGCGCCGGTGTCCGGATCCGGAAGAGAAACCTTTTGGGGCGGCTCTTCTTTTTTTGACGGGTTCCGGCTCTGAGATGGATTTGGGGCATTGACCGACTGGGCAAGCTGCATGATCTGCTGCATGAGCTGAGGGTTTTCCAGAATCGCCCCCAGTTTCTCCTCCATACCTTCCATTTATTTCCCCCTTAACTGCTCGATCAGTGCGCTGGCTTCCGGTGTGGACAGAAATTTTTCAATGGCTTTCTTCGCTTGGCTGTAATCCCCGTCAGAAGCCTGTTTCATTGCCTGCTGCATTTCATCGCTGTCGTTTTGCTTAAGCAGCGCAATCAGCTTTTTTCCGGCAGGGGACTGGGCCATGCGCATGATCTGGGACATGTCCATCGGTGTATCGGGCAAATGATCCATTGCAATCCCTCCTGAGAATGTTCCTGAACTACTATATGAGCCTCTGCCTGGAAAAGTGCCTGTGGGTTTACCCGGGAACACTTTGCGGTTGCTTTTTTGGGGGGCAGCGTGTATAATGCTTCCTGTAACAACCGGTGTTCCGCACAGAAAGGGGGCTTACCAATGGCCCGGCACAATTCCAGAAACACCCGAAGCCGGATCGTCACGGCAAGCTGGGAGCTTTTTTATGAAAAAGGATATGACGATACCACGGTGGATGATATTGTGGAGCGTTCCGGCACCTCCAAGGGCTCGTTCTACCATTATTTTGCGGGAAAGGATGCCCTTCTCAGCTCCCTGTCCACGCTTTTTGATGAAAAATACGAGGAGCTATCCCCGGAAATACAGGATATGGACAGCTTTTCTGCTCTGATTTTCCTCAACCGGGAACTGTTTTTCCTGATAGAGAATACCGTCTCCCTGGAACTGCTGGCAAGGCTTCTGTCCACTCAGCTTGTCACCGCCAGCGAGAAGCACCTGATGGATCAGAGCCGGATTTATTTCCGGCTTCTGCGGAAAATCTGTGCCGACGGACAGCGAAAAGGGGAGCTCCGCCGGGATATTCCGGTAAATGAACTGGTCAGGGCTTATGCCCTTCAGGAGCGAGCACTGATGTATGACTGGTGCATCTGCGGCGGAAATTACAGTTTGACCCAGTATGCCGGCTATCAGCTCCCTCTTTTTTTGAAATATTTTCTTCCGTTCGAAAATAATACATAAATAAGTATAGACTTTAGTCTATACTTTGAAACTGGATAAAAATCAACTTTATTATCTATTATTCAATAATATATAAATTAAAGCTGCCGTTTTTTCTGCTATTTGAAAAACGGCAGCTTAATTTTTGAGTAAAAGTATAGAATTAATTCTGCGTTGCAGTCTATTTTTGGATACGCTATAATACCAACATCCAAAGAAAAGGGGTAAGAACTATGCAGACCAATAATTTATTTGTAATGGCATCCATTCTTGTCTATCTTAGCGGAATGATTATCCTGGGTGCGGTGTACACCCGGAAAAACCGTTCCACCGAAGATTTCTATCTGGGCGGTAGAAGGCTTGGCCCTCTGGTTACTGCCATGAGTGCCGAGGCGTCGGACATGAGCTCGTGGTTGCTGATGGGCCTGCCCGGAGTGGCGCTGATCAGCGGCCTGCCGGAAGCGGTGTGGACGGCAATCGGGCTTGCGGTAGGAACATATCTGAACTGGCGGTTGGTGGCAAAACGGATTCGGGGTTACAGCCATCGCCTGGGTGCGGTTACGGTTCCTGATTTCTTTTCCAAGCGCTACCACGACGATAAGCATCTTTTGTCCCTTGCTTCCGCAATCATCATCATTGTATTCTTTATTCCGTATACTGCTTCCGGCTTCAATGCCTGCGGCACATTGTTCTCCAGCTTGTTTGGCGTGGACTATTTTACGGCGATGATTATCTCTGCCGGCGTGATTGTGGCTTATACGATCCTGGGCGGCTTCCTGGCGGCATCCATTACGGATCTGGTGCAGTCGGTGATTATGACACTGGCGCTTATTATCGTTGTGGTTTTTGGTATCTATACCGCGGGAGGCTGGAATGCGGTGGTGGAGAATGCCCAAAGTATTCCCGGCTACCTGAGCCTTACCCAGGGCTATGACGTTTCCACCGGAACTGCGGGAACCTACTCCGTTGTAACTATTATTTCCACCCTTGCCTGGGGATTGGGCTATTTCGGAATGCCCCATATTTTGCTGCGGTTCATGGCGATTGAGAGCCCGAAAAAGCTGACCATTTCCCGGCGGGTCGCGTCCGTTTGGGTTGTTGTTTCCATGGGTATGGCAGTGCTGATCGGTATTATCGGCAGCGCCATGATCGGTTCCGGTGCGCTGGCGCCCATTGCGCCCGGGGACAGTCAGCGGATAATCATAAAAATCGCCGAAAAAATCGCCTCCTACGGCAGTCTGCCGGCAATCATCGCTGGGCTGATATTTGCGGGAATTCTGGCGGCTACCATGTCTACCGCCGATTCCCAGCTTCTGGCGGCATCTTCCAGCGTGACCCAGGATATTATGGGCTCTGCGTTTAAGCTCCAGCTGTCTTCCAAAGCATCGATGATTTCCGCCCGCTGCGTGGTTGCAGTGATTGCGCTTATCGCGGTCTTCTGGGCCCGGGAAGAAGGCTCTGTCTTTACGATCGTTTCCTTTGCCTGGGCTGGCTTCGGAGCCGCTTTCGGTCCCGGGATTCTGCTGGCACTATTCTGGAAACGGGGAAACAAATGGGGTTCCCTTGCCGGTATGCTGGCCGGCGGCGGAATGGTGTTCCTGTGGAAATACGCTGTGCGTCCTTTGGGGGGCGTGTGGGATGTGTATGAGCTTCTTCCCGCCTTCTTGACCGCGCTGATCGTAAACGTAGTGGTAAGCCTGCTGACCGGGGAACCCTCTGAGGCGGAGAAGCAGGAATATGAAGAAGTTTCGGAATGCATTCATAGATAAAAACCACCGGGTGGAAGAACAAAAACCTGTGTTCTTCCACCCGGAGAACTTTTTTGCTGTTTCCTGCATAGAATACGGGGATGGAAAGGATGTGATGGGATATGTGCGCGATTGCCGGTCTGGTTGGGCTGGACGCGGAGGAGAAAACCCTGGACAGGATGCTGAAGACCATGGCACGCCGTGGCCCGGATGACCGGGGCGTAAGCGCTTCACCCGGCTGCACCCTCCTGCATACCCGTTTGGCAATTATTGATCCGGCAGGTGGAAAGCAGCCCATGCGCCTGACGCACAATGGGGAGACCTATACTTTGGTATACAACGGAGAGCTGTATAATACAGCGGAAATCCGCACTATGCTCCAAAAGCTTGGCCACCGTTTTCTGGGTCATTCCGATACGGAGGTGGTGCTGCATGCCTATGCCCAGTGGGGAGCCGACTGCGTGGAAAAATGCAACGGCATATTTGCCTTTGGGGTCTGGGAGCAGGGAAGCGGCAGGCTGTTTCTTGCAAGGGATCGGATTGGCGTAAAGCCCCTCTTCTATGCAGAGCTCGGAGGCGGGCTGCTGTTTGCTTCGGAAATCAAAACCATCCTTGCTTTCCCCGGGTTCAAAGCACAGCTTGACAGGGAGGGGGCTGCCCAGCTGATTCTCCTTGGACCGGGGCGTCTGCCGGGCAGCGGTGTGTTTCATGGCATTCGGGAGTTGGAACCCGGCTGCCTGGGATATTGGGAAAAGGGCGAATTTCGCGCGGAGCGCTACTGGTCGCTGAAAGACCGGGAACACCGGGAAACCTTTGATGAAACGGTGGAGCATACCCGTTTTCTGGTTACCGATGCGATTCGGCGTCAGATGGTTTCGGATGTACCCATTGGCACCTTTTTGTCCGGCGGGCTGGATTCCAGCATTATTACCGCCCTGTGTGCCGGGCAGATGGCTGCCCGGGGCGAGCGGCTGAAAACTTACAGTGTTGACTATCGGGATAATGACCGTTATTTCCGGCCCGGGAAGTTCCAGCCCAATTCTGACGGGGAATATATTCATATCATGTGCGAGGCTCTGGATACGGAGCACAGCCGGACAGAGCTGACACCGGAGGATCTGGCCGGCGCGCTGGAGGACAGCACCATTGCCCGGGATCTGCCGGGGATGGCGGATGTAGATTTTTCGCTGCTGGTTTTCTGCCGCAGAATCCGGGAGGATGTCAAGGTTGCCCTGTCCGGAGAATGTGCCGACGAGATATTCGGAGGGTATCCCTGGTATCGGGATCCGGAGGTGCGGTCCCTTGCCGGATTCCCCTGGGCACAGAATACCCGGGACCGGGCGGAAATGATGGCTCCAGAGGCAGTGCGGGGATTGGATCCCGGGGATTTTGTCATGGATGCCTACCGGGAAACGGTCACGCAAAGCGATATACTACCCGGAACCTCTCCGTTGGAGCGGCGGATGAAAGAGATGGTGAATCTCAACTTCCGCTGGTTCATGCAGACGCTGCTGGACAGAAAGGACCGAATGAGCATGTACTCCGGCCTGGAGGTCCGGGTGCCGTTCTGCGACTACCGCATCGCGGAATACCTGTATACCGTCCCCTGGGCATATAAGGACTGGCAGGGTAGGGAAAAGGGCCTCCTGCGTCAGGCTGCGGCAGGTTTGCTGCCGGAGCCCGTCCGCCTGCGGAAAAAAAGTCCCTACCCCAAGACCTTTGATCCTGCCTACGAACAGATTATGGCGGAGCGCCTGCGCGGTCTGCTAGCGGATAAAAGCGCTCCAATTTATGCCCTTGTCCGCCGGGAGGGACTGCAGAGCCTCATGACCATGGATAGCCCCTGGCCCTGGTACGGTCAGCTTATGCGCCGTCCGCAGACCATAGCCTATTTTCTCCAGCTTGATTTTTGGCTGCGGCATTATCAGGTGGAGATCCTTTTCTGATACTTTTCCCGGAGAGAGTCCGGTGCTCTTTTATGCGCAGGATTGCACAAGAAGCGCCTGAAAAAATTCAGCATTTTCTCCACATGAAAAATCCCTCCGAATATGCTATAATATTCCTGTTAATAGGGGAAACAGCTTCATTTTCGGTGGAGGGAATTAAGAATGTACCAGATTGGGCAAAGGGTAGTATACGGTGCCTGCGGGGTCTGCCGTGTGACGGATCAGAAAGAAGAGAAAGGAAAACAGTATCTTGTATTGGAGCCGGAGGGGCAGGAAAATTCTCGGTACTTTGTTCCGGTGACGAATCCTGCGGCTATGAATAAGCTCCATCCCATGCTTACCCGGGATGAGATGGAGAATCTTGTGTCCTTTGCCCGGAGCCACAGCGCGTCCTGGGTTTCCGACGAGAACCAACGTAAACAGCTTTATCGGGAGCTGATTGCCGGCGGGGACCGGCAGCGCCTGATGGGAACCATGTGCACCTTATACCGGTACAAGGCTTCCCGGGCTGCGGAGGGAAAGAAATGCCATGTCTGTGACGACCTGTTTCTGAAAGACGCAGAGAAGCTCCTGGCAGGGGAAGTATCCGCGGTTCTGGAAATGAATATGGAGCAGGCAAAGCAGTATCTGCGGATCAATCTGTCATAAGAAACGGACCGTATCATTTGATTAAAAACATAGTTTTAGCGGGGGAAACTACGGATTATCGTAATTTCCCCCGCTATATTTGAGATAAAGCGCTGTTAAAAAGCTTCTTCTTCAATAATTCGAAGCAGGTCTTCCGGAGTTTGGGCAATGGCGGCGGCGCCTGCGGAAACCATGTCCTCTGTTTTTCCGTAGCCCCAGGCAGCGCCGATGGTAGGAATCCCGTGGGCGGCGGCGCCGATCACATCAAAAGCGGTATCGCCGACCATGACGCTGTTCTCCCGGCAGGCATCCAGGCTGAGAAGATAGGCAATCACATCTTCTTTGGAGGATCGGGTCTTATCTACGGTAGCGCCGCAGATTTCCGTAAAATACCGGGAAAGATCAAAGTGTTCCAGAATCTCCCGGGCGGTGACCTCCGGCTTGGAGGTGGCAACATAGAGCTTTCTGCCCTGGGCGCGCAGCGCTTCCAGAGTCTCCCGGATGCCGGGATAGGGCGTGTTTTCAAACTTCCCGATGGGAACGTAGCGGCTGCGGAAGATCTCCACTGCCTCGTCCACCCGGTCAGCCGGGACGCCGAATTGGCGGAAAGTGTCCCACAGGGGCGGGCCGACAAAGACGCCCAGTTCTTCCCTGGGAGGGACAGGAATACCCAAACGTTCCATGGCATAGACGGCGCAGTTGATAATACCCTCGCCGGAATCTGTCAGCGTACCGTCAAGATCAAATAAAACAGCTTTTGCAAACATGGTGTTTTCCTCTTCGTTTATATCGGTTTGGTTATCGGAACGGGTTAAAGAACCGCCCGCCGTTGATGGCCGTAAGGGCAAGGGAGACGATCAGAATGAGCGCGCGGAAGATCATACTGCCGTAGTCGGCAGAGTAAAGGAGGCATCCTTTACATGCGATCGGAATACGCAATTATCATATTCTTTTTCTGGAGAAAAGTCAATCCTCAGCACCTAAGGAATCCGTCCGGGGAAGACTTTTCCCGTATCGTTATTATGCGCGGGCTTACAAAAAGGAACTCCCTTTTTGCAGGGAGCCCCTTTTGAAATATGGAATTCTGATTACATCAGACGGCGGAACATGTTCTTGTAATCCGCATTGGTGGCTTCTCTGGGGTTGCCGGGAGTGCAGGCATCGGCGGCAGCGGACTGGGCAAGGAAATCCAGATCCTCTTCCCGGAGCTTCTCCAGCTTGGTGGGGATGCCCACATCCACAGAAAGCTGACGGACGGCATCAATGGCGGCCTGGCGGTAGGTGGGCTGGTCCATACCGGTGGTGTCCACACCCATAGCCTCTGCGATGGCCTTGAACTTCTCACCGGTGGCTTCCTGGTTGAATTCCATAACGATGGGCAGCATCATGGCGCAGGCAACACCGTGGGGCGTATCATACACAGCGCCCAGGGTATGGGCCATGGAGTGGGCAATGCCCAGGCCTACATTGGAGAATGCCATGCCGGTGACGAACTGACCAAGAGCCATGCCCTCACGGCCCTCAGGATCGTTGTTAACAGCCTTGCGCAGGTTGGCGGCGATGAGACGGATGGCTTCCAGATCAAGGCAGTCAGCCAAAGCCCAGGCGGCCTTGGTAGTGTAGCCCTCGATGGCGTGGGTCAGGGCGTCCATACCGGTGGAAGCGGTCAGACCCTTGGGCATGGTGGACATCATGTCGGGGTCAACAATGGCGATGTTGGGGATGTCGTTGGTATCCACGCAGACAAACTTCCGCTTGCGCTCCACATCGGTGATGACATAGTTGATAGTGGCTTCGGCGGCGGTGCCGGCGGTGGTGGGCACGGCGATGGTGAATACGGTGGGATTCTTGGTGGGGGCAACGCCCTCCAGGGACCGGACATCAGCAAATTCGGGGTTATTGATGATGATGCCGATAGCCTTGCCGGTATCCATGGAGGAACCGCCGCCGATGGTGATCATGTAGTCGGCACCGGATGCTTTATAGGCTTCCACGCCGCACTGGACATTCTGGATGGTGGGGTTGGGCTTGATGTTGGAGTAGACCTCGTAAGCCATCCCGGCCTCGTCCAGAAGATCCGTGACCTTCTTGGTGACACCGAACTTCACAAGATCCGGGTCGGAAGCGATGAAAGCTTTCTTGAAGCCTTTCTGGGCGACAATTCCGGGGATCTCCTTGATTGCGCCCTTGCCGTGGTAGGAAATTGCGTTCAGGACAAAACGATTGACAGCCATGTAAATTACCTCCAAAGTGTTATTTAAGTATTTCTGTATAGATAATTTTATATCGAAATGACAGGATTTTCAACAGGAAATATTGTCTAAATAATGGCCGGATAAACCGGGCAATATAAACAATACACATATTCTCAAACGGAACCGGGCGAACGGCTCCTTTTTACCGATATGCTTTTCCCGGTTGCGGGCAGAGGATCCTTTCCGGAAAATTCCGCCGTAAGTTCACCAATTCCTGGCTTCTTTTTTTGAAAAAAGCCTTGCATTTTCTGCGGACCGGTGGTATACTCATTTTAACAACTTGCATATGGAGGCCCATAATATGGTCACCGTCAGCACTTGCGCACAGTTTTACTTTAGCTACTATTACTTTTTTCCCGGAAAAAGGTAATAGCGCTTTGTGCTGCAATGCTTTCGCAAGCTGAAGAACCGACTTGAGCGCCGCACGAACGCATCGTGCGGCGTTTATTTTTATGTAGGAGCTGAAAAAAGATGATCGCAATTTTGAAACACGGAACCACCCCCGAACAGACGGCCCATCTGGTGGCATGGCTGAAGCATCAGAATCTGGATGTTCACATTTCGGAAGGCACCGAGGTCACCGTCCTGGGGCTGATCGGGGATACCAGCCGGGTGGACATGGAACTGCTGGGCAGCCTGGAGATCGTGGAGAGCGTAAAGCGGGTTTCCGAGCCTTTCAAACAGGCAAACCGGAAATTTCATCCCAAGGATACCATCATCCAGGTGGGAAATGCCCGCATTGGCGGCGGCTATTTTGCGATGATCGCCGGTCCGTGCTCCGTGGAATCCGAGGAGCAGATCATCGAGGTGGCCCGGGCGGTAAAGGAGTCCGGCGCCAATATTCTCCGCGGCGGCGCGTTTAAGCCCCGCACCTCTCCCTACGCGTTCCAGGGTATGAAAGACGCGGGCATCAAGCTCCTGCTGGAGGCCAAGCGTGAGGTGGGTCTTCCCATTGTCACAGAGATCATGAACATTTCCACTCTGGATCTTTTCGCGGATGTGGATGTGATCCAGGTGGGTGCCCGGAATATGCAGAACTTTGACCTGCTGAAAGAGCTGGGGAAAACCAACAAGCCCATTCTTTTAAAGCGCGGCCTTGCCAATACCCTCCAGGAGCTTCTCATGAGTGCGGAATATATCATGAGCGAGGGCAATGAGAATGTCATCCTTTGTGAGCGGGGTATCCGAACCTTTGAAACCGCCACCCGGAATACTCTTGACCTTTCAGCCGTGTCGGTGCTCCACGAGCTGAGCCATCTTCCTGTGGTGGTGGATCCCAGCCACGCTACGGGTAAAGCACGCCTTGTGCCGCCCATGGCCTGTGCTGCGGCTGCGGCAGGAGCCGACGGCATTATGGTGGAGGTCCACAATAATCCCTCCTGCGCCCTTTGCGACGGCGCCCAGTCCCTGACCCCGCCCCAGTTCGACGAGCTCTGCCACAGGGTCCGAAAGATCCAGGAGGCCCTGCAATGAATGTGGGAATTCTGGGCCTGGGACTGATCGGCGGCTCTATGGCAAGAGCCTACGCTCTGGCGGGACATACGGTGTATGCCGCCGACAGTGACGAGGAAATGCTCTCCTTTGCTATGCTTTCCGGCGCGGTTCATGGGATTCTGGATGAAAAGACGATTCCCGATTGCGAACTGATCCTGCTTGCCATCTATCCCGGCGGCAGTGCCGGATGGCTGGAGGAAAACGGAAAGCATATCTGCGTCTCCGCGCTGGTGTTGGACTGCTGCGGCGTCAAAGAAGAGGTCTGCCGCCGGTGCTTCCCGGTAGCGGAACGGTATGGCTTCACCTTTGTTGGCGGCCACCCTATGGCGGGTTCCCACTTTTCCGGCTTTAAATACAGCCGGGCTACCCTGTTCCGGGGCGCGCCCATGGTGCTGGTGCCTCCCCGGTTTGACGATATGGATCTTCTCCAGCGGGTAAAGGACGCACTGGCCCCCTGTGAGTTCGGCATGTTCTCCGTGACCACTGCCGCGGAGCACGACAGGATGATCGCCTTTACCTCCCAGATGCCCCATATTCTCAGCAATGCCTATATCAAATCCCCCACGGCCATTCGCCACAAGGGCTTTTCGGCGGGAAGCTACAAGGACCTGACCCGGGTCGCCTGGCTGAACCCCGGAATGTGGGCGGAGCTGTTTCTTGACAATAAAGAAAACATCCTTTTTGAGCTGGACACTTATCTGGACAGCCTGAAAGCGTACCGGGAAGCCCTTGTCCGGGAGGATAAGGAAACACTGGTCCGACTGCTGGAGGAGGGAAAGCGCCGCAAAGAGGAGGTGGACGGATGAATACGGTAACAGTCAGCGCCTCAAAGAAATATGATATTCTCATTGGCAGCGGTCTGATGAATCAGCTGGGGCGCCTTACGCAAAAGCTGGGAAAAGCCAAAACAGTCTGCCTCGTGAGTGAGTCCACTGTGTTCCCACTTTACGGGGAAACCGCGGCGGCCAGCCTGAAAAATGCCGGATTCACCGTCGTCACCTTTGTATTTTCCGCCGGGGAGGAAAGCAAAAACGCCCAGACCTATTTGGCTCTTTTGAATTTTCTCGCGGATAACCGGCTGACCCGTTCGGATCTGATCGTCGCCCTTGGGGGCGGCGTTGTGGGAGATCTGGCAGGCTTTGCTGCCGCTACCTATCTGCGGGGCATCCGGTTTATCCAGGTTCCCACGACTCTGCTTGCGGCGGTGGATTCCTCCGTAGGCGGAAAAACCGCCATCGATCTCCCGGCGGGAAAGAATCTGGCGGGTGCTTTCTGCCAGCCCAGCCTGGTGCTGTGCGACACCGATACCCTGAATACACTTCCCCGGGAGATTTTCCGGGACGGCTGCGCCGAGGTGATTAAGTACGGAATTCTGTACGATCCGGTTCTTTTCTCCCACCTGGAGAAGCACGGCATGGACTTCGACCGGGAATATGTGATCACCCGCTGTGTGGAGCTGAAACGGAATGTGGTCATGGAGGATGAGTTTGACACAGGTGCCAGAATGAAGCTGAATCTGGGCCACACCATCGGCCACGGAATAGAAGCAAAGAGCAATTTTACCCTGTCCCACGGAAAAGCCGTTGCTGCCGGTATCGCCATTGTAAGCCGTGCCAGCGGCTGCGAGGACGCGCCCCGGATCCTGGCAATCCTGGAGCAATTTGGACTGCCCACGACTACGGCAGAGACTGCGGATGACATTCTTTCTTATGCTCTGTCCGATAAAAAGCGTTCTGCCGATCAGGTGAATCTGATTCTGCCCAACGCCATTGGAGACTGCTCCATTGTCCCGACGCCTGTTGGGCAGCTGAAATCCTTTATTCAGGCAGGTCTTTAATTATGGATATTACCATCAGCCCCTCCCCCCTGCGGGGGAAACTCAATGTGATCCCATCAAAGTCACAGGCACACAGGCTGCTGATCTGCGCGGCTTTCTCCGACAAGCCCACGCTTTTACGGTGCGCCGAAACAAACAGGGACATTGAAGCGACGGCAGACTGTCTTACCGCTTTGGGAGCGAAGATCATCCGAACCGATTCCGGCTATACCGTGTTTCCCGTTGAAGCTGTGCCGGAGCAGGCGGTGCTCCATTGCCGGGAAAGCGGTTCCACCCTGCGTTTTCTTCTGCCGGTTGCCGGAGCCCTTGGTGTAGATGCTCTGTTTACCATGGAGGGGCGGCTTCCCCAGCGCCCCCTGTCCCCTCTGTGGGAGGAAATGGAGCGGATGGGCTGCACGCTGACCCGCCCCACGCCGGATACCATTCGTTGTACAGGCAAATTACACTCTGGAGCCTACCGTATTGACGGAGGCGTATCCAGTCAGTATATCACCGGTCTGCTTCTGGCGCTGTCCCTGCTGGATGCGCCAAGTCAATTGGAAATAACCGGGAAAGTAGAATCGAGACCCTATATCGAGATGACCAAAGCGGCCATTTCTCTTTTTGGCGGCGACCCGGCTCATCCAGGGGAAAACCGGTTTCATTCTCCCGGAGCGGTCAGCGTGGAGGGGGACTGGAGCAACGGCGCTTTCTTCCTGACTGCCAATGAGTTGGGCAGCTGCCTGACTCTTCACGGGCTGGATCCGGATTCTCCCCAGGGAGACCGTGCCGTCCTGGAGATTCTGCCCTTGCTGCGCAGCGGTGCCCCCAGAATTTCCGCAGCGGATATTCCTGACCTGGTGCCCATTCTTTCCGTGGCTGCAGCCCGGAATCATGGCGCGGTATTTACAGACATCCGCAGACTTCGTATGAAAGAGTCCGACCGGGTTGCCTCGGTAATTGCTATGCTGGAAAACCTTGGGGGACGGGCGAAAGCGGACGAAAACACCCTGACCGTCTTCCCGTTCAGGCTTACCGGCGGTATTGTGGACAGCTGCAACGATCACCGCATCGCCATGTCCGCCGCCATCGCTGCCACTGTCTGTACAGGATCGGTTACTGTCCTGGGCGCGGAATGCGTCAGTAAATCCTATCCCGGCTTTTGGGAGGAATACCGTCGATTGGGAGGTCATTATGAGCAGCTTGTACGGTGAAAATCTCAGGCTCTCCGTGTTTGGGCAGAGCCACGCCCCGGCCATTGGTATGACCCTGGACGGAATTCCCGCAGGATTGCCGGTAGACATGGCGTCCCTGCAGGCATTTCTTGCCCGGCGGGCACCCGGACAGAACGGCTTTTCCACTACCCGCAAGGAGGCGGACACGCCAGAATTTCTGTGTGGTATTACGGACGGGTTTACCTGCGGCGCGCCGGTCACGGCCATCATCCGCAACACCAATACCCGCTCCGGGGACTACGACAATCTCCGGGACTGCCCCCGTCCCGGCCACGCCGATTATACAGCCCAGATCAAATACGGCGGGTATCAGGACGCGGCGGGCGGCGGCCACTTTTCCGGACGGCTCACAGCGCCCATCTGTATTGCGGGCGGCCTGTGCATCCAGTGGCTGGCCCAAAAAGGTATCCGGGTGGGTGCCCATATTGCATCCATCGCAGGCATTTCCGATACAGCTTTCGATATGGTCAACCCCCAAATTGACGCCGTTGGAAAAGAATTCCCTGTGCTTTCTCCGGAAGCCGGGGACGCCATGGGAAAGGCAATTCTGGAAGCCAAGAGTACCGGGGACAGCGTGGGCGGCGTGATCGAGTGCGCTGTCACCGGCCTGCCTGCCGGACTGGGGGACCCCATGTTTGACGGTGTGGAAAACAGGATTGCAGCCATTATTTTCGGGATTCCCGCAGTGAAGGGATTGGAATTTGGCCTGGGCTTCGGACTGTCTGCAATGCGGGGCAGTCAAAGCAATGACCCCTTTATTGTGTCCGGCGGGGAAGTGCGCACTGCTACCAACAACTGCGGCGGTATTCTGGGTGGGATCACAGACGGTATGCCCCTGATTTTTCGGGCGGCTGTGAAGCCGACTCCCTCTATCGCAATCCAACAGCATTCCGTATCCCTGAGCCGGAAAGAGGAACAGGCTCTGATTGTGAAAGGCCGTCACGATCCCTGCATTGTGCCCCGGGCCGTCCCCGTTATAGAAGCCGCCGCTGCCATCGCGGTAATGGATATGATATTAGGATAGAAAGAGGAGGGATCTTTATGGATCTAAAAGATTACCGTCAGGAAATGGATGCCATTGACGATGAACTGGTGGCCCTGTTCGTAAAACGGATGGAGGTAGCTGCCGGGATCGCGGACTACAAGAAAGAAAATAATCTTCCCATTCTTGCCCCTGCCAGGGAGCGGGAAAAGCTTCAGGATGTTGCCAAGAAAGCGGGCCCGGAGATGGCAGGCTATACAAAGGTGCTATATTCCATGCTTTTTGAGCTGAGCCGCAGCTATCAGGGTAAGCACAGCGGCAAGGTAACACCGCTGTACCGGAAAATAACCGATGCCATTGAGAATACACCCAAGCTCTTTCCCCAGTCTCCCATGGTTGCCTGCCAGGGTGTAGAGGGGGCGTTCTCCCAGCTTGCCTGCGAGAAAATGTTCAAGGATCCTTTTATCATGTACTTCAAGAACTTCGAGGCGGTGTTTGGCGCCATTGAGCAGGGGCTGTGCCAATATGGGATCCTGCCCATTGAAAACTCCACCGCAGGGTCTGTGAAGAAAGTCTACGACCTGATGATCCAGCGGAACTTTTCCATTGTACGCACTTTCCGGCTGAAAGTGGATCACAATCTGCTGGCAAATCCCGGCGCGAAGCTTTCCGATATAAAGGAAATTTATTCCCACGAGCAGGCTATCAGCCAGTGCGGCGATTTCCTGGCAACGCTGGAGGGAGTGAATATTATTCCCGTTGCCAATACGGCCATTGCCTCCGAAATGGTGGCATCCTCCGGACGAAAGGATGTGGCGGCCCTGAGCAGCCGGTCCTGTGCGGAGCTGTATGGTCTGGAATGCCTGGCTTCCTCTATCCAGGACAAGGGGAATAACCGTACCCGGTTCATCTGCATCAGCAAGAACCTGGAAATCTATCCCGGCTCCGATAAAACCAGTGTGATGATGGTTCTGCCCCACCGTCCCGGCGCGCTGTACCGGGTCCTGGCCCGGCTCTATACCCTGGGAATCAACGTGACCAAGCTGGAATCCCGTCCCATCCCGGACCGGGAGTTCGAGTTCATGTTCTACTTTGACCTGGAAACCTCCATTTATTCCGAGGAATTTGTGCAGCTCATGTGTGAACTTGAAGATCTTTGCGAGGAATTCAAGTACCTGGGCAGCTACACCGAGGTGGTCTGATGGAGTGCGGACTGCTGGGAAGAAAACTGGGGCACAGCTATTCGCCCCAGATTCACGCTATGCTGGGTCCCTACAGCTACCGGCTGTTTGAGGTGGAACCGGAAGAATTGGAAGATTTTCTCCGTAATGGCAGTTTTCAGGGTCTGAATGTGACAATTCCTTATAAGAAAGCTGTGCTTCCGTTCCTTGCGGAGCTGTCCCCGACGGCACGGAAGCTGGGCGCTGTGAACACCATTGTGCGGCGGCCGGACGGAAGTCTCATTGGCCACAATACGGATTACGCGGGTTTCCGCTCCATGGCCCAGCGAAGCGGGCTGGCATTTCCCGGGAAAAAGGTGCTCGTTCTGGGCAGCGGAGGCGCGTCCAACACGGTGATTGCGGTACTGGAAGAGCTGGGCGCCCACCCGGTTTGTATATCCCGGTCCGGGGAGAATAACTATAGGAATCTATCCCGCCATGCTGACGCTTCCGTCATTGTTAATGCCACCCCTGTGGGCATGTACCCGACGGTGGAGGATACGCCTCTGTCCCTGAATGGGTTTCCAAAGCTGGAGGGGGTTCTGGATGTGATTTACAACCCTGCCCGGACCCGGCTGCTTTTGGAAGCGGAAGAGAGGGGCCTGGTCACTGAGAACGGTCTTTGGATGCTGGTTGCCCAGGCAAAGGAGAGCGCCGAATGGTTTACGGGAAGCAGGATCCCCGATGAAACCGTAGGGAAGATTTATTCCGTACTTCGTGGCCGGATGGAAAATCTGATTCTGATCGGCATGCCCGGAAGCGGAAAGACAACCGTAGGACAGGCACTGGCAAAGCGTCTTGGTAAGCAGTTCCGGGATGCGGACGCGGTATTGGAGAAAAACACCGGCCGCCGGACCGAGGACATCATCCGTACAGACGGTGAGGCTGTATTCCGGGGGATGGAGACAAAAACTCTCGCTGATCTGGGCAAAGAATCCGGCCTTGTCATCGCCACAGGGGGCGGCTGTGTCACCCGGGAGGAAAACTATCCATTGCTTCACCGCAACGGAATTGTCTTCCGGCTGACCCGGGATACGGATAAGCTCCCCACCCAGGGGCGCCCGCTGTCCCAGGCAGGACCGCTGTCTGAAATGCGAAAACGCAGGGAACCCATGTACTGCCGGTTTGCCGATTACACCGTAGACAATAACGGCAGTCTGGAAGATACCCTTACACAGATCATCACAGCATGGGAGGAACGGAAATGAAAATATTGGTCATCAACGGACCCAATCTGAATATGCTGGGGATTCGGGAGCCGGGGATCTACGGGAAAAACAGCTTTACGGATTTACTGGCCCTGCTGGAGAAAACCGGAAAAGAAACCGGTACGGAGGTGACCCAGTATCAGTCCAACCACGAAGGGGACCTGGTAGATAAGATCCAATGGGCCTATGGAAACGCGGATGCCATTGTGATCAACCCCGGTGCCTATACCCACACCAGCATAGCGATCCTGGACGCGCTGAAAGCGGTTTCTCTCCCGGCTGTGGAGGTGCATATTTCCGATGTGGATGCCCGGGAACCTTTCCGGCATGTGTCCTATGCCGGGATGGCCTGCGAGAAAACCATCAAAGGCCAGGGCCTGGACGGTTACCGGCAGGCAATTATATATCTTGCGGAAAAATACGGAAAAACGTAATCAAACCCCGCCCTGTTCTGCCTGATGGAGGAACAGGGCGGGGTTTTTCGTTACAAAATAGTGGCGGCAACTTGACAGCTGACTGTGAAGGCGTACCGGGCATCGGTGAGTATGCTGCCGGGACGCCGCATATAGCGGCGGTGATTTTCCTGAATAGTTTCCATAACATTGGGGCAAGTACCTGAGCAGGGAGGGGGGTCCCCGTGGAGAAAGGCCAGGAAATATTCCTGCAGCGCTTTTTCATAGGCACAGTGCTCCCGCAGATCCTCGGGGAAATCCTGGTTATGGGCGTATGTAAAGGCATCAGCGGTGTAGTGGATCAGCTTTCCCAAAGCGTAGTAATCAATGAGAAAAAGCCGTTCCTTCCGTTCCAGCCGTTCAGCAAGTCTGCGCATATATCTGCGGGCGTTTTCATAGTTGTGTCCCCGGAGCCATTGACACCGAATGGAACCCTTGAGATAGGTAGCAGGGTTTCGGTCCGGTTCGATGCATCCAATGAGAAAAGCGCGGATGTAGCGTTTGGGGGCATTGGGCATATATTTTTCCACAAGGTACTGCCCGAGGCAGCGGTGGCTTTTCCCTCGCATGGAGCATCTCCTTTCAAAGAACTGGCGATATTGTAGCACATTTGCAAACGTAATGTGTGAACACGGCCAAAAATCTGTTTTTTACACAGGGATTCCCGGGATAATGACTTTTCTTTATGGCAAAATAACAACGCGGTTCCCATTTAAAAGGAACCGCGCTGCCGTTTTGAAATTTACGTGCTCCGCTCCATGGTGAAAGGAACGCTGACAACACTCTGACCGTCGAAATACACATCAACAGTATAGCTGCCGGCAATATCCGGAACGTGGGGAAGCGTAAGCTCGCAGAAGTGATAGTCGGCGGGAGACCACAGGCTGTGCCAGTTCTTGGTTTCCTGGCCGAGAAGTCCCGGGATGACCTTACCGTCGCTGTCCCGGACGACATACATGATGTCAACATCCTCCTTGTCCAGATAGAAATTTACGCTGGCTTGCAGCACGAGAGAGATGGATTGGCCCAGGGTAAAGGTGGAAGTATAGTCTTTATTGCTGATGGTGGACTGGTTCCAGCCCTGGGCTGCCGGGGTAACCAGGGACTTAGCGGTGATTTTATACCCCGTGATCGCATGACCGGAGTAAACCTTTGCTTTGTTTGCTGTGTAGGTATACACATCGTTGAAAACAGAAATGCTGTCCGGAGACGAAACAGTAAAGGTATATTCAGCGCCGGGGATGATCGGCGTGATCTCCATGGCAGGATTTTCGGTTTCTTCTATGTTCTGGGTCGTGTTGCCATCAATACTGTACATCAGCAGCCATCCGCCTTGGGGAGCGGTGCCGTCATATTCCCAACTGACCTGCAGTCTTCGGTCCTCGCTGTTTTCGGAGACATGGAATCCGGTGATGTTCACAGGATTGGCGCTTACGCCGAGCCGGGCGGACTGGGTCATCCCGTCGGCGGTTACTTCCACGGTGTAGGCTGTGGTTTCGCTGATACCATCAAAGGTGGTCTCGCTGCCGGTTACCTCCTGATATTCATCATAGCCGCTGCCGTAGCAACGGACCGTCCAGACAGAGACGGAATCATCGGGAGGTGTCCAGCAGACGGTAAGCGAACTGCCGCTGTGGGCTGTGACGGTCAGGTCTTTTGCCATAATCAGACTTGCTGCGGTAAACTCAGTCAGGGTGTTTCCCGCAAGCTGTGTACCGTCCGCGGTGCCGACCTGGAAAGAGTAGGTCTTGCCAACGGTAAGCCCCTTTACGGTAACGTTGTGCCCGGTAAAGTCCTGGGTGATAGTTTCCTCACCCTCCGCAAAGCAGGTGACGGTCCAGGCTTCCGGATCATTTCCTTTCACCGTCATGGATAAAAGTACGGAACCGTCCTCAGGGCCGGTGACCGCACTGATGTCCACAATTTCCGTAATGGGATCGGTGGTAAAGATGTCGGAAATCTGACCTGTCAGCTTGTGAAATCCGGTGGTTTCCAGTTGGATCTTGTACAGAGAATCCGGGCTGAGGTCGGTAAAGACCGCCTGACCTCCGTTTAACGGGCTGCGCATGGTCTTGCCGTATACATCCGTACAGGTTACGGTAATGGCAGAGGCGTCCGCTGAGGTTTTTACGGTAACGGTGATCTGATTCTGTGTTCCCGCAATTTGAATGCTGTCAACGGTTTGCAGGTAATAATAGTGGTAGAAAGTAAATCCGCCAAAACCAACGGCCGCCAGCAAAAACAGCACCAGTAATGTAACCAGGAACTTATGCCCCCCGGAATGGTTCTTTTCCGGTTTGACTTTTGGGGGAGGGGTGGGCTTTCCGCCGGAAACACTTTTTCTTGCATCGGCAGACGCATCCGCTTTTGTCTCGCTGCCTTCACACAGAAGCTGATTAAGTTCTTCCAGTTCCCGGGAAAAGGCATCTTCTTCCGCGGAATCGGTTCTATGATCTTCCGGTTCCGGAATGGAATCCACCAGCTCTGCGGGAGGGTTCCCGGGTGGGAGCTCCTGCTCCGGTTCCGGGGTTGGGCTTTCCTCGGCTGCATCTTCCGGCAGGGAGGGCGGCGCCGGTGTTTCCGGGGCAACCGTCCCGTTTTCACTGTCCGGCGGCGGAATGATCGTTTCCTCCATATCCGGCGGCACCTCTTCCGCGCCGCTTTCCGGGACGATCTCCCAGGTTCCCGCAGTCCGCTGATCCTGGGGCTTTTCCACGGGGATCATGGAAAATTCAATGGTTTCCTCCGGTGTACCGGGGGATCCATCCGGCTGGGAAGCGGCTTTGTCTGGCGTGACATCTTCCGGCTGGGGAACAATAGGCGTATCGTTGACGGTGCACCGCTGCATGTAGCTGACCAGGGCCTGCCCCATATCGATGGGATTATTCCAGCGATCCTCCGGCTTTGGCGCGCAGGCTTTCAGGAGAATCCGGGCCATTTCCTCACTTGCAAACTGGGGCTTCGGCAAAGGCTGAGCCGGATCTTCGGGAAAGTCCGGGAGGTTTCCGCCGTTATAGAGCTGATACAGGATCATGCCCACAGCGTAGGTATCCACGGTGTCATTCAGAGTGCCCAGCAAATCCCGGGTTTCCGGCGGCATATAAGGGCTGCGGCAGCGGTCCGGGAGAGACGTGTAGCGCAGGGCGTCCATGGGGACAAAACCAAGATCGCCGATGCGGTACTCCTTTTCCTGGGAGACAAAAATGTTGGCAGGCTTCAGGTCTGCGCAGATTCTTCCTGACCTGCGGCATACAGAAAGGGCAGCGCACAGATCCAAGCCAAGATTGACTGCGTCCAGATGGGTCATGGCTCTGCGGCGCATGTGCTTTTCCAGAGAGCGCCGGTAGGGGCTGAGCAGATACACATCATAGCCCAGCTCATTTTTTTTCATGGGCGCGATCTGCCAGCCCTCATAGGGCAAAAAACCTTCCAGCTTGGATAGCTTCCCAAGAAATGCGGCTTCTTCAAGAATACTGTCAGCCTGGGATTTGAAATACTCCATAGCATCTGCCGGATCCTTATAGGCTTTTGTCAGAAGAAGCGCGTCCAGCTGGACCTGGGATGCAGGGATGGAGATTATTTTGACTATATACTTTTTATCCGTGTTTTCCTTGATTGCCGGGCAGCAGCATACACCGCTTCGGCTGCTCATAGGCGCGCCGATGGCAAAGCCGTCCAGCAAAGGGGAGATCAATTTCGGTTCAGACAAAACCATCGCCTCCTTTTACTTCCTTATCATAAAATAAAAAACTAAAAAAAGCAACATCTTTGTTCTTGTTTTCTTTCAGGAACCGTGCTATAATCAGTCGGAAGATAAGAAAGCTTTGTATATCCAGTCAGGAGGAGCTTTATGAGCAAGATTATTTGCGAAATATGCGGAACCACATATCCGGATACAGAGCCCCGCTGCCCGATCTGCGGTTGGTCGCAGGGCGGAATTGATTTTGGCGATGAGCTTGCCGCCATTGACGAGCAGGCGCGTCAGGAGGAAATGAACATTGGGGCTTCCCAGGGACCGGCTGCGCGGAAACCAAGAAACCGGGAGATTTTTGACTTCGATGCCGTCAACGGCCCCGATTCTTCTGAACAAGAGGAGAATCCTTATGATAATGAAGAAGAACTCCAGGAGGAGAACGAGCGCCGTTCCAATCCGGTTTTGGTCGTTCTTTTGACAATCGTGATCGTTGCGCTGCTGGCTACGATCGGTTTTATCCTTTTCCGGTACTTCCTGCCTTCCCGGAACAAGCAGCAGGAGACGCTTCCCACTGCGTCTGTCCAGACAGCCGAAACAACAGAAGCTACGATTCCGACTGTTCCCTGCACGGGTATCAGCGTTACCAGCGGGATGCCCACCCTGAGCCAGGAGGGGCAGTTCTGGCTTCTCCATGTGGTTGTAATGCCGGAGGATACTACCGACACGCTGGTCTACGCTTCCCTGGACGAGTCCATTGCCACGGTGAATGAGGAAGGGCGTGTTACGGCGGTTTCTGAGGGTGAAACCACTATCGTGGTGACCTGCGGCAGTCAGCGGATCGAGTGCCCCGTAACCGTCAATTATACAGTGGAGGAGACTACGGAGCCTACTGCCGCCGAGACACAAGCCCCGGAAGAAACCCAGGGAGCGGAAGAAACCCAGGCCCCGACGGAAGCTGCTGCTGCCGCAGCCCCCGATATTGTTTTGAAGCTCAAGAAAACGGACATCACCTTTGGACGCGGGGGCGTATATGTGGATCTCGAGCTGGACTGCGCACTTACCGCAGAGCAGGTAGAGTGGTCCACAGCAAACCCCAATGTTGCAACGGTTAAAAACGGTGCGGTTAGCGCCGTTGGCCCGGGTATTACGACGATTACTGTGAAATACGGGAATCAGACAGCTACCTGCATCGTTCGCTGCAATTTCTGACAGCCTGCGGATACCATTGACCGGCCGGGAACACCCGGCCGGTTTTCCTGTATAAATGCTGCTCCCATTTGTTTGTACACCGGAAGAAAGAAGGCTCTTGGAATGCTGACTTATCAGAATAATGCCGCAATCTGCCGGATTCCGGCAAATTACCCATTGCATTACAGAATAAAATATGGTAAAATACGCAGGAAAATGCAAAACAAAGAGGGAGCAAAATGATTCGGAAAACAACTTGTGTTCTTTTGTGCGTGAGCATGCTTTTCGGCATCTTTGCCGCAGGTTGCTCCAACGATAATGAATCCGCTTCTGTGCAGACCACACTCACCGAAAGTACCCAGGCCACTACATTACCTCCGGAAACCGAGAGCCAGGAAACCATTCCGACGGAAACGGAACCGGAAGAGACGATTCCACCCGAAACAGAACCTGAGCAGACAGAACCCGCTCCCGAACCATTGGTTCTCTCTTCCGATACGCTTACCTTTACCGCTAAGGGAAAGGCGCAGAAAGTTACCTGTGAGGAATTCGATCCGGAAGACCTGTTCTGGAGCATTGAAGATACATCGGTTGCTCTGGTTGCCCAGGGCAGTGTGATCGCCATTGCGCCCGGCAATACGGTTTTGCATGTTTATTACGAGGACCGGGAAGCCGAGTGCCGGATTGTGTCGGAGGTGGACCCGGAAGAAAAGCTCCCTTACATTGACCCCTATTATTATCATCAGCCTCTGCTCCGTCCGCCCGTTGTCAAGCAGGATGTGACGGACTATTTTGATGATGTCATTATTATGGGCGACTCCATGACCTATTCTCTGTATCAGTGGCAGAATCTGTATCACGGTTTGGGGAATGTGCTGTTCCTGGTCCGTGGCGGTGTCAGCCTGAACAGCCTTGTCACGGGCTACCGGAAATTCTTCTATGGCGGCCAGGAATGCCGTCCGGAAGATGCCATCGCCAAGAGCGGGCGGAAAAAGCTTTATGTCCTCATGGGCGCCAATGATGTTCCTCAGTACGGTATTGAAAAGTCCATGGAGCTTTGGGACGAACTGCTGGGGAATATTCTGGAAAAAACACCGGATCTGGAGATCCATATCGAATCCCTGACCCCCGTTTGGACGGATGCTGAGTACCCGGGCTTTACAAATGAAGATTTTGATTCCTATAATGTAATCCTGCGAGCCTATGCCGAAGAGCATGGCTACGGATATGTGGACATCGCGCCTTACTTCAAAGACAGCACCAACGGTATTGCCAAGGACTACTGCTCCGATGACCTGATGCACGCCAGCTATAAAGGCTGTGATGTTTGGGTGAAAGTCCTGGAAACCTACATTGCGGAACAGTTGAAAGGAGAAAAATCATGAGAGTAAAAACCCTGATCGCGGTTATCGCCCTTTTGGCGCTGATTCTGACGGGCTGCGGCGCGTCCCAGCCGACCACCTCCGCTCCCGTTGAAACTACGGCTGCCGCTACGGAGCCTGCCGCGCCGGATTTTGAGAAAGTATACGAGGAAATGACCGGTAAGCTTCCGGAAATGATCCTGCTGGATGACGCGACGATGCAGACCTACTGCGGTATCAACAAAGAGGATTGCCTGCAGGCCCTGGTTGCGGTCAACCTCAACGGCTTGGAAACCGACGAGATTTGGCTGATCGAGGCAAAGGATGAAAAGGCCATGGACGATTTGGAAGCTGCCGCCCAGCTTCGCCTGAAGATGAAAGCGGAAGAGACGGAGACTTACGCGCCGGCTCAGTATGAGGTGGTAAAGAAAGCCCAGCTTATCCGGGAGGGAAGATTTCTTGCGCTGATTGTAACGCCGGAAGCGGAGACCCTTGCCGGTACATTCCGCACTGCGATTGGAAAATGATCTGACAGCGCCGGGCCGGAGAAAAGCCGGTCCGGCGCCGTTCGTCTCGTAAGGAGAAAAATCCATGCTCTTTTCCAGCAATGTTTTTTTGTTCGTATTTTTGCCGGCGGTGCTGGCGGTTTACTATCTGGTTCCCCGCATTCTGAGGAACCAGGTTTTGCTCCTGGTAAGCCTTATCTTCTACGGATGGGGAGAGCCGGTATATCTGCTGCTCATGCTGGCGGCAATCCTCCTGAACTACGGCTTTGGCCTGTGGATCTGGGCGCTTCGCAGGAAAGGTAAGGGAGCCAAAGCGGTTCTTGCCGGCGGTGTGGCAGCGAATCTTCTGCTATTGGGCTATTTCAAGTACGCTTCATTCCTTATGTCGGCGATTGCTGCGCTGATCCCTGGATTACAGAGTATTTCCGTTCCCCAGGTGGAGCTTCCCATCGGCATTTCCTTTTACATCTTCCAATCCATGAGCTACATCATTGACGTGTACCGGGATGACGCCCCCGTTCAGAAAAATCCGCTGACCTTTGGCACCTATGTGGCACTGTTTCCCCAGCTCATTGCCGGTCCCATCGTCCGCTACCGGGATGTGGCTCAGCAGCTCAGCTCCCGGCGGGAAAACCTCAATGATTTTTCTTCCGGTGTTCTTCTTTTCATTGCCGGCCTTTCCAAAAAGGTTTTGCTTGCGAATCCCATGGGCGAAGCCTGGCTTCAGCTTCAGTCCGAAACGGGTCCGGCAGCGGCCTGGGTCGGGCTTGCGGCGTATACGCTGCAGATCTATTTTGACTTTTCCGGCTATTCGGATATGGCAAGAGGTCTGGGCCGGATGTTCGGCTTTGAATTTCTTGAAAACTTCCGGTATCCCTATATTTCTGCCAGTGTGACCGAGTTCTGGCGGCGGTGGCATATTTCTCTGTCCACCTGGTTCCGGGAGTATGTTTATATTCCTCTGGGCGGGAACCGGCGGGGGAAAGGCAGGCAGCTGCTGAATCTGCTGATTGTCTGGTTCCTGACCGGCCTGTGGCACGGTGCCAGCTGGAATTTTGCGCTGTGGGGCCTTTACTATGCTGTCCTGCTCATCCTGGAAAAGCTGTTTCTGCTTCGGGTTCTGGAAAAGCTTCCAAAGCCCATAAAGCACCTGTATACACTTTTGGCAGTCATGATCGGCTGGGCGTTGTTTTATTTTGAGGATCTGGGAGCGTTGGCGCAATTCATGGGCCGGCTGTGGACTCCTGCGCCCGCTTCTTCCGGAAGCCTGCCGCTCATTGTTTCTTTCCTCCCGTTGATGGCAGTTGCCGCTTTCGCGGCCACACCCATACCCGCATCCCTTGCGGCCAGGGGGAATTCACCCGTTGTCCGGTACGTGAAAGCAGCGGCCGCTGCCTGTGCCATGCTCCTGTGTGTGGGTGCGCTTGCCAGTCAAAGCTATAATCCCTTTATCTATTTCCGGTTTTGAGGGAGGCGGCAGGAATGAAAGAACGGTTATATGAAAAAACAGTCGCGGAACTGTTCTGCGGTTTCCTGGCGGTTATGTGTCTGTGTTATGTCTTTTTGCCCAAGGAGGATTTTTCCGCTTTGGAAAAGCGGTATCTGGAGGATTCTCCCAAGTTTTCCTGGAAAACCCTTGCTTCCGGCGAATGGGGAGAGAGCGCGGAGCAATACCTGGCCGACCATATTCCGGGACGGAATTTCTTTGTCGGTCTCAATGCCTACTTTGTCCGCTTGACAGGACGGCAGGCATCCCTGGATATTTATACGGCAAAGGACGGACGGCTCGTGGAAGCACCGGCTGTCTGGGACCAGGACCGTGTGGAAAAGAATGTGGAAGCTATCCGGCAGTTTTCCGGGAAAACCGGGCAGAATGTTTCCCTCATGCTGATCCCATCGGCAGGATGGGCTGCCGAAGAGGATGTTCATAAGCCCGCAAAGGACTATAACGACCAGGAAATGATCCATAAAATTTACGAGATGGCAGGAAGCACCGTCCAAACCGTTGATCTGACCGAATTGTTTTGTGGACAGAAAGAATGGTATTTTAAAACGGACCACCATTGGAACAGCCGGGGGGCCTACGAGGGGTATTGTGCCTGGTGTCTTGCAGCGGGACGGGAGCCGGTGCCGGAGGACGCTTTCCGGATTGGCCAGTACGGGGATTTCTTCGGTTCCACCTATTCCAGAAGCGCCTTGTGGCTGACAAAACCGGACTCCCTGGAATTATGGGTCAGCGCAAGTGATCTGACTGTGGTCAATGGGGAAACCAATGAATTCCACGCGGGCCCCTATTATTGGAACCGTCTGGAGGAAACGGACAAATATACGGTGAATCTGGACGGGAATCATTCTATTGTTCGCGTTACCAATCCGGCAGGCTACGGAAAGCTTTTGGTAATTCGGGACTCTTTTGCCAACAGTATGGGCGTTTTTCTGGCTGAGAGCTACGAAACGGTGCTCCTGGTGGATCTTCGCTACTATAAAGCGGAGCTTTCTGCCTTATGCCGTGAGGAATATTTTGATGAAATTCTGATTTGCTACAGCCTAAGTAATTTCCTGACAGACGCGAATCTGGTTTGGCTTCGCTGACAAAAGGGTGTGATCCGCAGAATGGATCACACCCTTTTTCGCTCATTCTCTGTTCAGGAATCCATTTCCGCGGAACAGGAAAGAGATCGTCCACAGGCCTGCCAGACCCACCAGTGTGTAAATGATCCGGCTGATGACTGCACCTGCGCCGCCGAAAAGCCAGGCCACCAGGTCAAACTGGAATATCCCAACCAGGCCCCAGTTGATACATCCGATAATGGACAAAATCAGCGCGATGGTATCCATGCTGTTACCTCCCTTTTTCTTCGGATGATGATACTATGCCCCAATTATGCGAAACTATCACGTTTTTTCGGGACGCGGTTGCTTTTCCGAATGAAATGCGGTATAATCACGAAAAAAGGAGGGCGAAAGATCATGACCACGCTTTATGAAGGCGCGTTTGCCAAAGTAAATCTGACACTGGATGTTCTGGGCAAGCGTCCGGACGGATATCATGACCTGCAAAGTGTCATGCAGACAATATCCATTCGGGACGATGTGGAAATTGATGTGGGTACGGGAAAGCCCTGGACGCTGGCTTGCAGCGCGGAGGAAATTCCCTCGGACGAAAGGAACCTTGCCTGGAAAGCAGCCAAGGTGTTTTGTGAAAAGCTGGGAAAGGATCCGGAGGGCCTTGCCATCCGGATCACGAAGCGGATTCCCTCCGGCGCGGGTCTCGGCGGCGGCAGCGCGGATGCTGCCGCGGTACTCAGGGCGCTGAACCGGCATTACGGAGAACCGCTGTCCATTCTCGCTCTGGCCGAACTGGGTGCCCAGGTGGGCAGTGATGTACCTTTCTGCACACTGACCGGTACTGCCATGGTGGAGGGCAGGGGGGAGCGCCTGCGTCCGCTGCCGCCCATGCCGGACTGCACTTTCGTGGTCTGCAAACCGGATTTCTCTGTTTCCACCCCGGAGCTGTACCGGAAGCTGGATACCGTCGCGATTCCTGTCCATCCGGACAACCGGGCAATGGAGAATGCGCTGATAGCCGGGGATCTCCAGGCAATTGCTGACCAGGTGTACAATGTTTTCGATCCGGTTGTCACCGCCGATCATCTGGAACTCAACTATATTAAATCCATCTGCAACAGCTACGGCTCTCTGGGACAACAGATGACGGGGTCCGGTTCCGCAATATTTGCCATTATGCCCAGCTTTGAGTACGCTGCCGTTGTTTGTAATATGCTCAAGGACAATTTTCCCGGAATTTTCATCGCAAAACCCGTTTGACCCCGGCTTTTGTATATTTTTTCCAAATGCCGTCCATACTGAGAATATTCTCAGGTATGGACGGTGTTTCTTATGAAAAAACTGATAAAATGCGTTTTGGCGTGTGCTTTGCTCGCTGCTTTTGTTTGGTGCGGCACGGTGATTGCGGACAGGCAGAGGCTGAACGAAGAACTGATCCGGCTTCATGTGGTAGCCAATTCCGACAGCGTCGAAGATCAGAATCTCAAGCTCCTGGTTCGGGACGCAGTGATTGCAAGCCTGCGCCAGGCTTTGGCGGATGTTCGGGATACGGAGCAGGCAAAGGAATACCTGCAGGAAAACTTATCGAAGCTGCAGGAGCTTGCCAACAAGACCCTGGATGCCGCGGGCAGTGCCCAGCAGGCTGTTGTCACGCTCTGCCGGGAGGGATTTCCAACCAGGCAGTATGATACCTTCTCCCTGCCTGCTGGGATTTACGAGGCCTTGCGGGTTACGATTGGAGACGGTGCGGGAAAAAACTGGTGGTGTGTCGTATTCCCCTCCCTGTGCGTACCCCAGACGGCGCAGGGCTTCAGCGATACTGCCGCCGGTGCGGGATTCCCGGACGCGTTATCTGGCGCTCTGACAGGGGAAGAACCTTACCAGATTCGTTTCTATCTTCTGGATAAGCTGGGGGAACTGGAAAAATTCCTGGCAGGCTGAGGCTCCCTCTGTCTTTTTGGATAGGAATATGCTATAATAAGAGAAACGTAACAGAAAGGAGCCTTGTTTATGCTCCATTTGCTTCTTGGCCGGGACTGGACGGCCAACCGGGATGAAGTCTTTTCCCGGATCAGCGAAGATGTGAAAATGGAACGCCCCGGAAGAATCCTGATGGTGCCGGAGCTTATCAGCCATGAGACGGAACGGATGCTTTGCTTTCGGGCGGGGGATACTGCCAGCCGTTTCGCGGAGGTGCTTTCCTTTACCCGTCTGGCCCGGCGTGTGGCAGAGCGTGCGGGAAGCGCCAATGTGCAGTGCCTTGACGGCGGCGGACGGATGGTTGCCATGGCGGCATCCGCCCGGCAGCTTGCCAGCCGCCTGAAAGCCTACGCCTCGGTGGAAACGAAGCCGGAATTCCTGGAAAAGCTCATTGAAGCGGTGGATGAATTCAAACGGTGCTGTATCAGCCCGGAGGATCTGCTTCACGCGTCGGAAATGACGGAGGGAAGCCTTGCTCAGAAGCTGGAGGAGCTTTCTCTGCTGATGGGTGGATATGACGCTCTCTGTGTCCGGGGAAAACGGGACCCAAGGGATCAGATGACCTGGCTGCTGGAACGGCTGGAGGAGGGAAGCTTTGCACAGGACCATGTATTTTACATAGAAGGCTTTCCGGATTTTACCCGGCAGCATTTTGCCATTCTGGAATGCCTGATTCGCCTCAGTCCCGATGTGACCGTGAGTATTAACTGTGATGTCCCCAACTCCCGGCTTCTTGCCTTTGAAAAAGCGGGGGATACGGCTGGTGAGCTTCTGCGGTGTGCCCGGCGGGCAGGCGTGGAAGTGCATATCGAGACAATTCGGGAACGTAATGTCCCGTTGCTCCCTCTGCGAAGCAATCTCTTTCAGGGCACCATACGGGAGGGAATCCTCCGTGACCACCTCAGTACGGTTTACGCCGGTTCCGTCTGGCAGGAGTGCCTTGCGGCGGGGCAGCGGGTAAGGTCACTTGTCATGGAGGGCTGCCGCTACCGGGATATTACCCTGGTGGTAACTGACATGGCGGCCTACCAGCCTGTTCTGGAACAGGTTTTCGAACGGCTGCATATTCCCCTTTACCGCTCGGGGACAGAAGACATCATGCAGAAGAACGTGATCTGCACGGTGCTGACCGCTTTGGATGCAGCCGTCAGCGGTTTCGACAGGAAAAGCGTTCTGGAATATCTTCGTTCCGCCCTGTCACCGCTGGATCAGGACACCTGTGACCTGGTGGAAAACTATGCGGTGGTCTGGAATATCCGGGGTAACCAGTGGCTTGCAGACTGGGCGTTTCATCCGGACGGCCTGTCCGGTGTGTGGGATGAACCGTCCCAGCTTCGCCTGCAATCCCTGAATGAAGCCCGGGCTTTGGCAATAACGCCCTTGGAGCATCTTCGTCAGGGGCTTCAGAGCGCGTCCGCTCTGCGGGAACAGGTGCTGGCACTGTATGCGTTTCTGGAAGAAATCGGTCTGGAAACCAGGCTGGAAGCCCTTTCCCGGGTCCTGGAAGCGGAGGAAGACGACCGGAATGCCCAGATCCTTGGTCAGCTCTGGGAGATTCTTTTGTCTGCGTTGGAGCAGCTGTACGATGTCCTGGGGGATACCCACTGGGAAACCGAGCATTTTACCCGGCTTCTCCGGCTGCTGCTGAGCCAGTATGATGTGGGAACGATTCCGCCGGTGCTGGATGCGGTACAGATGGGACCGGTGTCCGCCATGCGCTGCCACAAGGAAAAGCATCTTCTGGTACTGGGAGCCGAGGAAGGAAAGCTGCCCGGTTACTCCGGTTCTGTCGGACTGCTTACGGATCAGGAAAGGGTTGCCCTCCGGGCACTGGGCGTACCCCTTACCGGCGGCGCTATGGAGGGAATCCAGGCGGAATTTGCGGAAATCTACGGTGTGTTCTGCGGCGCGGAGGAAACGGTGGAGGTATTCTGCTCTTCCCAGCAGCCATCCTTTCTGTTTCGCCGTTTGGAGAGCCTTGCGGGCGGAAGCGTACAGGCTGACACCGTCATGGAGTTTTCTGCTGCGGATCCCGGCGAAGCCGCCGCGTGGCTTGCGGCGCGGAATGCGGAACAAACCGCTGGGGAGCTGGGATTATACCCGGATTATCAGTCCATTCGCCGCAGGGCGTCCCACAGTCTGGGAACGGTTTCTGCGGATGGGATTCGGGGGCTGTACGGTGAGACACTGAACCTTTCCGCGTCCCAGATCGACACCCAGGCGGAGTGCCGTCTGCAATACTTCCTGAAATACGGACTGCGGGCAAGGGAGCGGAAAGAAGCTGCCGTGGACCCGGCGGAGTTTGGGACCTATGTCCACGCCGTGTTGGAAAATACCGCGCGGTGCATCCGGGATATGGGGGGGTTCCACCAGGTCAGCCTGGAACAGACCCTTTCCATAGCCCATGATTTTTCCGACAGCTATGCCAGGGCCCGTTTTGGGCCCCTTGCCTCCCAGCGGGTGCAGTACCTTTTCCGCCGGAATCTGCGGGAGCTGGATATGGTGGTGGAGGAACTGTGGACGGAGCTTTCCCAATCCGCCTTTTCCCCAAGAGACTTTGAGGTAAATTTCGGCGGGGAGGACGGACTTCCCCCAATCCCGATTCCAAACGAAAGGATTCAGGCCATTCTCCGGGGCTTTGTGGACCGTGTGGATGTATGGGACAGCGGCAATACATGCTATTACCGGGTGGTGGACTACAAGACGGGGAAAAAGGATTTTGACTACTGTGATGTGTTCAACGGCGTGGGATTGCAGATGCTTCTGTATCTGTTCGCGCTGAAGCACAGCGGCAGTGATGTTTTGGGGCAAACCCCTGTTCCTGCCGGAGTCCAATACTTTCCTGCCCGGGCTCCCTATCTGTCTCTGGACGGGAAACCGGATCCGGAGGAAGCGGATCGGGAACGGCTGGATAAATGGAAGAGAAAGGGACTTCTTCTGAACGACGAGGCGGTCCTGCATGCTATGGAGCCAGGGGAAAACCCAAGCCGCAGTTTTAAGATAAAAAAGGATGGTACGGTTCAGGGAGACCTGGCAGACAGGGATCAGCTGAAGCTTCTGGAGGGATACATTTTCCGTGTGCTCAAAAAGCTTGTGGAAGACATTGCCGCCGGGATCGTGGAGCCGAATCCTTATTGCCGGGGTACTTCCCACGATGCCTGTCAGTTCTGCCCCTACGGCGGTGTGTGTCACAAAGATGAGGTGCCGGGCAGAAGAAACTACAAGACAATGACCGCGCAGCGGTTCTGGGAAGAGATCGGAAAGGAGATGGGCAAGGATGCTGAATGAACTGACCCCTCAGCAGCGCATAGCGGCAACGGACCGGGGCGGAAAGCTACTGGTCAGTGCAGCCGCCGGTTCCGGCAAAACCAGGGTGCTGGTTGAGCGGCTGCTGTGCTACCTTACGGACATGTCCGCGCCTGCTCAACTGGACGATTTTCTGATTATTACCTATACCAAGGCTGCCGCATCGGAACTGCGGGGAAAAATCGGAGCGGAGCTGACTGCCCGGATCGCAGCCGAACCGGAGAACCGCCACCTACAGAAGCAGCTCCAGCGGCTGTATCTGACCCAGATCTCCACGGTCCACGGCTTTTGCGCCCAAATCCTGCGGGAGTACGCCTATCGCCTGGATATTGCCCCGGATTTTCGGGTGGCAGACGAAACGGAAACCGGGGAGCTTCGCAGCGCTGTTCTCGCTGACACCCTGGACCGGGCCTACGAAGAGCTGGGAGAAGACCCGGACTTCCGGGCCTTTGCGGATACCCAGGGCCTTGGGCGGGATGACAGGGGCCTGCCGGACCTCATCTTCAAGGTCTTTGACAGCGCCCGTTGTCACCTGGATCCGGAAATGTGGCTGGATAAGTGTGTTTCTTCCGCCAAGCTTGAGGCAGGAACGGATATATCCGGGACTGCCTGGGGGCAGTTCCTCCTTTCGGATCTGAAGCTCTTTCTGGATGGACATATTCAGGCCCTTTCCAAATGTCTGGAAGCGGCGGACCGGGTTCCGGAATTTGAAAAGGTGTCCCAGAATCTCTCCGTTACCATCCTGCAGCTTACGGATCTTCGTCAGAGCGAAAGCTGGGATGATGCGGTCCGCCGCCTGGATATTGACTTTGGTACCCTGCGGTTTCCCCGAAAAAATCCGGACCAGGAGCTGACGGAACGGATCAAGGCGGTGCGGGATGCCTGCAAGGATGGCCTGAAGAAAAAGCAGCGCGGCTTTTCGGGAGACTCCCGGGAGCTGCTGGATGATATGGAAAAAGTTTCCCCTGCTGTCCGGGGACTGATCCACCTGGTTCGGCAGTTTTCTCATGACTACAGTCAGGCAAAGCGCAGCCGCCGGATCCTGGACTTTGGCGATCTGGAGCACCGGACGCTGGATCTTCTGATGGGGAAAAGCCGCAGCGGCGCTACAGCCGCAGCCCGGGAGATCGCACAGCGTTACCGTGAGGTGCTGGTGGATGAGTACCAGGACTCCAATGCTGTTCAGGACGCCATCTTCTCTATTCTCACTGCCGAGCGACGGAATTGTTTTCTGGTAGGCGACGTAAAACAGTCCATCTACCGGTTCCGCCTGGCGGACCCTGGCATTTTCCTGGAAAAGTACAAATCCTTTGCGGAAGTTTCCTCCGGTTCCCCGGGGCCGGAGCGAAAGGTTCTTCTCAGTCACAATTTCCGCTCCGGCGGCGAGGTGATCGCTGCTGTCAACGATGTGTTTTCCGTGTGCATGTCACCAACCGTCGGCGGCCTGCAATACACCGATGCGGAAGCGCTTCGGGAGGGCGTGCCCCACGTTGCCCTGCCGGACCCCGGTGTGGAGCTGTATGCTTTGGAGACGGATGAGGATTCCTATGCGGAGGAAGCGGCATTTGTTGCCCGGCGTCTGAAAAATATGATCGGGAAAACCATGATCCGCAGCGGTGATTCTCTGCGGCCCATGGAAGCGGAGGACGCGGTGATCCTTCTTCGCTCTCCCGGTTCCGTCGGAAACGAGTTTCAGAGCGCACTGGAAGCAGAGGGAATCCGCTGCGTTATTGGCGGCGGAATGGATCTGCTGCAGACCCGGGAGGTGGAGAACCTGCGGGATCTGCTGCGCACTGTCGCTAATCCCAGGCAGGATATTCCCCTTGTCAGTACACTGGCAAGTCCGGTTTTCGGCTTTACGGCAGAGGACCTGGCTCAGGTTCGCAGCGGGCGGACAAAGGGCAGCTTCTATGACGCGTTGATAGCCTCCCACACTGAGAAAGCGGAACCGTTTCTTACTGCCCTGGAAGCTCTCCGCCAGGAAGCCCGGCGGGGGACGCTGACCTCCCTGATCAATAAATGCTTTTCTCTCACCCGGATAGACAGTCTGTATGCCGCTATGCCCGGCGGAGAAGCCAAGAAAGAAAATCTGCGGCAGTTTTTCCAGTTTGCTGCCGGGTATGAAGCAGGCGGTGTTCGCTCTCTGGGACAGTTTTTGGAGCATCTGGATAATCTGCAGACCAGCGGTGTTCCGGCAGCTTCCGGCGGCGGAACAGGCTGCGTTACCATCATGAGTATTCACAGGTCCAAAGGTCTGGAGTTTCCCGTAGTATTTCTCTGCGGTCTTGCCCGGAAGTTTAACCGGGAGGATCTGCGTGAGCAGGTGCTGTGTGATCCCGAGCTGGGACTGGGCCTTAATGTAGCGGATACCGGACTGCGGGTGCGTTACCCCTCTTTGGCCCGCCGCGCAATCGCCGCAAAAACGGAACGGGAAAGCGTAAGTGAGGAGCTTCGGGTTTTATATGTTGCCATGACCCGGGCAAGAGACCGGCTGGTTATGACCTTTGCCGCGAAAAGGCTGGAAAGCAAGCTTCGGGAAATTGCCTGCCGTCTGCCAATGGACGGCGGGGCAGGGCTGTGCCGGGAGGCGGACTGTCCGGGTGAATGGGTGCTTACCGCTGCAATGGGACGCACCGACGCGGGAGCGCTTCATGCGTTGGGCGGAAGCCCGGGACAGACACGCTTTGACGGGCATCCCTGGACGATCCGTGTATGTCAGGGCGTTCGGCAGGAAACAGACGGAACCGTTTTACAGGAAGCAAGCATCCCCTTGCCCCCGGGCAGCGAAGAGATTCTTCGCGGTGGACTTTCCTTTCAATACCCCCATGAGGAAGCCACCCGTGCGCCCTCCAAACAGACGGCAACGGGCAAAAAGGGCCGGGAAAAGGATGAAGAGGCCGCCGAGGACACCCGCGCCAAATCTTTTTATCCCAGACCCTACCGCCGCCCGTCCTTTCTGGGGGGCAGTGCGGACAGCCTTACCCGAGGCAGCGCCATCCATGCGGCCATGCAGTACCTGCGTTTTGAATGCTGCAGCGGAGAAACGGGGGTTTCCGGAGAAGTTGCCCGCCTGGTGGAAAACGGCTGCCTGACACCTGACCAGGGGGCCCTTGTTGACTGCTGCCAGATCGCCGCGTTCTTTGAAACCCCCATCGGCAAAAAACTACGATCCGGCGCGAAGTGCCTGCGGGAGTTCAAGTTCTCCATTCTGGAACCCGGGGAAGAATTTGGCGCCGGGCTTGAGGGGGAACAGGTGCTTATGCAGGGTGTTGTGGACTGTGCCTTGCTGGAAGAAGACGGTATTGTTGTTCTGGACTTTAAGACGGACCATGTAACGGAAAAGACAGTGTGCGCCGTGGCCGAGCGCTACCGAAGCCAGGTGGAAACCTATGCTGCCGCTCTGGAAAAAATCTACCGGAAGCCCGTGCGGGAGAAGTACCTTTACTTCTTCTCCCTGAATCGGTTTATCAGACTGTAGGACTGCCGCTGGCACAGCCGAGTTTTACCTGCCAATATAAAATGCTCCCACCCGGTTTTCGGGTGGGAGCGGATGTTCAGCGGTCCTCGCAGTTGTTCTGCGTGCGGTTGTTCTGATTCTCGTTCTGCTTCTGCTGCTGGTTCTGATTCTGGGTCTTATTCTGATTCTGCTGCTGATTCTGGTTCCGATTCTGGTTATTCATAGTTTTCTTTCCTCCGTAGCTTTTTTGCGGAATTTCCGCGGTTCTAGCATGCCCAGTATCTCAGGATTTATCCTTCGCCTTAAAAAGAAGACTGGCAAGAAGTCCCGCAAATACCGCAGCGGTGATTCCGCCTGCCGTTGCTTTCAGCCCGCCTGTGAAGATTCCCAGGAAACCATCCTTATCCACGGCTTCCCGAACCCCTTTGGAAAGGGTGTACCCAAATCCGGTGAGAGGGACGGATGCGCCCGCGCCCGCGAATTCAACCAGAGGCTTGTATACGCCTACCGCTCCCAAAATAACGCCTGCCACCACATAGGAAACCAGGATCCTTGCGGGGGTCAGTTTTGTTTTATCAATGAGGATTTGACCGATCAGACAGAGGAACCCGCCAACCAGAAATGCTTTCAAATAGTCCATGTGCTCACTGCCTTTCGCTGGATTGGGCGATTGCCACCGCGTGACACACGCCCGGTATGGGAAGTCCCTGCTGAGTTGAGGTAGGGGAGAGAAGTGCGCCGGTTCCGCAGAACAGGAGCTTCTTCAGTTTTCCTTTTTTCAGCTCACCCAGAAGGTATCCGCACAGGGTAATGGCACTGCAGCCACAGCCGGAACCTCCGGCATGGACATCCTGCGTGGTATTGTCAAAGACCAGAGTGCCGCAGTCTGCCAGCTTTCCGCCTAGGCTCAGTCCATCTTTTCGTGCGAGCTCTAAGAGCAGTTCCTTACCCAGCTGACCCAGATCTCCCGTTACGATCAGGTCGTATTCCTCCGGGCCTACCCCCAGGTCCTCAAAATGCCGCCGGATGGTATCAAAGGCTGCTGGCGCCATTGCGGCGCCCATATTGTTCGCGTCCTTGATCCCGAGATCCGTAACGGTTCCGACGGTACAGGCAGTAATGACAGGGCCTTTTCCCTGGCTGCATACCAGTGCCGCACCGGAGCCTGTGACGGTCCATTGGGCTGTTGGGGTTCTCTGCCCGCCGTATCCCAGAGGGAAACGGTATTGCCGTTCCGAGGAAGCAAAGTGGGACGAGGTCAGTGCCGCAACCCGGTCTGCATACCCGCCGTCTACTGCCATGGAGGATGCCAGCAGGCTTTCTGCCATGGTGGAACAGGCACCGTACAATCCCAGGTGGGGAATGCCGGTATTACGCAGGCTGAAAGAAGAGCCGATACACTGATTCAGCAGGTCTCCGGAGAAAACGAGATCCAGATCATCCTCTTTCAGCGCCGCTTTTTTCAGGAGCGTATTGATTGCAGTCTGCTGCATGACTTTCTCCGCCTGCTCCCAGGTCTTTTGACCGAAATAGGGGTCCTGGGAGGTTATATCAAAGGTATGGGCCAGAGGGCCCTGTCCCTCTTTTTTTCCGGCGACGCTGGCCCAGGCTGTGATTACCGGCTGGGAGGGCAGAAGAAAGCTGCTGCGTCCCCGTTTGTTTTTTGCCATGGATTCACCTTCTTTTGTTTGGTTTCCATGGTAGTATGCCCGCTGGGCGTTTTGTAATTCACAAATCAAATTAAAGGAAACAGAATGAGAAAGAAACATAATTTTCTGTTTGATTCTTTCAGAAACAGGTGATGATCGTGGTATACGGGATTCGGAAAGCACAGATAACGGACTGGAATGCGATACAGGCAATTTATTCCGGCGCCAGAGAATTCATGGCCCGGACAGGAAACCCCAATCAGTGGGGGAAAGACCGTCCCCCGGAAAAGACATTGAAAAAAGACATAGAGGATGGGAATCTCTATGTTTTAACCACGGAGGGCGCAATTCACGGCGTTTTCGCGTTTCTCCTTGGGGAGGACCCGACTTACGGATATATTGATGGTGCATGGTGCAGCAATACGCCATATGGTACGATCCACCGCATTGCGTCTGATGGCAGCGGCGGCATTCTGACAGCGGCAGTCGCATTCTGCTCCGGAATCTGTTCCCATATTCGGATCGACACACACCGGGATAATCATGTCATGCGGGAACGGATTGCCCGTAATGGCTTTCGGGAGTGCGGGATCATCTATCTGGAAAACGGAGATCCCAGAATCGCTTACGAACTTCTCCCGACAGAATAAAATGAATCCCCTTGAAAGGAAATGGGTCCTTTCAAGGGGATTGTCTATCTTTAACTCATTCGCCTTGCGCCGTAGTAATGATCCGACCAGTAGCCGCTTGTAAGGCTGGAGTAGGAGACAACGGAGCGGGAATTGGGTGCGTGGATGAACTGCCCGTCTCCGGCGTAAATGCCCACATGGGAGATACCGCTGGCGTAGGTGTTTGCGAAGAACACAATGTCGCCGGGCTGAAGATTGCTCTTGGAAACGGCGGTGCCCATTTTATACTGATCCGCCGGTGTACGGTAAGGGGAGTAACCAAGTTCCTTGAGAACATAGTACACAAAACCGGAGCAGTCAAAGCCGCTGGGGCTGGCCCCGCCGTAGACATAGGGTACGCCCAGATATTGCTGGGCTTTCGCGAGAATCTGACTGCCGGTAGCGCCGGGCTGTGCGGGAGAAGAAGAATTGGTGCTTCCGGAACTTCCGTTTAGTGCCTCCGGGCTGGGAGCAACGCCGGTGGAATTGCCCAGGCGGAAAAACTTGGGACTGTTGGAAGATGCCTTGTTTTCGTAGGGGATCTCGGTCAGTTCCAGGTAGTCGCTGCGGATGTAACAGATTTTGGAGCCTGTGATGACCTTATACCAGCCGTTATTCAGGCCGATGATGTAGCAGGAAGTGTCACCTTTTTTTACGGAGCCAACAACGGCGTAAGAAGTGCCGGGGCCGGAGCGCAGATTCACGGAGCTTCCGGTAACTTTCCCGTAGCCCAGTTCCGCATTCCGGGCGGTCTTTACATTGAGGTAATCGGCGTGCATGTAGCCTTCCTGCAGATTATAGTTTACCTTGTACCAATCGCCCTGCTTGCTGATTACCACAACGCACTCGTCGCGGGGAGCGGTAGCAAGAATTTTGGAAGTGGTGTTCGGCTCCTGCCGCAGACGCAGGGAGGTGGCGGTCACAAAACCGATTCCATACATCTGGTATCCTGCGGCAAAGGTGGGAACGGTCAGTACGCCGGCAAGCAGAACAAGGGTCAGGGCCAGCGTCACGATTCTTCTGGTAAGTTTCATATGTATCCTCCGGGGTAAAATGGGTTTCTTTGGCGCGGTTTTAAGTGCTGTGAAATGGCGGTTATACATTTCACAGCTGTATCAGGGCTTTGCTTTACTTACCGGCCAGGGCGCGTTCCAGCCAGACAGACCCCAGATCAAGGGCGGTGTACAGGCCGTCTTTTTCGCTTTTTTTCACGATACGATCCCGGCCTCTTGCGTTGGGATCGGTAAGCTGAAGCTGGATGGCAACCCGAGTGGCGATGTCAGTATCGTTAACCTTTTTGCTTTCCAGCACCTGCAGCATAATGATGTGGCTGTCTGCCATGGAGCCGTAATAGATGAGATTATCCTTTCTCATCAGCGGGCGACCTTTATAGGTGAGTACTTTTTCGTCAGCCATGAAAGAACCTCCTGTGAAAATGTAATTAAATTGTAACACATTGTTACAGAAAAGTCAAGTCCAGTGGAATCCACCAATATTTGGGGGAAAAGGAAGATACATATGAAACTGTCAAGGTACAAAATAAGGGGCCTTTGCCTGGACAAAGGCCCCTTGCCGGTGTTCCGAAATCAATCCTTGGAGAACAGATACTCCCGGACCAGCACCTGCATCAGCTCGTCCCGGTCGATCTTGCAGATCAGGCTGCGGGCATTGCCGTAATTTGTAATGTAGGTGGGATCCTCCGTCAGCAGGTAGCCGACGATCTGGTTAATGGGGTTGTAGCCTTTCTCAGACAGGGCATCGAACACACTTCGGAGAATGCGGCGCATGCTCTCTTTGTCATCGCTGGGGACTGTAAAGGTCAGGGTGTCGGAATCCGTCATGGTCTCAGCCTCCTTATCAGGAAAATAATACTGTTATTATACGCCAGAAAGGGGAGGGTGTAAAGCCCCAAACGGAAATTTTTTGTGAACTTTTGTTTTCTTAACGCAGAACGGCGTTCAGCTTTTCTTTCAGCGCGGCAAGAACCTTGTTCATAACACCCTCGGAATCCGCGTCGGTAAGCGTCCGTTCATCGGAGCGCAGTTCCAGAGAGAAAGCCATGCTCTTTTTGCCTGCCGGTACGCCGGTGCCCCGGTAGATGTCGAACAGCTTGACGCCGCGCAGGAGCTTCCCGGCGGCGCCCGTAATCACGCCCTCGGCCTGGGCAACGGTGACTTCCTCGTCGCAGACCAGCGCCAGGTCACGCATTACCGCCGGATATTTGGGCAGAGGCGTGTAGGTGGGCTCAGGCAGGCGCAGCTCCATAAGCGCACTGAGATTCAGCTCGGCGCAGTAGACCTCGCAATCCATGCCGTAATTTTTAACCACCAGGGGATGCACCTGACCCATAACGCCGACATTAACGCCGTCCACGGTAATGGAAGAACAGCGCCCGGGATGGTAGCTGGGGTTACTCTTTTCAGCAGCGTATTCCGCTTTCCGGATCCGCAGTCCGGCAAAAATGGCTTCGATCTCGCCTTTCAATGTGAAGAAGTTCTCGCCGGAACCATAGGTGCCCAAAATAAGCTTCTTGGGTTCCTGGGGAAGCACCTGACCCTCGGTAGGCAGATACACCTTGGCAACCTCATAAAGCTTGACAGCCTTGTTGTGGTAGGCGCTGTTCCGTGCCAAAATTTCCAGCATGGAGGGCAGGGCAATGGTGCGCATCACAGAGGTATCTTCACCCAGAGGATTCTGGATCCGCATGCAGTTGCGAAGAGGAGAGTCAGCAGGAAGACGGATCTGATCAAAAACAGCAGGGGAGACGAAGGAGTAGGTGATGATCTCGCTGTAGCCCAACCCACGGCAGAAGGTTCCCGCCTGGGCTTCCAGCTTCATTTCCTGTGAGTAGCCGCCCTGGGTAGAATTCTTGAACTCGGTGATAGGAATGGCGTTATAGCCGTAGGAACGGCCGATCTCCTCGGCGATATCCGCCGTCAGGATCAGGTCAGGGCGGAAAGAGGGGACAAGAATTTCATCGCCCTCCACCGGAATCTCAAGATTAGCTAGATACTTTACCATATCCTCACGGGAAATATCCGTACCCAGCAGAGCATTGATCTTGGCGGGCTCCAGACGGACACGGCGGGGTTCGGGAACGTAATGGATCACATCGATGGTCCCGTCCAGCACATCGCCGCAGCCGAGAAGCTCAACCAGCTCGCAGGCACGCTGTACAGCGGGAACGGTCATCATAGGATCCAGGTTCTTCTCAAACTTTCCGGAGGCCTCGGTGCGCATTCCCAGAGCCAGAGCAGTCTGGCGGATGGAGGTGCCGTTAAAGTTGGCGGATTCGAAGACCACCATAGAGGTGTCGTCCACGATTTCGGAGTTCTCGCCGCCCATGATACCGGCAAGGCCAATGGGCTTGGTGTCATCGGCAATGACCAGCATTCCCGGCTTCAGGGGACGCACAGTGCCGTCCAGTGTGGTGAGGGTCTCTCCAGCCTCGGCTTCCCGCACTACGATCTTTCCGGAGGAAACGTAGCGGTAGTCAAAGGCGTGCATGGGCTGGCCGTATTCCAGCATTACATAGTTGGTGATGTCAACGATATTGTTGATGGGGCGGACGCCGTTGGCGCGCAGACGCTGCCGCAGCCACTTGGGGGAGGGGCCGATTTTCACATTGGCGACCATTCGGGAAGAGTACCGGCTGCATTTATCCGCAGCGGGCACTTCTACATCCAGATGCTCGAAGATGCTGCCGGCACGACTCCCGTGAACCACCGGCTCGTGGTGACGCATGGGCTTTCCGAAAGCAGCCGCTGCTTCCCGGGCAAGACCGATGATGGAGTAGCAGTCGGGGCGGTTATTGGTGATCTCAAATTCCACCACGGTATCATCGTTTCCGATGACCTGGTTGATGTCCTGACCGACGCTGCATTCTTCATCGTTCAGGATCCAGATGCCGTCGGCGAATACGCCGGGCAGGTCATTCTGGGTCAGACCCAGCTCCGCGAAGGAGCAGAGCATGCCGTTGGACAGCTCTCCCCGGAGCTTGCCTTTGGTGATGTGCACGCCGCCGGGAAGCCAGGAGTTGTGCAGCGCAACGGGAACCAGATCTCCCTCATGGACGTTCTGGGCACCGGTGACGATCTGCACGGGCTCTTCGCTGCCGGCATCCACCTGGCAGATCCACATATGGTCGGAGTTGGGATGGCGCACCATGGAAAGGACCTTGCCGACGACCACGTTTTTGATCTCGGCATCCATCCGCTCCCAGGTTTCCACCTTTTGACCGAAGACGGTCATGGTTTCCACAAATTCTTTATCGCTTACCTCGTGCAGGTCCACGAAATCTTCATTCAGCCATTTTCTGTTCAGTCTCATTGTAGACGCACCTCCTTTAGAACTGGTTCAGGAACCGAATATCGTTGTCGAAGATCAGGCGCAGGTCGTTGATCTTCAGACGGCCCATGGCCATCCGTTCCAGGCCCATGCCAAAGGCAAAGCCGGTATACTTGTCAGGATCAATGCCGCAGCACTCCAGAACCTTGGGATGGACCATTCCGGCGCCCAGCAGTTCAATCCAGCCCTCACCGTGACAGGTGGAGCAGACCTGACCGTTCACCTCGCCGGTGCCATGGCACTTGTGGCACTGCATGTCCATTTCGCAGCTGGGTTCCGTGAAAGGAAAGTGATGGGGACGGAACCGCATCTGGGCATCCTCGCCGTAAAGCTTGCGCATCATGGTGATGAGAGCTCCTTTGAGATCGCCCATGGTGATGTGCTCATCCACCACCAGGCCTTCGATCTGATGGAACATAGGGGAGTGGGTGGCATCAGCCTCATCCTTCCGGAACACACGGCCGGGAGCCAGCATGCACAGCGGCGGCTTGTGGGTTTCCATATAGCGGATCTGCATGGGGCTGGTCTGGGTCCGCAGAAGTACGGAGTCATCATCCGTGAAATAGAAGGTATCGGAACGATCCCGGGAGGGGTGTCCTTCCTCGATGTTCAGCCGGGTGAAGTTGTAGTCTGCCAGCTCAACCTCAGGACCTTCCACCACCTGATAGCCAAGGCCAACGAATACATCCTTGATCTGCTGCAGGACCTGATTCATGGGATGCTGGTGGCCCACCGCCACCGCCGTCCCGGGAATCGTGACATCCACGGCTTCGGAAGCTAATTTTGCTTCCAGGACGGAAGCATGGATCTCGGCTTTCCGTTCCTCCAGCTTTTCCTCAATGGCGGCTCGAACGGAGTTGGCAAGCTGTCCCATAACAGGCCGCTCCTCGGCACTGAGCTTGCCCATTTGCTTTAAAACGGCGGTCAGTTCACCTTTCTTGCCCAGCAGCTTGACCCGCAGCTCTTCCAGAGCGGCAGGCGTGGATGCTTCCTCCAGGGCGGACATTGCCTGGGAGCGAATGCTTTCCAGTTGTTGTTTCATGTTCTTTCCTCCTAAAAATGAAAAAACCTTTCGATCCCAAACCGGGACGAAAGGCAATGCTTCCGCGGTACCACCCGCAATTTCGCCGCTGAAAACGGCGCGCTTTCGGACACAACCATGTCCAAGATGGATAACGGCATCACCCGTCCGGCCCTACTGGCTTACGCATTCAGGCGGCGGCTCCCGGGAGAAAGCCCAACGCTGTACGCAAGCGGCTTCCACCATCCCGCTCTCGCTGTGTGCGCAAAACCAACGCAAGGCAGCCCGATCACTGCTTTTTCATATCTTCCCAATAGTAACACAACAAAATGTAATTTGCAAGCACTTTTTCTCTTTTCCTTGACGAACCGGAAAGAACGTGATATGTTGTTTTCAAATAATTATTGAAAGGGAGACAGCATTATGCAGTATGAATCCGTCGCTCAGGCCCTGGAAGCTCTGGACCGCACCCAGAAAACAGAGGCCGCCTATAACCATGCCATGGGCGTTTTGTATCTGGATGCCGCCACCGCCGCGCCGAAGGGAAGCTATGTTGGCCGGGGAAATACCATGGAGGTCCTTTCCAGGATAATCTATGACCTTTCCACCAGTCCGGAAAGAGGGGAGCTTCTTTCCTATCTGGAATCCCACGCTCAGGAGCTGGACCCGGTCCGGCTGCGGCAGATAGAAGTGATCCGGAAAGACTATGACCGTTCCCACAAGATCCCCGGGGAGGAATTTGTTGCCTATCAGGTGCTGCTGAACGATGCGGGAGCCGTGTGGGAAAAGGCGAAAAATGAAAATGATTTTCCGTCCTTTGCGCCGTATCTGGAAAAGATCGTGGACTATAACCGGAGGTTTGCCGGATATTACAATCCGAAGATGGCCCCCTATGACGCGCTGCTTAACGAGTATGAGGAAGGCATGAACACAGTGACGCTGGATGCCTTTTTCTCCCAGCTGCGCAGCACCATCGTGCCGCTGATTGAGAAGATTTCCGAGAAGCCGCCCATTGATGACAGCTTCCTGCACAGGACCTATCCCGTGGAGCAGCAGCGCAGGCTTTCCGACTATCTGATGGAAGTCATGGGCCTGGACCGTAACTATTGCGGCATCGCGGAAACGGAGCATCCCTTTACTACAAATTTCAACAACAAGGATGTGCGTATTACCACCCATTACTATGAAAACAGCCTGGCTTCCAGCATGTATTCCGTGATCCACGAGGGCGGTCACGCACTCTATGAACTGAATGCGGACGATCAGTACAACGCTACCGTTCTCAGCGGCGGCGTATCCATGGGCATTCACGAAAGCCAGAGCCGGTTCTACGAAAATCTCATTGGCAGGAGCCGCCCCTTTATCCATGCTGTTTTCCCGGAAATCAAAGCTTTCTTCCCGGAGCAGCTTCAGGATGTGGACGAAGAAATGTTCTACCGGGCTGTCAACAAAGCCCAGCCCAGCCTTATCCGCACGGAGTCCGACGAGCTTACCTACTCGCTGCACATCATGGTCCGCTATGACATTGAAAAACAACTGATTTCCGGAGAGCTGGCCGTGGCGGATGTACCTGCCCGGTGGAACGAACTGTACTGGGAGTACCTGGGAATCAATGTCCCCAATGACCGGATGGGCTGCCTTCAGGACTCTCACTGGTCCGGCGGCAGCATCGGCTATTTTCCCTCCTACGCGCTGGGCAGCGCCTACGGTGTTCAGATGCTCCACACAATGCAGGAGGAACTGGGAGACATTTATGCCGATGTGGCAAAGGGCGACCTGTCCCGGATCACCGGCTGGCTGAAAGAGCATATTCACAAATATGCCAGCTTCAAAAAGCCCGGAGTGCTTTTTGCGGAAGCCTGCGGCGAATTTGACCCGAAGTATTATACCGATTATCTGACCCAAAAGTTTACCGAACTGTATCATCTGGAATGATGGGAGGAAAGCCTATGGTGGAACTGACCAGGGAGCAGGCGTTGGCACTGCTGCCGGACCGCAGTCCCGACGCCCATAAGGGGGATTTTGGACGAATTCTTCTTCTGTGCGGCAGCCGGGGCTATACCGGAAGCGCCTATCTTGCCGCGATGGGCGCGCTTCGTGCCGGAGCGGGTCTGGTATTTCTGGGTGTGCCGGAGAGCATTTATGCCATTGAGGCGGTGAAGCTGAATGAGGCGATTGTTTTTCCACTTCCGGATGCGGACGGAGCCCTCAGTCCGGACGCGGCGGCACAGATTGGGGAAAAGCTTGCCCACATGGACGCGGTTCTTATCGGCCCCGGACTGGGACAGTCCCCCGGTTCCCTTGCGGCACTGGAAACGGTCCTCCGGGAGGCCAAATGCCCGGTAGTTGTGGATGCCGATGGCATAAATCTGCTGGGAAAGCATAAAGCTTTACTGCGCGGAAGACAGTATCCCACGATCCTGACTCCTCATGAAATGGAATTTGCCCGGCTGGGCGGCAACACATCCGCAGACCGTGCCGCGGCAGCTATGGATCTTGCCCGGACGCTTGCGTGTATTCTGGTGCGCAAGGGGAGGGGAACGCTGATCACCGACGGCACCGTAATTTACCGCAACCTGACCGGAAATCCCGGCATGGCGGTTGGCGGAAGCGGAGATGTGCTGGCGGGGATCATTACGGCGTTTCTGGGTCAGGGCCTTGGGCCCATGGAGGCGGCAGCCTGCGGCTGCTGGTTCCACGGAGCCGCGGGAGACCTGTGTGCCAGGGAGCTGGGGCAGTATGGCATGCTGCCCACGGACATGCTGGATGCTTTGCCGCGACTTCTGAAATAAGGCGGGCTTTCCATGAAACGGTTTTGTGCGGTCGTACTGCTTGTGGTTTTCCTGTCCGGCTGCGGCAGGGCCTCCGGAGAAATGAACCGGAGCCTTATGCTGCGGGAAAAACTGCAAAAAGGGTCATGCGCTTTTGAAACAAAGATTACGGCGGATTATGGGGACAAGCTGTATTCTTTCGCACTGAACTGTTCGGCAGACGAACAGGGAAACCTTTCCTTTACCGTGGAGGAACCGGAGAGCATTTCCGGGATAACCGGCCGGATCACCGGGACAGGGGGCGAATTGACCTTTGAAGATACCGCGCTGTCCTTTCCGCTGATGGCGGACGGTCAGGTGACGCCGGTGAGCGCCCCCTGGCTCCTGCTCAAGACCCTGCGCTCCGGCTATCTGTCCTCTGCAGGAATGGACGGTGATTATCTTCGCCTGTGTATGGATGACAGCTACCGGGGCGATGCACTCCACCTGGATATTTGGGTAAACGGGGAAAATGTGCCTGTCAAAGCGGAGATCCTCTACAGCGGACGGAAGATCCTGTCGCTGGAAGTCGCTTCTTTTACAATTTCGTAGCTTTTTGCCGTGAAAGATCATAGGATGATACGGAGGCGGTGTCGGACCGGAAAACTGGGAGTATTTCCCGAAGAACCGTATAAAAATCCTCTGTGCGTGGGACAATAGATACAGCCGCGTTACATAGGGATTCCGTCCGGTAGCGCGCCAAAGATATGCACGGAGAGTGAAGCCTATGGATAGCACAGTTAAGCGGGGCGACATCTTTTACGCCGACCTGTCCCCGGTGGTGGGCAGCGAGCAGGGGGGCACCCGGCCTGTTCTCATTGTTCAGAACGATACCGGAAACCGGCATTCCCCCACGGTGATCGCCGCCGCCATTACCAGTCAGACGGGCAAGGCCCGGCTTCCCACGCATATAAATATTCCCGGAGGAAGCGTTGGACTGACAAAGGATTCCGTGATCCTTCTCGAGCAGATCCGTACCATAGATAAGCGCCGTCTGCGGGAGCATATGGGACGGCTGGATGAAAAGCAGATGGCACAGGTGGATGATGCTATCGCTGTCAGCTTTGGTCTGCATTCATGAAGCCCGAAAAGAGAATAATTGCCCCCCTGCCGCATAGGATACGGCAGGGGGGATTGTTTTGCAAATGTGCTGTGAAGTGTTTTTTGGAGAGGTACCGGCAGGGAAAGTCCAGGTGATCCGTCAGGGCCTCTATTATCTGTTTCACTGCCGCTGCCGCCTGTCAGGAGACGTTATGTGCAGGCTTTTTGTCCGCTGCGGCACCCGGGAGGAAAGCCTGGGCATCGTGGTGCCTATGGACGGCGGTTTCGGGCTGGATACGAGGATCCCGGTGAAGCGGTTGGGAGAGGGAGAAATGGAATTCAGGCTGGTGCCGAAGCACGGAGATCGTCCCAAAGAAAGGTTTGTTCCAATCTATCCTGAGGAACCCTTTTCTTACATGTCCAGGCTGAAAGATGCCTACCTTGCCCGCCGGGGAGAACAGCTAGGCGCGGTGATACGAACCGAGGAAAAACCGTGATTTAAAAATCCAGTTCCAAACCAACGGGGCAGTGATCGGAGCCGAGAATTTGACTGTAAATCGGCGCTTCCCGAATTCTATCCCGCAGCCGGTCTGATACAAGAAAATAGTCGATCCGCCACCCAGCGTTTTTCTCCCGGGCATGGAACATATAGCTCCACCAGGAATAAGCTCCCGTCTGATCAGGATAAAGATAACGGAAAGAATCGGTAAAGCCGTTATCCAGAAGCCGTTGAAAACAGCTCCGCTCCTGATCGGAAAATCCGGCGTTTCCGCGGTTTGCAGCCGGGTTTTTCAAATCGATCTCCCGGTGGGCAACATTCAGATCACCGCAGACAATGACGGGCTTTTCCCGATCCAAAGTCTGGAGGTAGTTCAGAAAAGCATCCTCCCAATGCATCCGGTGGTCGATTCGGACAAGCTCCCGCTGAGCGTTGGGTGTATAGCAGGTCAGGAAAAAGAAATCCGGATATTCCAGGGTAATCAGTCTGCCCTCTGTATCGAGGTCGTCAATTCCCATTCCCATCCGCACGGAGAGGGGCGGTTTTTTCGCGAAAATCGCCGTACCGGAGTATCCCTTTTTCAGGGCGTAGTTCCAAAAGGATTCATAACCCGGAGGGGAATAGGATATCTGCCCCTCCTGGAGCTTTGTCTCCTGCAGGCAGAAAAAGTCAGCATCCGCTTCGTTGAAAAAATCCGCGAAGCCCTTGCCCATACAGGCACGCAGGCCATTGACATTCCAGGAAATGCACTTCATTTGGTTCCCTCCGTTTCTGACGCAGTGGGGAATGGTTCTTCATAGAGAAGAAGCGTATCTTCCCGAATTGTAAGGTTCCGGCTGCCGCTGGTAATGACGATTTCTTCCGCTCCGGATGCTTTGATGCAGGTCAGTGCCAGGCAGGCACAGGCAAGGGAAAATTCCGCATCCGTGAGACTTTCGGAAGTGTCTGACAACTCGACAAGCATCTGGCTTCCGTTTCTGGAATTGGAAAGCATCCTGGTGTTTTTCGGAAAAGCGGAAACAAGATCCTGCTTCAGAGGACCCATCAGGTACAGGGAAAGAAGATACTGCATATCGGTGGTATGGCCTGCTGCATCCCGATCCTCCGACGAAATGACGCCGTCTTGTTCATCATAAATAAAGTCTGCCCGGGGATAATAAAATGTTACGGTATCCTCCTGGGAATATGTACAGGCGCAAAAGGATGTTATCAACGCCAAAAGCATTAAATAACAAACAATTTTTTTCATTCCTGTAATCCGCCTTTCTGCGAAAGACAACGATGGGGTTGTGAAAACCGGGCGCTTTCGCTGATAATGTTTGATTGCTATGCTCTCCACGGGAGATTTTGGTATACTACACAAACCGTGGAGGTGGGTGATGGGGCTGCATAGCGGTAACCCTGCACTTCTATATGGTTTGGTCATCCGTTATGGCATCAACGATTGGCGCATCAAAGCAGCCTGAAACTTGTCTCTTTCAAATTAACTTGTTTTTGCAGGATGGCAAGTCCCGGCAGGCTCTTCCCAATATGCATTTGGAAGGATTATATGGTATTTTCGGTGCAGCCTTTCAAAGAAATCATCGTCATTCAGTACTCCGAAACCGCTTTTTTCGGTACTGTAGCAGAGCGGATGCGGGCAGCATGTTTCCCACTGCACGAAACAGGGGAAAAAGTCGGGTAATGTGTGCGGCTTACGGGGTCGCAAAGCAAATCAGGGGTGTGTGGTCGGTGAAACGGATGCGGAATGGTCACCGTCCACCGCGTGGGGCATCGTCCTGGGGGGGTCCAGCGTCAGGCCGCGCACGAACAGGTTTTCCTGATGCTGTGCGAGCAGCACCAGAGAGACGGACAGCAGCAGTTCCAGCTGACGGTCAGGATCGTCGAGAGGAATGCCAAAGTCCTCCTTCAGCCTGCGAATGCGGTACAGAACGGTGTTCCGATGGGTGTACAGTCGCTGGGAGGTCTCCTGCAGAGAGTGGTGGCACAGAAGATAGGCCAAAAGCGTTTGGCAGTACTGGGTATGCTCAGCGGCATCGTGATTGGCAAGTGCGCACACCTCCGACGAGATCAGATCGGCGCGGTCCTGCAACCGGCGGAGCATCATCAATGCATGCAGCTGTTCGGCGCGCACGCAGAAAGGGTGGGAGAAGCACAGCAACAGGTAGTCCATGACCTCATGCGTGGCGGCGTAGACCTGAGGCAGCGCATACAGGTTGTCCAGCGGGTCGGAGATCACCACGCGAAGGTGATATTGCTCGACAAGCGGCTCAAAGGCGGACAGGTCGTGGTCGTGGTTCAGAAACAGCAGCACCTCGTCATTGTACAGAAACGGATGGGAGGCGTAAAACGCGTATGTCAGCTCACCTTTCAACGTGTCCTCAGCCAGATGCAGATTGTGATACAGCCCCAGATTGATCAGCGCAACGCGCTCGGGCCGAAAGTCCGCCAACCAGGTGGAGGATGCCTGAAGCAAGAACAGCGCTTCGGTGGAGAATTTGTTCTCCAAAAGGTTCATAAGCACCTCCTCCGCCGTGTTGAACATCAGTCCGCTGCGGTTGCTCTCAAAGAACAGCTGCTTGGCCAACACCGATTCCACCGCGGTGAAATCCCGCCGTTCCACCTGTCGAAGCGTGCCGTGGACGTCCACCAGCACCAGATAACCCACGCGGATGCCGCTGGCGATCAGCGGGGCAAACCGTCGCTGCCATGGGCTGTCGGCCAATTCCACATACAGCTCGCCCTGCTGTGTAAGGCTGGCACTGCTGCTCAGCAGCGAGCTGGCCTCGTAGGTTAATTGGCCCCGTTCGACGGAGCCCTGAAACGGCTTGTCCTGAAATCCGTTCGGCATGTGCCAGGATACGGCATGAAACGAATCATCCACCACCATCACCGGGCAGTCAAACAGCGCCGCTGCATCTGCCGTCAGCTGGTTTAGACTATCCGTCCGGAAGAAATCGTTTAGAAATGCAGTGAGATCCAAAGTGGCCCTCCTTTGTGCGCATTGCACAATCAGATAATATATAATTATACCGTAGGAACCTTGCAAAAGCAAGTGCACCGAGTATAATAATATGCATACCCGGAAAGAAAAGGTACGAAAAATGCAAGAGAAAAGTAAAAACAAAGGTGGGCACAAGAGTTATGGAATCTGAAAAGAAGAATGTGAACATCTGGAAGTCACTCCAGAAGGTTCCGGCAGGCACGATGTTTGTGCCGCTGATTATTGGTGCGATAATCACAACAATCACCGAGGGCGTGTTCCAGTTCAATCTTTGGACAACGCTGGGCAATCCGATGAAGGACATGTTTTCCTCCAGCGGCCAGATGCTGTTGATCGGTCTGATGCTGTTCTGCACTGGCACGTCGCTGCGGCTGAGTGATTTGAAAGACGCACTGCATCGTGGCGTTTTGCTGATTTTGGTGCGGCTGGGCGTGGCATACGCACTGTCGGCGCTGTTCTTCCTGGCCTTCGGCTATGATGGCGTGTTCGGCATTTCGTTTCTGGCGTTCGTCTGCGCCGTTACCAGCGCCAATGCCGCGCTGTATATGGGAATCATTCAGCCCTTTGGCGACAAGGCTGACAAGGCCAGCTTCGGCGTGATGCTGATTTGCTCCATGCCGCTGCTGCCGCTGCTGTTCCTGGGCTTCTTCGGCACGTCGGGCTTCGGCATCGCGCAGGTGGAGCAGATCATCTCCCTGCTGATCCCGTTTGTTCTTGGCATGCTTCTGGGCAATCTGGATGCGGATATCCGGAAGGTGTTTGCGGGCGGAAACGCCATCATCCTGCCGTTTCTGGGCTTTGAGTTCGGCTCCACGATCAACCTGTTTGAGGCGTTCAAAATGATTCCCCGGGGCCTGCTGCTGAGCGTGGTGTATTTTGTCATCACCATCGTTCCGTCCTACGTTTTCGAGCGTGCCGTCCTGCATCGTCCGGGCTACGCTTCCGTGGCCAGCTCCTCCCTGGCGGGCGTGGCACTGAGCATTCCGGCCATTGCGGCGGCATCCAACGCGGCGCTGGAACCCTACGTTTCCGGCACCATCGCTACGCTGGCTTTCGTTCTGGCAATCACCAACGTGCTGTGCCCGTTCATGGTACGCTTCTCACTGAAGCGCCATCCGGCAGATCCACAGCAGGCTGAATGATTTAAATAACTGAACAACGATTGACAATATTTGAGGAGGTTTTGATTATGCACAAGATGATTCAGGCATCTACGCTGAACGCGCTTATGCTGGGCAATTTTGACCGTACCATTTCCGTGAAGGAGTTTCTGCGCGAGGGCGACGTCGGTCTGGGCACCTATACAGGCTTGGACGGCGAGGCCATCTTTGAAGATGGTGTAGCCTACCGCGCCATGGCTGATGGCAATGTGACCGTGATGAAGCCTGAGGATGGGGTGGCGTTTGGCACCGTAGCGCACTTTGACGAGCACGTGGCCGAGCAGCATCTGGCGGACGTTGATTCCATCGAGACGTTGAAGAAAAAGCTGGAGCCGTACATCGAGGGCAACAAAAATGTGTTTTACATTCTGAAGGCCCACGGCGGGTTCGACACCATGCATGTGCGCAGCTGCTTCGCCTGCGAGAAACCGTATCCGACGCTGTCCGAGGCAGCCAGCCACCAGCGTGAATTCCACTACGCCAAGGTGCGCGGTGATCTGGTAGCCGTGTACTTTCCTGCCTACGTCAACGGCATCAACATGCCGGGCTGGCACTTCCACTTCCTCAGCGGAGACAGGACGAAGGGTGGCCATATTCTGGGGTTGAGCACATCTTCTCTGGCATTCAAGCTCAACCAGCTGGACGCATATGAGATCATCCTTCCGCAGAACGAGGAGTTCGCAAAACTGAACCTGTGCGAGGATCTGTCTGCAAAGACCGCCGCCGTGGAGGGCGGGGCTCACAAGTAATTACATATTTCCAATGTGGCCAGGAGGGCGCTTCCGAAAGGAGGCGTCCTCTTCTTTCTGCCGACCTTCGGTTGAGAAAACCTGCCCGGCGCTTGTTGCGATTACCAAAGCGCAGGGCTTAGCGCTGCTCCAAAAGCGAGGGTATCTCTTTACTGACGTGGAAATTGCTTCTCCTCCAACGCAGGCTCTGATAATCTTTATACGCCTCTTTTCAAGCGCTTTGATGAAAGCCGGATTCGTGCGCTTTTTCAGTGGCGGCTGCACGCATTCTGTTTCAAACTTTGTCTACCTCCGTATCAAAGACAGGGAATGTCACGGTAAAGGTGGAGCCTTTCCCCACCGTGCTGTCCACTCGGATCTGACCTTTGTTTCTCTGGACAATTGCCCGAACAATGGCAAGACCGAGGCCGCTGCCGCCGGACGATCTGGAGCGGGCCTTATCCACCCGGTAAAACCGCTCAAAAATGTGGGTGAGGGACTCCGGTGGGATTCCCATTCCGGTATCGCGTATTGTTAATTCGGCATTATCCTCTGTTCTGTGCAGGGAAACGTTGAGCTTACCGCCCGGTTGGTTGTACTTGATGCCGTTTTCCATCAGATTAAAAACAATTTGATATAAGTCGTCTTCCAGAATCAGCACAGGGGCATCTCCATCCAGATCCATTTCCAGCCGGATACCTGCCTTTGCTGCCATGGGTGAGAGCATTTTAGATACCCGCTGTACGGTGGGTGCAAGGTAAATGATCTCGCTTTCCGACACCCTTTCTCCGTCTACCCGGGTCAAGGAAAGAAGCTTCGCGGTCATCCGGTTCAGCCGCTCCGCCTCATTTCCGATATCCTCAACAAACTCACGCACGGTATTGGGATCCATGTCGTTCTGCAGTATGGAGTCGGACAGAAGTTTAATGGTCGCAAGGGGCGTCTTCAGTTCATGGGAGGCATCCGAAACAAACCGGCTGCGTTTCTCCTCCGAGGTTTGAAGCCGCTCCGTCAGATAGTTAAATTCGTTTCCGAGTACGGTCAGCTCGTCATTGCCGCCAACGGCTACCTTGTGGGTGTAGTCACCTTTCTGGATGATCCGCATGGAGTTCATGATCTTCTGAATTCGAATAGAGAAGCTGGTGGCATAGACAACAGAGAAAAGAATCAATACCAGTTCAAGTATCACAGTGATCCACAGCAGGCTTCTTTGCAGCAGCTGGATCAGGGCGCCCTGGGAGGTATCATACTCCGTCATGTACACGCAGCCGACGATGCTGCCGTAGTAGAAAATCGGGGTGGCGGCCCGGGAATTCATGGCGCCGTCGTGATACTGCCAGGAGAAAACGTTGTTTCCGGCTATGGCGCTGACAACCTCCGGAAGAAGCACAAGCTTCCCGGTGCAGAGGTTGCCGCTGTCATAAAGGGCGGTTCCCGCCTGATCTGTTACAATCAGTCTTGTTACCGTTAAGCTGTCAAGCTGACTGACGATCCCGGAGATCGTATTGTTATTCAGCACTTCCAAGCCGGAGATCTCATCGGATGCAAGCAGGCATTTTTCAATCATGGAGGACTCTTTGCTCTGATAGAAAAGCTGCTGACTCATCCGGGAACAGTAAAGGTTCAGAAATACCAGAACGACCAGGGTAATCACCACATAGGTAGATGCATACCGGAACTGTGCGTTCCGATACCCGCGGGAAGCGGGCTTATTATTTGCGGAAATAGTAACCAACTCCCCATTTTGTCAGGATATACTTTGGTTCGGCAGGATTCTCCTCCAGCTTTTCCCGAAGACGGCGGATATGCACATCCACCGTGCGAATATCGCTGCGGTACTCGTAGGCCCAGATCGTGTCCAGGAGGGCTTCCCGGGAATAGACCCGATTGGGGTTGCGCATAAGGAATTCGATCACATCAAATTCCTTGGCGGTCAGGTCGGCCATCACATCGCCCTTGTAGGCATTCCGGGCATCTAAGTCCAGGGTAATGGAGCCAATGGTGAGTTTATTGCCGGTTTTCTCCTGCTCCTCGGCACCGGACCGGCGAAGCAGCGCCCGGATCCGTGCTTTCAGCTCCAGAATGTTAAAGGGTTTTGTCAGATAGTCGTCGGTGCCGTGGTCAAATCCGATAAGCTTGTCCATATCATCGGATTTGGCGGTAAGAAAGATAATGGGAACATTGGAAAACTCCCGGATCCGGCTGCATGCGGTCAGTCCGTCCATCTCGGGCATCATAATATCCAGTACGATGAGGTCCGGTTTTTCCTCCTGCGTCAGGCGGATGGCATCAAGGCCGTTGCTGCCGGTAATGACCTCGTAACCGTCATTTCGCAGATTAAATTTGATCCCTTTTACCAGCAGATCTTCATCGTCCACAACCAGAATTTTCATAAAGCGCCTCCTGCCTTTTTTCACCGGGAATAAACGCTGGGGGTTCTCCCGGCTTTCCTGCCCCCGCTTTTGCAACTGCGCATTGACGGGAGCGGGAAAAGCTGATATAATACAAAATATTATACACGATTTTTTCCTGCCGGACAAGTCCGGCAGCAGGATATTGAGGGGGAAATATGAAAAAAAAGTGGATCCTTTGCACACTGCTGGCCCTTTCCATCCTCATGGGCATTCTTCCGATCCCTGTTCCCGCAGCGGAAACCACTTCCGCACCGACGGAAGATTATGTTGCGCCGACGGAGACCGTACCGGACCCGGATGCAACCGTTCCTGTGTCGGACGCGCCTTTCGGCAGTGTGAGCCAGCTTTATGGATGCCGGACGATTGACGGTGAAAAGCCCCTGGGCGGTTCTGACCGGAGACTGGAGGGCGCGCAGGCGGCCTTTGTCTATGAGGTGAACACGCAAACGGTGGTATATTCCTACAATCCCGATCTGGAGCTTCGCCCCGGCGCGTTGTCCAAGATCGTTACGGCGCTGATCGCCATCGAGCGGTGCAAAATAGATGATGTGGTTGTGGTCAGCAGCCGGAATATTTCCCGTCTTCCCGCCGGCTCCATCAACAAGAATCTGAAAGAAGCCGAGGAACTGACGGTAGGGGATCTGGTGTACTGCCTGATTCTGGAGCAGGCAAACGATGCTGCCATCGCCATTGCGGAACATATTGCCGGTAACATGACCGCGTTTGTGGAGCTTATGAACCAACGGGTCAAGGAAATGGGCTGCTCTCACACCGAGTTTGCCAATGTCCATGGCCTTGACAACGCAGATCAGCACACTACAGCCCGGGATATGGCGAAAATCGTAACGGAAGCCATTCAGAATGAGACATTCCGTGAGGTTTTCGGGACTGTAAGCTACACGGTTCCTGCCACAAACCGCTCCGAGAAACGTAATCTTTTGACTACCAACTATCTGATCGATAACCACATTCTGCAGGTGTACATGGATGAACGGGTCACCGGCGGTATGCAGACCTATGTCTCCGCCGCCTCCGGAGCAGGCCTTGTCTGTACGGCAAAGAGCAGGGACGAGAAAATGAATTATGTTATGGTCGTCCTGGGCTGCCCCCGTACCTATACGGAACGGGGCACCGTAGAAAAATACGGTAACTATGATGATATGCAGGATCTGATTCAGTATATCTTCAACAACTTTAAAATCAACCGCGTGCTTTATGAAGGACAGGCTTTTGAACAGTTCCCGGTAATCGGCGGAGAAAGCGATGTAGTTGCCGAGGTGCAGGTGAATATCGACTCGATTCTTCCGGTGAATGCCCATATGGAGAACCTCATTCGGGAATTCAATATTATTGGAGGTCCCACCGCCCCTATTGAAAAGGGGGAGAAGATCGGTACGATGCAGCTGTGGTATCGGGAATCCTGCCTGATGGAAGCGGAGCTGTTCGCCATGGCAGCAGTGAAAAGCTCGGATAATTCCGGCCTTTCCATACGGGGCCTGACCACAAGCAGCAATGACAGTTCCGGCTGGGGCAAAATTGTATGGATTGTGTGCCTTGTAATTATCGTTCCGGTTGTCGGATACCTTGTTATCAATTCCTACCTGCGGCAGCGCCGAAGAGCCCAGCGCCGCCGCCGCAGAGCCGGACGCAGAAGGAGCCAGTGAGTGTATGGATTGGCAGACTCTGGAAAAACAGTGCATGGTATGTACCGGCTGCGGCCTATGCCGAACCCGCACCAATGTGGTGTTTGGCGTCGGCAACCGGGAAGCGGACATCATGTTCGTCGGGGAGGGGCCGGGAGAACAGGAGGATCTGCAGGGTGTTCCCTTTGTAGGGCCTGCCGGAAAGCTTCTTGACGATATGCTGTCCATTATCGACCTGGACCGGACCTGCTGCTATATTGCCAATATTGTGAAATGCCGGCCTCCCAGAAACCGGGATCCTCAGGAGGATGAGCAGGATGCTTGTTTTGGCTACCTGAAAGAGCAGATCGAACTGGTTCGGCCAAAAATCATCGTCTGTCTGGGCAGGATCGCAGCCCAGCGGCTTATCCGACCGGATTTCCGCATTACCCGGGAGCACGGCGCATGGTTTCAGGGCGGGCAGGTCTGGCTCACCGCCATCTACCATCCGTCCGCTCTGCTGCGGGATCTTTCCAAGCGTCCCGAGACCTTTGATGACCTTTTGCAGATCCGTGACCGTCTTGCAGTCCTGCGGGAAATGGAAGAAAAGGAGCAGCCGTAGAGCAAATTCCATTTTGCTGAAAAAAGGATTGACATTTTGCCCGATTCCCATTATAATAATTGGGCAAATGATGCTAGTGTAGCACAGTCGGTAGTGCATCTCACTCGTAATGAGAAGGTCGCCTGTTCGAGTCAGGTCACTAGCTCCACCATAAAACCCAGAAACCACAACGGTTTTTGGGTTTTTGCTTTTTATGAAAAATCCGCTCCAACCGCCAAATGGGGACCATTTGGGGACCGGAGCGGGATTTTTTTGTTTTTATGCCTAAATTCCGCAAACTTCGACACATACAAAATTTTTCGAGATCAGATTAAGCAT